>JACOWC010000055.1 GCA_016177005.1 Methylocystis sp.
GTCGGGCGATGCGGTTAGCAAGGGCGAGACGCTCGTCGTTCTGGAGGCGATGAAGATGGAGATCGCCATGGCCGCGCCGCATGACGGCGTCGTCAAGAGCGTCGCCTGCGCCGTCGGCGACAGGGCGAAGGAAGGCGCCGAACTCGTTATGCTCATGCGAAAGGAAGGCGCATGAGCGTCCCGTCACGAGTCAGCATCGTCGAAGTCGGACCGCGCGACGGTTTGCAGAACGAGAAATTGACGCTGCCGCCGCAAGCAAGGGCCGAACTCATCAACCGCCTCGCGGCTGCGGGGCTTACGCGCATCGAAGCCGGCAGCTTCGTCTTGCCGAGCGCCGTGCCGCAAATGGCGCACACTGACGAAACTCTCGCGCTCGTTTTGAAGCAAAATCTGCGGCTCTCCGTTCTCGTGCCAAACCTTCGCGGTCTCTCGGACGCCCTCGCCGCCGGCGCCGACGAGATCGCCGTCTTCGCCGCGGCCTCCGAGACATTCTCAAAACGCAACATCAATTGCTCGATCGAGGAAAGTCTTGAAAGATACGCCAAAGTCGTCGCGAAAGCGCGGCGCCATGGCGTCATGGCGCGCGGCTATGTCTCCTGCGTCTTGGGCTGCCCTTACGAAGGCGCGGTTGATGGCGCGAGAGTCGTCTCGGTCGCCGGCGCGCTCCTGGAGATGGGATGCTTCGAGGTGTCGCTCGGCGATACGATCGGCGTCGGCGCGCCGCTGCCCGCCCGCCGATTGGTCGAGCGCGTGGCGCGGGTCGCGCCGCTCGACAAAATCGCGGTGCACTTTCATGACACCTTCGGACAGGCGCTCGCCAATATTTTCGCTTGCCTCGAAGCCGGCGTCCGCGTCGTCGACAGTTCGGTCGCCGGCCTCGGCGGATGTCCTTTCGCGCCTGGCGCGGCCGGCAATGTCGCCACCGAAGATGTCGTCTATATGCTGCAACGAATGGACATCGAAACCGGCGTGTCGCTCGATCGCCTCATAGAGGCGGGGGCCTTCGCCTGCGCGCAGCTCGATCGAACGCCGACGAGCCGTGTGGCGGTGGCCTATGGCGCAAAATGCGATCGTCCGGGCGACATGCGATGAAAGCCGACAGCTTGTCGGAAAGCCTCGCCGCGACAGATGATCGGTCAACGAATTGCGGTAAATGACGATATGTCGACCTATGCTGAATTGAGCGCCGAGCAGGAGGCCATCCGCGAGACGGCGCGAGACTTTGGACGCGATCGCCTCGCGCCCTTTGCCCTCGATTGGGACCGAGAGCATGTCTTTCCTGTAGACGCGCTGCGCGCCGCTGCGGCGCTGGGCATGGCGGCCATCAATGTCCGGGAGGCTTCAGGCGGCGCGGGGCTGACGCGCTTCGAAGGCGTGCTGATCTTCGAGGCGCTCGCGATGGGCTGTCCGACGATCGCCGCCTATCTCTCGATTCACAACATGTGCGCGACGATGATCGACGTTTTCGGAAGCGAGCGTCAGATCGATAGATGGCTGCTGAAGCTCGCGGCGATGGAGGTTCTATCGAGCTACTGCCTGACGGAGTCCGGCAGCGGGTCGGACGCCGCGGCGCTGCGCACGCGCGCGACGCGCAGCGGCGATCACTATGTCTTGAGTGGCGCGAAACAGTTCATTTCGGGCGCCGGCGCGGGCGGCGACGATCATCTTTATGTCGTCATGGCGCGCACCGGCGAGCCGGGCCCGAAAGGCATATCCGCCTTCATCGTCGAAGGCGGAACGCCGGGCTTAAGTTTCGGCGCGCTCGAGCGAAAGATGGGATGGAACGCCCAGCCGACGCGCGCCGTCATCTTCGATGACTGCCGCGTGTCCGCGCAAAATCTTATCGGACGCGAGGGCGATGGGTTCAAGATCGCGATGACGGCGCTCGACGGCGGGCGTCTGAACATCGCCGCCTGCTCGCTCGGCGGCGCGCAGTCGGCGTTCGATCACGCGCTGCGCTATATGGGCGGCCGCAAGGCGTTCGGGCGCGCGCTCGATGAATTCCAGGCTTTGCAGTTCCGGCTCGCCGACATGGCCACGCAGCTCGAAGTTTCGCGAACATTCCTCTGGCGCGCGGCGGCGGCGCTCGACGCGAAGTCCCCCGGCACCACGACGCTGTGCGCGATGGCGAAGCGCGTCGTCACCGACGCCGGCTTCGCGGTCGCCAATGAGGCGCTGCAGTTGCATGGCGGCTATGGATACTTAAGCGAATATGGAATCGAAAAGATCGTTCGGGACTTGCGCGTCCATCAGATTCTCGAAGGAACGAATGAAATTATGCGCGTCATCATCGCGCGCACGCTGCTGAAGTAAGCATATGGATCTCATCGCCTCGCGCGAGGGCCGTCTCGGACGCATTCTCCTCAACAGACCGCAGGCGCTCAACACGCTGACGCTGTCCATGGTGCGGGAGTTTCGGCGCGCGCTCGACGCATTCGGCGACGACGACGGCGTTTGCGCCGTGCTCGTCACGGGCGCCGGCGATCGCGGTCTGTGCGCCGGCGGCGACGTGAGAATTCTTTATGAGCTGGAGGCCGCGCACAAGCGGCTTTTCGCCGACTTCTGGCGGGAGGAATATGAACTCAACGCCCGCATCGCCTCCTTTCCCAAGCCCTATGTCGTGATCATGGATGGGATCGTCATGGGCGGCGGCGTCGGCATTTCAGCGCATGGCAATCGGCGGGTTGTGACTGAGCGGAGCCGAATCGCCATGCCGGAGGTCGGCATCGGATTTTTTCCCGACGTGGGCGCGACCCGGCTGCTCTCACGAGCCGGCGAGATCGGTCTCTACATGGCGCTTTCGGCGTCGCCGGTTACGGCGGCCGACGCCATGGACGCCGGTCTTGCCGATCTCATGATCCATTCGCAGGATGTTGAGCGACTTATTGGAGAACTCTCGACGATCGAGGGCGCCGAGGATGTCGACGCCGCGTTGCGGCGTCTCGCGCGCCAGCCAGGTCGCGGCCAACTTTCGTCACACAGGCGGGCGCTTGCCGAAGCGGCCACGCATCAGAAGGTCGTGGATATGATCGCGGCCTTCGCGCGCGAGGGATCGGAATTTGCCCTGCGCGCCGCCGACGAAATTAGGGCGAAGTCGCCGACGGCCCTGAAAGTGACGCGCGCATTGCTTCAGCGCGCTGGGCGGGCTCCCGATCTCGAAACCTGCCTGACCAATGAATTCAAGGCGGCGTGCCGCATGCTGGCGACCCACGATCTTTACGAAGGCATCCGCGCCGCGATCATCGACAAGGACCGGCTTCCGAAATGGTCGCCGGACAGGCTGGACGCGGTGAGCGATGACGCCGTCGAAGACATTCTTGCGGGCGACGGGACCCCGCTTCCGACGTTTAAAAACTGGAATTCGTCGCCATATTCTCGTTGGGAGAGCCAACCGGCCAGCCGATGAGGATCTTGTCATGAGCGCTGCCGCATCCGTCGCCATCGTCGGCGCCGCGCGCACGCCGATCGGCGCGTTTCTGGGAGAGTTGAAGGACGTCCCATCGCCGCAGCTCGGCGCCCACGCCATCGCAGCGGCCGTAACGCGCGCCGGATTCGCTACAAGCGACATAGACGAAGTTGTGATGGGCTGCGTTCTGTCCGCCGGCCTAGGCCAGGCGCCCGCGCGTCAGGCGACGCTCGGCGCCGGCCTGCCGGAGACGGTCGGGGCGGTCACCGTCAACAAGATGTGCGGCTCCGGCATGAAGGCGGTGATGCTCGCGAGCGACCAGCTTGCTGCGGGCGGCGCGCGGGTCGCTGTCGCCGGCGGCATGGAGAGCATGAGCAACGCGCCTTATCTGCTCGATCGCGCGCGCTCCGGTTATCGAATGGGCCATCGCAAAATCCTCGATCACATGTTCTTGGACGGTCTCGAGGACGCTTATGAAAAAGGCCGGCTGATGGGTTCTTTCGCCGAGGACTGCGCCAGGGAGCATCAATTCACCCGCAAGATGCAGGATGAATATGCGGCGACCTCGCTGACGCGCGCGCAACGCGCCACGGCCGACAATTCCTTCGTTCGGGAGATCGCGCCGATAACGCTCGGCAATGGCGCCAATGCGCGACTCATCGCCAGCGACGAGCTTCCTGGCAAAGCCAAGCCGCAAGATATCGCGCGCCTCAAACCGGCGTTCAGGGAGGATGGAACGATCACGGCCGCCAACGCCAGCGCGATATCGGATGGCGCGGCGGCGCTTGCTCTGATGCGCGCTGACGACGCCGAGCGCGCGGGCGCGAAGCCGCTTGCGATCATTCGGGGCTACGTCACCGTCGCGGGCGCGCCGAGCCGCTTTTCCGTCATGCCGATTGCAGCGATCCGCAAACTGATGGATCGGGTCGGTTGGACGACGAGCGCCGTCGACCTCTTCGAGATCAACGAAGCTTTTGCCGTCGTTGTGATGGCTGCGATGCGCGAACTGGACCTGCCGCACGACAAGGTGAATGTTCGCGGCGGCGCTTGCGCCCTTGGCCACCCGATCGGCGCCTCCGGCGCGCGGATCATTGTCACTCTTATTTCCGCTCTGGAGGCGATGGGGCTGAAGAGGGGCGTCGCGGCGCTCTGCATCGGCGGCGGAGAGGCGACCGCCATGGCCATCGAACGGCCAAGCTAGCGCCGGTTTCCGTTATGCAGTCCCTCGTTCGACATGTGCATCATCCGCCGCCGATCCGCAGTTCGGCGCGTCGCCGCCATGGGCTTGCGGCGCTCGACGAACGTGAGCGCGATGAAACGTCCAGCATCGACAGTGTCGACAGCGGCGATGTCGCGCCATTCGAGCGAGAAGGAGAGGAAACAGACGATCTGTTCCGCAGCGAAATCCGTCTCGAAATGAGAAAGAATCGGGGATTCGCTTTCCCGCGCTGCGGCACGAAACCGCAAAAATTCTCGCGCGGCGCCGTGACGTCCCGCATCGCTGCGCTACTTCGCTCATCAGGAGCGGGGCGATGGGAAATATTGAGATGGGCTTCGATCTCCCTGTAGATTTTGTCCAACTGCTGTCGCCAAGCGGCGAGATCAGCAAGGCGGCCAGCACGTCGGCGAAGGACATTGACCGGCTGGTCCAATTCTATCGCGCGATGACGCGAACCAGGACCTTCGACAATAAGGCGATTAGCCTTCAGCGCACGGGTCAGCTCGGCACCTTCGCTTCCGCGCTCGGCCAGGAGGCGATCGGCGTCGGCGCGGCGGCGGCGATGGAAGAACGCGACGTGCTCGTGCCGTCCTATCGAGATCACGCGGCGCAATTCTATCGCGGCATGTCAATGTCCGAATGTTTGCTCTATTGGGGCGGCGACGAGCGCGGCAGCGATTTCAAAAAGACGCGCGGCGACTTCCCGAATTGCGTGCCCGTCGCCACTCAGGCGCCGCATGCGGTCGGCGCGGCTTACGCGCTGATGATGCGGAAAGAGGATCGCGTCGTCGTCACCTTCATCGGCGACGGCGGCACCTCCAATGGCGCCTTTTACGAAGCCTTGAATATGGCGGGGGTCTGGAAAACGCCGGTCGTCTTCATCATCAACAATAACGGCTGGGCGATATCGACGCCGCGGGAACTCGAAAGCGCGGCGGAGACTCTTGCGCAAAAGGCGGTCGCCGCCGGCATCGAAGGACGCCAGGTCGACGGCAATGACGTCATTGCAGTCCATGAAGTCGTGCGTTGGGCGATCGAAAAAGCGCGATCGGGCGGCGGACCGACGTTGATCGAAGCGCTCACCTATCGTCTCGGCGATCATACCACCGCCGACGACGCTTCGCGCTATCGCGATCCCGAGATCGTCCGCGCGCAGTGGACGCGCGAACCGATCGCTCGGCTGCGCTCCTATCTTGTCAGTGAAGGCGCCTGGTCGAAAGAGCAGGAAGCGGAGCTTCTCAAGGACTGCGCGGAAGAGGTCGATCGGGAAGTCGCGGCCTATCTGAGCGCTTCCCCGCTCAACTCCGACGCGATGTTCGAGCATCTTTACGCGAAGCTCCCTGATTCGATGCAGTGGCAACTGGAGGATGCGCGTCGCTTCGCCGAACAAAAAGAGCAGGGCGATGTCTGAAATCACTTTGGTCGAGGCGGTCAATCTCGCGCTCGCGCGGGCAATGAGCGAAGACGAGGATGTGCTGCTGCTTGGCGAGGACATCGGCGTCAATGGCGGCGTGTTTCGCGCCACGAACGGCTTGCAGGCGCGCTTCGGCCGCGCGCGCGTCATCGACACGCCTTTGGCCGAAGGCGGCATCGCCGGGGTCGCGGTGGGCATGGCGGCGATGGGGCTGAAGCCCGTCGCCGAAATTCAGTTTTCCGGATTCATCTATCCGGCGATCGACCAGATCATCAATCACGCATCCCGTCTGCGCAACCGCACGCGCGGGCGAATGACCTGCCCCATGGTGCTTCGCTCGCCTTGCGGCGCCGGCATTCACGCGCCCGAGCATCATTCGGAAAGTCCCGAGGCGATGTTCGCCCACATGCCGGGGCTGCGCGTCGTCGCGCCCTCTTCGCCCGCTCGCGCGTACGGATTGCTCCTGGCGGCGGTGCGCGATCCCGATCCGGTCATCTTTCTCGAGCCGACGCGGCTCTATCGCCTGTTCCGTGAGGAGGTCGAGGACGACGGCGCCGAGCTGCCGCTCGACGCCTGCTTCGTGTTGCGCGAAGGCGCCGACGCGACCATCGTCGCCTGGGGCGCAATGGTTCCGGAGACGCTGGCCGCCGCCGATAAGCTCGAAGAAGAGGGCGTCACGGTCGACGTGATCGACGTCGCGACCTTAAAGCCTCTCGACGCCGAAACGATCCTGCGCTCGGTCGAAAAGACCGGACGCTGCGTCATCGTCCACGAAGCGCCGCGCACTGCGGGTCTGGGCGCCGAGATCGCCGCTCAAGTCGCGGAGCGCGCGCTCTATTCGCTGCTGGCCCCGATCAGGCGGATCACCGGCTATGACGTCGTCGTGCCGCTCGCGAAATTGGAGAAGCAATATATTCCGAGCGTCGATCGTATCGTCGACGGCGTTCGGCAAGCGATGGAGGCGTCATGAACATCTTTCGTCTTCCCGATCTCGGAGAGGGGTTGCAGGAGGCCGAACTCGTCGAATGGCGCGTCGCCGCCGGCGAGGACGTCAAGGTCGATCAGCCGCTGGTCGCCGTCGAAACCGCCAAGGCCGTCGTCGAAATCCCGTCGCCTCAGGCCGGCCGCATCGAGCGGCTGTTTGGCTCTGCCGGAGACGTCATCCGCATCGGCGCGCCGCTAGTGGGCTTTGAAGGCGCGGGGGAGGATACGGGCTCGGTCGTCGGCGCCGTTCAGCATGGCGCCGGGGTTGTCCGCGACCAGCCAATTTCCGTCGGTCACGCCGGCGGCGCGCTACGGGCCACGCCTGCGGTAAGGGCGCTTGCGCGCAAGCTTAACGTCGATCTCGCGATGGTGACGCCCTCCGGCCCCGATGGGCTGATCACCGTTCAGGATGTCGAACGCGTGGCGCGCATTCTCAGCGAGACCGAAGCCGCCGAGCCGCTGAGAGGCGCGCGTCGCGCCATGGCGCATAATATGGCGCAGGCGCAGGCGGAAGTCGCCGCCGCCACCATCGTCGACGACGCGGACATCAATGCATGGACCGCTGGGGCCGACACGACCGTCCGGCTGATTCGCGCTCTGGCGCAAGCCTGCAAGGCGGAGCCCGCGCTCAACGCCTGGTTCGAGCCTCACGCCTTCGCGCGCCATGTGATGAAAAAGATCGACCTCGGCGTGGCTGTGGACCTTTCCGAAGAGGGCCTGTTCGTGCCGGTCCTGCGCGATGTCGGCAATCGCGACGCTCAGGACTTGCGCAAGGGACTGGACCGCATGCGGCAGGACGCGGCCGCTCGCCGCATTCCGCCCGAGGAGCTGCGCGGCGCGACCATCACGCTCTCGAATTTCGGCATGATCGCCGGGCGCTACGCCGCGCCGATCGTGCTGCCGCCGACGGTCGCGATCCTCGGCGCCGGCCGCATTCGCGACGAAATCGTCGCGGTCAATGGCGCGCCGGCGGCGCATCGAATTTTGCCGCTGAGCCTGACCTTCGATCATCGCGTGGTGACCGGCGGCGAAGCCGGCCGCTTCCTGGCCGCCGTCATCGCCGATCTGACGCTCGCCTCTTGAGAGCTATTCGGCGTCCGGCTGCGCTTGCGGATGCGCCTCGAGGAAGGCGGGGTGCGCGGCGCAGGCCGCATCGACCGCAACTATGCGCGGGCAGACCTCGAGCGGCACGTCAAAACGCCGCGCATTATAGACCTGCGGAATGAGGCAAATGTCGGCAAGCGACGGCTCTGCGCCAAAGGCGAAGGGCGCGGAGGCGATCAGCGTCTCAACCGCGCTGAGGCCCTCGGCGATCCAGCGCTTGCGCCATTTGGCGATCTGATCGTCCCTGGCGTCGAATTCTCTTTGTAGCGCCTCGATGACTCGCAAATTGGCGAGCGGATGAATCTCGCAGGCGATCGTCAACGCCGCCGCTCGCGCCTGCGCCGCAACAACGCGGTCCCTCGGCAAAAGCGGCGGATCGGGCTTCAGCGCGTCAAGATAGTCGATGATCGCTAGCGATTGGGTAATAAGCGTCCCGTCGTCGAGCTCCAGCGTCGGGACGATCGCCAGCGGGCTTTTCGCACGATAGCCGGGATCACGCTGTTCTCCGCGCAAGAGATGGATCGGCCGGCGTTCGACGACGAGTCCTTTGAGCGCGATGGCGATGCGCACGCGATAGGCGGCCGATGAGCGGAAATAATCGTAAAGGATCATGGGCCTTTAACCGGATCGGCGACGCAATATCTAAATAGCAGCTCTGCGAAAGCTGTATAGGTCTCGTAATGGACTCGACGCTTGGCGGCGCCGGAGCGCCCGCCGAAAACCCGATGGGAACGGACGGATTCGAATTTGTCGAATTCGCCCACCCCGATCCTGCGCAACTGGCGGCGCTGTTCGAAAAGATGGGCTTCGCCGCTGTCGCGCGCCACCGTTCGAAGGACGTGACGCTGTATCGCCAGGGCGAAGTGAACTACGTGCTGAACGCCGAGCCGCGCAGCTTCGCCGCCGAATTTCAGAAAGCGCATGGCCCCTCTGTCTGCTGCATCGGCTTCCGCGTCGTCGACGCCGCGAAGGCGATGCGTCACGCCGTTTCGCTCGGCGCGAAGCCTGTCGCTTCCGGCGTAGGTCCGATGGAGCTGAATATTCCCGCCATCGAAGGCGTCGGCGGTTCGCTGATCTATCTTGTCGACCGATATGGCGACCAGGGTTCGATCTGGGACGTCGACTTTAAGTGGACAGGCGAGCGCGACCCCAAACCTGTCGGCGTCGGTCTGACGACGATCGACCATCTTACCCATAACGTGCGCCGCGGGCGCATGGACGCGCTCGCGAAATGGTATGAGCGCATCTTCAATTTCCGTGAAATTCGCTACTTCAACATCGAAGGCAAGTTGACGGGTCTGCGCTCTCGCGCCATGACGAGTCCCTGCGGCAAGATTCGCATCCCGATCAACGAAAGCGCTGACGAAAAAAGCCAGATCGAGGAATTTCTCGACGCCTACAAAGGCGAAGGAATTCAGCACATCGCCTGCGCCTGTCGCGACATCTATGAGACTGTTGTCGCGATGCGCAATAATGGGCTCGATTTCATGCCCTCGCCTCCCGCCGCCTATTATGAAGCTCTGGAGCAAAGGCTTCCCGGCCATGGAGAGCCGACGCAGCGTCTCAAGGAGCTCGGCATTCTGATCGACGGCGTCACGACGGGCGCACGCCGTCTGTTGCTGCAAATTTTCTCCAAGACGGTCGTCGGGCCGATCTTCTTCGAATTCATTCAGCGCAAGGGCGATGAAGGCTTCGGCGAAGGAAATTTCCGCGCGCTGTTTGAGTCAATTGAAGAGGATCAAATCCGCCGCGGCGTCTTGAACCGAGCGGCGGGCTGAGCGATGACGCCGACGCGCTATTTGCATGGCTTCGGCAATGAATTTGAAAGCGAAGCCCTGCCGGGCGCGCTGCCGATCGGTCAGAATTCTCCGCAACGATGCCCTTACGGCCTTTACGCCGAGCAATTGTCCGGTTCGGCGTTTACCGCGCCAAGACATCTCAACCGGCGCTCGTGGCTCTACCGCATTCGCCCCTCCGTCCTTCATGTCCGCGATCCTAAGGCGATTGCGCAAGCCTATTGGAAAACCCCGCCCTGCCGCGATGTTGGCGCGCCGCTCGGACAGTTGCGCTGGAGCGCGAGCGCGGTCGCCGGCGACGCCGGCTCCTTCATCGAGGGAATGCACACCATCGTGACGGCCGGCGATTGCGGGCTGAAAATCGGCATGGCGGCGCATCTCTATCTCGCCGCCCAGTCGATGGAGGACGATTATTTCTACGACGCCGACGGCGAGCTGTTGATCGTCCCGCAGCTCGGCGAGCTACGCATCTTCACCGAGTTCGGCCTCATCGACTGCGCGCCGGGCGAGATCAGCGTCATCCCCAGAGGCGTGAAATTTCGGATTGAGCTTTCCGCAGGCCCCGCTCGCGGCTATGTCTGCGAAAACTACGGCGCGCCTTTTACATTGCCGCATCTCGGCGCGATCGGCGCAAACGGGCTCGCCAATCCGCGCGACTTCTTTACGCCGACCGCAGCATTCGAAGACAAAGACAAGCCCTGCCGCCTCATGGTCAAATGGGGCGGAAGCTTCTATCGCTGCGAGATCGACCATTCGCCGCTCGACGTCGTCGCCTGGCACGGCGATTATGCGCCCTATAAATATGATCTGCGAAAATTCTGTCCCGTAGGCTCCTTGCTGTTCCGCGGAGCATACGTTCCGGCCTCCCTGGTATCATTTGAACGTCATGAGCGAATTCATGGGATTGATTTACGGACGCTATGACGCGAAGCCGTCGGGCTTCGAGCCGGGCGGCATGTCGCTGCATAACGCCATGCTGCCGCATGGTCCGGACGCCGAAGCCTTCGAGCAGGCGTCGCAGGCGGATCTTGCCCCGGCGAAGATCGACGACGGGCTCGCCTTCATGTTCGAGTCTCGATTGCCGTTCTATCCGACCGCTTTCGCCCTGTCGCTTGAAACCCTGCAGAAGGATTATGCGGATTGCTGGTCGGGATTGCGCCTTCATTTTACCGGCAATGGACCGTGAAGTTCGCGTCCCTGAAGAGCCGGCGCGACGGCGCGCTTGTCCTCGTCTCGCGCAATTTGTCGCGCGCCGTTGCGGCGGGCTTCATCGCGCCCACTTTGCAGTCGGCGATCGAAGACTGGGACGCGGTCGCGCCGGAGTTACTCGCGCTTGCGACGCGACTCGAATGCGGACTTCGCGAAAGCTTTCCCTTTCGCGAAGAGGACTGCGCCTCGCCGCTGCCGCGCGCCTATCAGTGGGCGGACGGCTCGGCCTATGTCAATCACGTCGCGCTCGTTCGCAAGGCGCGCGGCGCCGAGATGCCGGAGAGCTTTTGGACCGACCCGCTGATGTATCAGGGAGGCTCCGACGCCTTCCTTGGGCCGCGCGACGACATTCCCTTGCTGGACGAAAAGCACGAGCTCGATCTCGAGGCCGAGGTCGCCGTGGTCACCGACGACGTTCCGATGGGCGTATCGCCAGAGGAAGCGCACGGCCATATCAAGCTTATCCTGCTGGTCAATGACGTGACCCTGCGGGGACTGGTCGCGCCGGAGCTTGCCAAGGGCTTTGGTTTTTTCCAGTCAAAGCCCGCGTCCGCTTTTTCACCCGTCGCCGTGACGCCCGACGAGCTTGGCGACGCTTGGGACGGCGGCCGGCTCTCGCTGCCGCTCCGCTCTTTCGTCAATGGCGCGCCGCTCGGCCGGCCCGACGCCGGAAAGGACATGACCTTCGACTTTCCGCGCCTCATCGCCCACGCCGCGAGAACCAGGACGCTTGGCGCCGGAACGATCATCGGCTCCGGCACGGTGTCCAACCGCGGCGCCGATGGCGGACCCGGCAGGCCGATCGCGCAGGGCGGAGACGGTTACTCCTGCATCGCCGAGCAGCGCGTCGTGGAGAAACTCATCGAGGGCGCGCCGCACACGCCTTTCCTGAAGGCTGGCGATGTGGTGCGAATCGAGATGCGCGACGCCGACGGGCGCTCGATTTTCGGCGCCATCGAGCAACGGGTGGCGAACTTGGGCCGACAATCTTAGGCGCGCCGCTTGGCGCGAAAATAGTGGAAATCCCCGCGCGAGATGATGCGATCTCCCGGCGCCAGCTCATGTGCGGCGAAGTCCGAAGCGTTGCGCAGCCGATCATAGATCGGACCAAAGTCCTGATAGGCGTCGGCGAGAAGCTTCTCGAAGCTTTCGATGACGAAATAAGTCTGCTGAAAGTCGCTGATGATGTAATTCGTCCGCATGACGCGTTCGAGGTCGAAGGCGACGCGGTTCGGCGACGAGTCTTCCAGCGAAAAGATCGTTTCCGAAGGCGAGGACATGATTCCGGCCCCAAAAATGCGGAGTCCCGCCGGCGTTTCGATCAGCCCGAACTCGATCGTATACCAGTAAAGCCGCGCGAGATTGTGGAGCTGGTCGCGCGCCAGCGCCCGTTGGCCGCCCTTGCCGTAAGCTTCGAGAAAACGCGCATAGGCAGGATTGGCGAGAAGCGGCACATGGCCGAAGACGTCATGGAAGACGTCGGGCTCCTGCAAATATTCGAGCTCCGACTCCGGCCGAATGAACGCGCCGGCGGGAAAGCGCCGGTTGGCGAGATGATCGAAGAAGGCGTCATCGGGAATGAGCCCCGCCACCGGGACAACGCTCCAGCCGGTCATCGCCCCCAATCTGCGGCTCAAATCGGCGAAATCCGGAATGCCGGAGCGCGACAGTTCGAGCTTCCGCTTTGCTTCCAGGAAGTCGTCGCAGGCTCGGCCAGGCAAGAGCTTCGCCTGGCGGGCGAACAGCCTGTTCCAGCGATCGTGCTCCGCGTCGCTGTAGGAGGCCCAGTTCTGATCAATCGTCCAGTCCGCCCGTCGCGGCGCCTGCGCATATCGATTCTTGTCTTGGCTCGTGAGCTGCAGTCCCATCGCGGTCGTCCGTCGTGGAAGCCGTCTCTCTTCAACATATAGGCGCGCAGCGCCATCTTGCGAGATGACATTGCGTCGCCCGCCGTAGCGAGATGACTTCGCGCGGACGCGCCTTAGATGAACGAACATGGAAGAGCTTTGGCATTTTATCGGCGGACGCCGGGTCAGGGGAAAGTCCGGCCGGTTCACCGACGCCTATGAGCCGATGACCGGCGCGGCGATCTCGCGCGTGCCGCTCGCCGGCCGCGAAGAGGTCCGCGAGGCGGTCGAAAACGCTGTCGCGGCGCAGCGCGAATGGGCGGCGGTCAATCCGCAACGCAGAGCCCGCGTGCTAATGAAATTCGTCGATCTCGTCGCGCGCGAGAAGGAAAGGCTTGCGGCGATACTCGCGCGCGAGCACGGCAAGACGCTTGCCGACGCGATGGGCGAGATTCAGCGCGGCGTCGAGGTCGTCGAATTTTGCGTCGGCGTTCCGCATCTGATGAAGGGCGAATTTACCGATTCGGCGACGGCGGGCTTTGACGTCTATTCGATGCGCCAGCCGCTCGGCGTCGTCGCCGGCATTACGCCCGCCCTTGTTTCTGGCCGAACTGATGCTCGAAGCCGGCTTGCCGGCGGGCGTGCTTAATGTCGTCAACGGCGACAAGGGGGCGGTCGATGCGCTGCTGGAAGAGCCGCGAGTCAAAGCCATCGGCTTTGTCGGCTCCACGCCCGTCGCCGAATATGTTTATGCGCGCGGCGCTGCGCATGGAAAGCGCGTGCAATGTTTCGGCGGCGCAAAAAACCACATGGTGATCATGCCTGACGCCGACATGGATCAGGCCGTCGACGCTTTGGTGGGCGCCGCCTATGGGTCGGGCGGCGAGCGATGCATGGCGATCTCGGTCGCCGTGCCGGTCGGCGAAGAAACCGCCGACGCGCTTGTCGCTCGGCTGGAGCCCCGCGTCGAAAATCTACGCGTCGGCCCTTCGACCGATCCTTCGGCAGATTTCGGCCCGCTGATCACACGCGCGCATTTGGAGCGGGTCAAAGATTACGTCGCTCTCGGCGTCACGGAGGGCGCAAAACTGCGCGTCGATGGCCGCGGCTTCAAGATGCAAGGCTATGAGAACGGCTTTTACATGGGCGGGTGCCTTTTCGACGACGTGCGGCCACAGATGCGGATCTACAAGGAGGAAATCTTCGGCCCTGTGCTCTCCGTCGTGCGCGCGCGCGGCTTCGACGAGGCGCTGTCGCTTGCGAGCAACCACGAATTTGGCAATGGCGTCGCGATTTTCACCCGCGACGGCGATGCGGCGCGCGAATTCGCCTCTCGCGTCGAAATCGGCATGGTCGGCGTCAATGTGCCGATTCCGACGCCTCTCGCCTATTACACCTTCGGCGGCTGGAAGCGATCGATGTTCGGCGATCTCAATCAGCACGGGCCTGACGCCATTCGCTTCTATACAAAGACCAAGACGGTCGCGTCGCGATGGCCTGGCGGCGTCAGGACGGGCGCGAGTTTCGTCATGCCGACCTTGTCTTAAGCGATGATGCGCGCGGCCTTCATCGGTCTCGGCAATATGGGGCGGCCCATGGCGGCGGCGCTTGCGCGCGCCGGCGTCGAGACGCGGGGATTCGACCTTAATGCGTCGCTGATCGAAGCCGCCGCTCAGGATGGCGTCGTCGCCGCCAAATCCTTGCGCGAGGCGATCGACGGCGCCGAAGTCGCCATCACCATGCTGCAGAGCGGCGATCAGACGCTTGCCGTCTGGCGCGAAATGGCGCCGCAAGCGCGCGGCAAGCTGCTGATCGACTGCTCAACGATCGACGTCGAAAGCGCGCGCGCCGCGCATCGTCTCGCGCAAGACAGCGGCGCGCTCTCGGTCGACGCGCCGGTATCGGGCGGCGTCGCCGGCGCGAAAGCGGCGACGCTGACGTTCATGTGCGGCGGCGCGGCGGAGGCGTTCTCGGCGGCGAAGCCGATTCTCGAACATATGGGCGCGCATGTGCTTCATTGCGGCGGCGCCGGCGTGGGGCAGGCGGCGAAAATCTGCAATAATCTCATGCTCGGCGTCACCATGATCGCGACGGCCGAAGCGTTCGTTCTCGCCGAAAAGCTCGGACTGTCGCATCGGGCGCTGTTCGACGCTGCGTCGATCTCCTCGGGCCAGTCCTGGTCGCTCACGAGCTATTGTCCGGCGCCGAAGTTGGTCCCAACGTCTCCCGCGAACAATGACTACAGGCCAGGCTTCATGACCGCCCTGATGCTGAAGGACTTAAGGCTTGCGCAGGAAGCCGCCGCTCGCGCGGGCGCGGCCTCGCCGCTCGGCGCCGCAGCGACTCAGCTCTATGCCCTGCATCAGGCCGCGGGCCAAGGCGACGCGGATTTTTCGAGCATCATCAGGTTGATCCGGGGCAAACCGAGTGAACGGAGTTAATCTTGATGTTGAAACAAAGGCGACATAGCGTTCTCGGATAATCGCGCCGCTGGTTCAGTTGGAGATCTTTCCCACGTCCTTAATGTTCCCACGTCCTTAATGTTCCCACGTCCTTAATGTTCCCACGTCCTTAAAGGAGACGACACATGTCGAATCATTTCACCGGCCTCAGTCTCGGTCCGCCGCTTGGCGATCAGAGATTGGACTTGTGCGATCTCTATGCCTTCCAATCGCCAAGCGATCCGTCTCGGACGGCGATCATCCTCAACGCCAATCCCTCTTTCGACGAGTTTCATCCCGACGCCATCTACCGGCTCAACATCGACAATGACGGGGATTGCCTGACGGATATCGCCATCAGCTATGTGTTTTCGCCAAAGCAAAACGGCAGGCAGACCTTCGACGTCCTTTTAGCGCGCGGCGCAAAGTCGCATTCTCCCGCACCCGTCGGCGAAAAGATCGTGTCGGGCGCCGAAGTTTCCTTTGGTCCAAAGCCGAATATCGTGCGGTCAGGCGATTTCGCCTTTTTCGCCGGCGTGCGCAGCGACGCCTTCTTTTTCGACTACGACGGCATTCTCGCGCTCTTCGACACGTCCGGGGGCAGAAACTTCACCGCGCCACATCTTGGCGGCAAATCTCCCTGGACAGGCAAGGATTCGAACACTGAGGCCAATGTGCTTTCGACCGTGGTCGAAATGCCGACGAGCGCTCTTGGCGGCGCTCCGGGCGTCAGAATTTGGGGCCGGTGCAGCGTGCGTCGCAACGGCGAACTCGTTCATGTCGATCGCGCCGGCCACCCATCGGTCAGCAGTTTCTTCAACACCGACGAAACAAAGGAAGAGTATAACGCCAGCGAACCCGTGAACGACCGCAAGCGCTGGCTTGAACAGTTCATCCATCTGATGGGCCATACCGGCAATTACACGCGGGACGAGGCGATCGCCGCGATCGACGAACACGGCATTCTGCCCGACATGCTGAGCTTCGATCCCACAAAGCCTGCGGGCTACCCAAACGGCCGCACCTTCGCCGACGATGTCATCAATTTTCGGCTGTCATTTCTCTCAAAGGGCGACATCCCCCCGGATGGGCTGAAGCCGCACGCCGATACTTTGCAAGAATTCCCTTACATCGGAACGCCGCATCAAAAATGAAATCACGGCCGCAAAAAGGAACGGGCGCGCAGGCGGCGCGCCCAGTGTTGCCGCCCGTTGCGCAGACCGAGTTTACCGATGGTGGCGGGATTTCTTGGGCGCGGGGCCGGGCGGCGGGGGCGGCGGCGTCACCGGCATATATTGCAGACTGACATTGCCGATGCCGGCGGAGACGTTGAGCCCTGTCCCCAGCGAGACGGAAACGGGCTGCAAAGAGATCGTCTTGTTGGAGCCGCCGACAAGGACGGCTGCGCCGGCGCCGGCGCCGACCGCGGCTGATCCTTCCGCGCCGATATAGTCTCCGGCCAGCGCGCCGGGCTGGATGCTATTTGTGGCGGCGAGAACCGTCCAAATCATTTGGCCCGGACCGCTGATGCCGATATTGGCGCCGACGTTGGTCAGTCTGCCGATGTAATGCTGGGGCGGATTGCCCTGAGCGTCCGTGTAAACGCAGTCGAGCGCCTGGTTTTCTATGATGATCATGCCGACTCCGCCGGAGAGATGGCAGAGAAGGGCGCCGACTTGCACCGATTGAGCCATGACGGCGCCGGGCGCGAGCGCGATGGCGAAGGACATCGCAGAAAACGCGCGTCCGAGCGAAAAGCGAAACATCATTGATCTCCATTGATGGTTGCGGAATCTACCGCGCCGGCGGAACTGTAAAGGCGAAAGGCGCAAAAGATAAGCCTGTAGCGAACCCCCTGGGCCGCCGCGGAATTTTTGCACACAGCCGAATTGCGGCGGCATCAATGCGCCGGCGTGGAGGCGCGGGCGCCGAGCCGGTCCCGGCGCAAGAAAAAGGCGCGCGGGAGGATGATCGCCGCAATGAACGTCGGCGCAACGAAAGCGTCGACGTAAGGCAATATTGTTGCTCGCGGCTTGCCGGGTCGGACGAAGGCGGAACGGTCCTGCTTGTCATCGACGTCAGCGCGCCTACCTTGAAACAGGAGGCGGCCGCCAGCGCGCGGAAGCCCAAAAGGAGCGGCTCGCGACCTTGGATGTAAAGGCGCGAGCCGTTTTCTCGAATGGTTATCCGCTAGAGCAGGTTCCGAAAAAGTTGACAGACTTTTTCGATGAGAACCTGCTCCAACGTTTTAATTTTGAGCGATTCCTTATCGATCACATGATTCCATGTGATCGGGAAGCGCTCTAGGGATTGGGCGCTCCGGCAGGCGCGATGTTGAGACGCGGATCGTCTTTTGGACTGTAATAGTCGATCTTCCAGGGGCCGGTCGCGTTGATCTGAAGAACTGAGTCCTCATCGACAAACACGTAATGCAGGACGCCGGCAGGCATTAAAATAAAGCTGCCGGCAGGAAGCTTTTCAACGCTGGCGCGGTCGGCTGTTTGCCCTCTGCCGAAGCTGAAGGCGCCCGAGATAATCGTCACGAACTCCGCCGTGGGATGCGTATGCGGCGGAACGCGATAGCCTTTTTGAGCCTTGATGCGAATGACGAAATCCCCTTCCTGGGTCGGATCGCCATACAGCACCGCCATTTCGGCCCCGCCCGGCAGCGAGGTCGGCGCCGGCGCCCATTTGATGGCGCCCGGAAGAAATGCGCGATGCGCGTCGACAGCTCCGCCCTGGGCCATTCCGCCGAAAGCAAGCAGCCCGGCGCATATGAGTCCTAATCTTGGTTTCATCGGTCTCTCCCGTCGCACGCTTGTCTTCTTGAGCGTCGCCGGACTCGTGTCGGCGCCGCTCGCAGATCGACACATATAGGGCGCTAGATCACGCTGCGTTCAGGCGGACTCGCCTGAACGCAGATAACGTGATCGATTCTAATGGTTCAGAGCGCGCTTTACGCGAAAAACCGGTTCCCACTTTTTCTGCGCGACCGCAACCTGAAGCGGGGAAATTGAGAACGGGCGCGACTAATCAATCCGTCTTTCTTGGCGCTCTGCCGAGACGCTTTTCCAACTCGACGATGCGCCGCGTCGTCTGCAAAACCGTGTCGGGGTTGAGGCTGATCGAGTCGATTCCCAGGCGCACCAAGAACTCGGCGATTTCCGGATAATCCGAGGGCGCCTGGCCGCAGATTCCGCAGTGACGGCCGTTGCGCTTGGCCCCGTCGATCGCCAAGCGAATGATCTCCTTGACCCCCTCATCGCGTTCGTCGAAGTCGAAGGCGACGATTTCCGAGTCGCGGTCGACGCCAAGCGTCAGTTGCGTCAGATCGTTGGAGCCGATCGAAAATCCGTCGAAATGTTCGGAGAAGCGATCGACCAACAGGACGTTGTTTGGGATTTCGCACATCACATAAATTTCGAGTCCGTTCTTGCCGCGTTCGAGACCAAGCTCCCGCATGAGAGAAAGGACCTTCTCCGCCTCATCGATGCGGCGGCAGAAGGGAATCATCAGCTTGACGTTGGTCAGGCCCATGTCTTCGCGCACGCGATTCATCGCCGCGCATTCAAGCGCGAAGCCTTCCCGATAGGCGGGGTGCGCGTAGCGCGAAGCGCCACGAAAGCCGATCATCGGATTTGCTTCATGAGCTTCGAAAACCGCGCCGCCGAGTAATGACGCATATTCATTGCTCTTGAAGTCGGACATGCGCACGACAACGGGCTTGGGATAAAACGCCGCCGCGATCGCGCCGACTCCTTCCGACAGCCGCTTGACGAAGAATTCGGCGGGGCTCGCATAATTGGCGGTCAGTCTCGCAATTTCGGCCCGTTCGCCCGCCTCAAGCCGCTCGGGGTGCACGAGCGCCATCGGATGCGCCTTGATCGAGTCGGCGATGATGAACTCCATGCGCGCGAGACCGACGCCGTCATTGGGCAAGGCGGCGAGATTGAAAGCGCTGTCGGGATTGCCGACGTTCATCATCACGTGAGTGGCGGGCTTCGCCAGAGTCGAAAGATTGACTCTCTCCACCTCGAACTCGATCGGGCCTTCGTAGACCTTCCCGACGTCGCCTTCGGCGCAGCTGACGGAGAGAAGGTCGCCGGTGCGGATGAGGCGCGTCGCCGCGTCGGTGCCGACGATCGCGGGAATGCCAAGTTCGCGCGCGACGATCGCCGCATGGCAGGTGCGCCCGCCGCGGTTCGTCACGATGGCCGCGGCCGATTTCATCACCGTCCCCCAATCGGGCGACGTGGTGTCGGCGACGAGGATCTCGCCCGGAAGGAACGTCGAGAGCGCATTGGCGTGTTCAATCACCCGCGCCTTGCCGCTGGCGATCTTGGCGCCGACCGCGCGTCCTTCGATTTTCACTGCGCCGTGCTTCGTCACCTTGTAGATTTCAGCGATGTTCCGGTCGCGGCGAGACGCGACCGTTTCAGGGCGCGCCTGCACGATGTAAAGCCGGCCGTCGACGCCGTCCTTGGCCCATTCGATGTCCATGGGACGGCGCGCGCCGGCTTTGGCGCTATAATGGTCCTCGATGTCCATCGCCTGTCCGGCCAGCGTCAGCGCCTCTTCGTCGGATATGCAGAATTTCTCTCTTTCCTTGACGTCAGTCGGAACGTTGTGCGTCGTCGCCCTGCCGCGGTCGGAAAACACCATCCTGATTTTTTTTGCCCCCAGCGCGCGCTTCAAGACGGCGCGCTTGCCCTGCCGATAGGTGGGCTTGAACACGTAAAATTCGTCTGGATCGACCGCGCCCTGCACCACGTTCTCGCCAAGACCGTAGGCGCCGGTGATGAATACGACGTCCTCGAATCCGCTTTCGGTGTCGATCGTGAAGATGACGCCGGACGCGGCCATATCCGACCGCGCCATTTTCATCACGCCGACGGAGTTGAACACCTTGAAATGATCGAAGCCGTTGTCGATGCGGTAGCGGATGGCGCGGTCGGTGAACAGGCTCGCGAAGCAATGACGAACGGCGTCGAGGACGGCGGCGGCGCCGCGCACATTGAGATAGGTGTCATGCTGGCCGGCGAAACTTGCGCTTGGCAAATCTTCGGCGGTCGCCGAGGAACGTATGGCGACCGTCAAGTCGGCGCCATATTCTTCGGTGAGGCGGGCCAGGGCGCCGCGAATTTCGGCATCGAGATCGGGCGGCGTTTGCGCGCTGTAGACGATCTCGCGCGCCGACGCCGCTCGCTTCGCGAGATCGTCGACGTCGGCCGCATTCAGGCCCTCGAGCGCCTGCTCAAGGGCGGTCCAGACGCCTGCATGGTCGAGCGTATAGCGATAGGCTTCAGCGGTGACGGCGAAGCCATTGGGCACGAGGATGCCTTTCGCCGTCAGCTCCCTGTACATTTCGCCAAGCGATGCGTTCTTGCCGCCCACGAGCGGCACGTCGGCGATGCCGACCTCGTCGAAAAAGCGAATAAAGCGCTGGGGCGCCGGATGCGCCAGCCCTGCATCTCGGGAAATCGCGGAGTCGGCCATTGTGTTCATGATGAGCTCTTGTTGGTCAGGGTCCGAGCGTGTGCCGGCTGAGCCTATTGGGCCACAATTATTGCAGGCGCGCGGCGATAATCAGCGCATGCGCGGAATTTCTGCGAGCGGGACGTGTTTTTGGTCGCAGCGGCGATCGTATTGGCTTAATTACTGGCTTATGGAGGCCGTTTCTGTCCTATGAGGGATGCTCACCTCGCTCGCCGGAGCCAAAACTAGACCTAGCGGTCGAGATTTGGCCGGATTCTTGACCATAATGAGAATCTGACCGGACGGCTGGCCAAATCCAGCTCAAGCGATGTCGGAGGGCGCCAAATGGATTCCCTGGATCTGGATCAGGTGATGGACGAAATCATCCCAAGAGGAGACAACAGGCCCCCAGCGCCGCCGGCGGCGAGTTTTCCGGCCCGTCAGCGGCTGCGCCCCCCGGACGACGCCATGGCGGCGCTGGACCTCGTGTCCCAGGCCGCCGCCGCGATAAAGGAGCTTGAAAAGCAGTCCGCTCAGGCGGTGGCGCGGGCGCACACCACCGCCAATGCGGTGCGAGAGAAGCTGGAGCGCGCCGAGGAGCGCGGCGATCACGCCGAAGCGGCGCTGCGCAAATCGGAAGCCGAAGCCGCCGAACTCTCCGCGGCGCTCGTTCAGACGCGCAACGATATCGAGACGCTGCAGTCGCTGCTCGCGGCGCGGCAGGCCGAGCTTGCGGCCATGGAGCAGCGGGCGATGGTCGCGGAGCAGCGCGCCGCTGAATCGGACGCTGCAATGCAAAGGATTGTCGACGCGATTCGAACGCAGCTTCCAGTCAAGGTCGCCGAACAAGCCAAACCCGCCGCCTGAGGCGCAATCAGAGCCGCAGAGCCGCCCCGCCATCGGGCAAAGCTGACGGCCCCTCCCTGCGCCTTCGAAGGCGACGTATAGGCTCGGCGCCGCCAAAGCGCGCGCACAGCTTTAAAGATTGATTAATTTATCTGCATCCGCTTGCGCGCCGCGGGCCTATCCGGTCGTCGGCGCTCGATTTTCAGCCGCCAAAAAACCCGCGCATCGCGGCGAACAGGCCCTTCCGGCTTGCCGCTGGCGGGGGCGCTTGCGTAACGCTTTCGGCTTGGCGCCGCTCGGCGTCGAGTTCGACGCCGGCGCGGGCGACGAGCGCGGCGAGGGTCGGCGCTTCATGCGCAGGCGCCCAGCCGCCGGCGCGCCGCAAGTCGAGATAGGCGTCGAGCATGTCGGCGGCGTCCGTCGCGCCCGCTTCGGCAAAATGCGCCCGCGCCTGCTCCACCGCAGCGGCGTCGGCGATGACGCGCGCCGCATGCGCCGCTTCGCGCCGGACGCCGTCGTCGATCGCCAGAGCGATCCGCGCCTCGCGCAGCGCGGCGAC
Organism: Methylocystis sp.; assembly: GCA_016177005.1. Taxonomy (GTDB): domain Bacteria; phylum Pseudomonadota; class Alphaproteobacteria; order Rhizobiales; family Beijerinckiaceae; genus Methylocystis. Next base: position 22,301 of record JACOWC010000055.1, read on the forward strand.
TTCGGGCTCTTTCAAGAGCGCGCGCATAAGCCGCGCCTCCTGCATGGCGTCAATGCCCGCGGGGGCCATGCCGCGCGCGCCGCAGGCCTCAAGATAGCGCGCAAGGAGAGAGGGCGCGCCGCGCGCGCCGGGGGCTTCGGCGCAAGGATGCGCGGACTGCGCGAATTCGCCGCCACGCGCGATCGCCGCCGCTAGCGCCGGGTCGGCGCAAAAAGCGCCATAGCCGCCGAACTGCTGCAGCCCTGTGCGGGCCGGCCCGGTCGCGTCGATGACAAGCGCGGCGAAACTCGTCTGCGCCAGAGGCTCCAGCGTATCCCACAGGCCGGGCGGCTCGAAGCGGGCGGCGACTTCGGCGCGCGCGAGGGCGCCGTTCAGCGATGCGACAAGCTTGTCGCACCGGCTTTTCAGCCCGGCGGCGCGTTCGGCCACGGCGCGGGCGGCGGCGCCGGTCGCGCCGCGTGCGGCGTCGGCGGCGCGGCGCATCAGCTCGTCGACAAGTCCTTCGTCTGCCGTCGGGCGATGCGGCGCAAGTCCGTCGCCCTCGACGCGAAACAGCCGGACATAGACGGGACCGCCCGGATCGACCGGCGCCACGCCGAGGTCTCCGGGCCCAGCGGCCGGGCAGACGAGGCCGACGTCGTCGCCAAGCGCCGCGCCGTAAAATTCAATCTCGACAATCTCGCCCATGCCGGGCGCGCTCTTTTCGCGGCTGCGGCGCAGCGCGACGCCGTCGACTTCCGCCTCTTCAGGATCGATGAGCAGCGAAAGAAGATTGCCGACGACGATCGGCTCCGCAGTTTCCGCGGCGTCGGGATGTTCATGAGGATCTCCCGTCGCCTGTCGCAGGTCCTCGAAGGCGAGCGGATCGACGGCGGGCTCCCCCGCCACGCGCTGATCGAGCGTCCAGCCTTTCAGCCGTCGGCGCTGGTTCATCGCCAGCGCCACGCTGCATCGGCCGAGCAATGTGGCGCTCTCTTCGATTGAATCAGGAATGCGCAGGCGAAGGATGACGCGCGGCGAACCTGTCTCGCGCAGCCAATGCTCCATGATGGCGAACGGCGCCTCGCGCGCGTCGCCCGCCGCCGGCGTGTCGAAAGGCGCCGCCTCCAGGACGAGCCTGCTTTGATAGGCTGGGAAAACGCGGCGCGCCGGCGCGAGGCGAATGACGACGGCGTTATCGGCGCGTTCGACGGCGCGGCGCTGGCCGATCGCCCAGACCAGTCTTGCGCCGGCCGCCCCGGTTTGCTCGCGCGACAGCCTCTCGACGTCGCCGCGCGCCGGAAACGCCGCCAGTCGAAAGGCCACGGGCTCGGCGCCGCCGGCGTCCGGCAGCATCGTCAGGAGCAAGCGCCAATCCGCGCCTTGCGGCAGGTCGCGTTCCGCAGCGAGCGCCAGGGCGAGTTCGCCGCCGTCGGCGCTGGTCAGCCGGACAAATCGGTGGTCGGGCGGCAGGTCAAGGATGATGATGCGCGAGCGCCAGCGCGCGGCGTCGATGACGTCGACGAGGGCGGCGCTGGTAAAGCGCTCATCGCGCGCCGAGAAGACCGTCAGTTCCGGACGCGCCGCCGAGGCGGTCGCGCGATCGGCCCCGTCGAACCAGCCAATGGCCAGTCTGCGCCGCCCATCCCAGAAATAATCGAACTGCTCCCTCCACATTGACGGCCGCGCCCAAGGGTTGGCATGGCGCCGCCGCCATGCGAAGCTGAAGTCACAGGCAGCATATCCGCCCGGACGCCGGTCGCGCAATTCGCCGGCGAGCGGGCGCGCCGTCTCGCGCGCCGAAACTTGTGCAGAACCATGACGTTGTTCCGCCACATAGTGCGCGTAAACGGCGAGAGCCGCGATCGGCGCCTTCGCCAGCCTTCGCCATGAGGCTCGCAGGATTTCAGGGCGCAGCGTTAGCTAACAGTGGGGCTTTAATGAAAATCTTGATTACCGGGGGCGCGGGGTTCATCGGCTCGGCCGTTGCGCGCGGCGCCATCCGCAAGGGCGTTGATCAGGTTCTCGTGCTCGACAAACTCACCTATGCGGGAAATCTCGCCTCGCTGCGGCCGGTCGCCGACAGTCGGCGTTTTTCGTTCCTGCAGGCCGATATCTGCGACGCCGGCGCGGTCACGCGCGCTTTCGCCGATTTTCAGCCCGACGTCGTCATGCACCTGGCCGCCGAAAGCCATGTCGATCGCTCGATCGACGGGCCGGCCGCCTTCATTGAAACCAATGTCGTCGGCACATTTGTCATGCTCCGGGCGGCGCTCGACTATTGGCGCGGGCTCGATCACGCCCGCGCGCGCGACTTCCGGTTCATGCATATCTCCACCGACGAGGTTTTCGGCGCGCTCGGCGCGGAAGGCCTCTTTTGTGAAGACACGCCCTATGCGCCCACGTCGCCCTATTCGGCGTCAAAGGCGGGCTCGGACCATCTCGTTCGCGCCTGGCGTCATACCTACGGGCTTCCGACGATCGTCACCAATTGCTCGAACAACTACGGCCCGTATCACTTTCCCGAAAAACTCATCCCGCTCACCATCATCAATGCGATCGAGGAGAAGCCGCTGCCCGTCTATGGCCGCGGCGAAAATGTGCGCGACTGGCTCTATGTCGAGGATCACGCCTCGGCGCTGATGCGCGTGGCGCGCGAAGGCCAGGTCGGCGAATCCTATAACGTCGGCGGACGCAACGAATGGCGCAATATCGACGTGGTCGAAGCGATCTGCGAATTGATGGACGAATTCCGCCCGCGGCGCGCCGGATCGCATCGCGACCTTATCGCCTTCGTCGCCGATCGGCCGGGACATGATCTGCGCTACGCGATCGACGCCTCGAAGATCGAGCGCGAACTCGGATGGCGGCCGGTCGAGCGATTCGAAACCGGTCTTCGCAAGACCGTGCGCTGGTATTTGGACAATCCGGACTGGTGGCAGGCGATCCGCTCAGGCGCCTATCGCGGCGAGCGCCTCGGCGTGCTTGCCGATCAAGAAGAAGCGGTTGCCTGAAGCGCGGTTGGGGGACGGTTTGTTTGAAGATCTGGAGTTGTCGGGGCTGAAGCTCGTTACGCCTAAGAAATTCGGCGATGAGCGCGGCTTTTTTTGCGAAACGCATAATGAAAGGACCTGGGCGAACGCCGGACTGAATTTCAGATTCGTCCAGGACAATCATTCGCTGTCGCGCGACGTCGGCACGGTGCGCGGATTGCATTTCCAGACCGAGCCGTTCGCGCAGGACAAGCTCGTTCGCGTGGTCGGCGGCGCAATTCTCGACGTCGCCGTCGATCTGCGGCGGTCGTCGCCGACATTCGGACGTCATGTCGTCGTCGAGCTTTCGAGAGAGAACTGGCGCCAACTATTCATTCCCATCGGATTCGCGCATGGCTTCGTCACGCTCGAGCCTGACACGGAAGTCATCTACAAGGTGACGAACTTTTATTCGCCGCAGCATGATTGCGGCGTCGCCTGGGACGACCCGGACATCGGCGTCGACTGGCCGGTCGCCCCAGAACGCGCCGTGTTGTCGGAAAGGGATCGCAAATGGCCGCGGCTGCGTGACCTGCCGGAGGTTTTCGCTTAAGTGGGCAAGTTGAGGCGCATCGCCGTCACCGGACTCACCGGTCAGGTCGTCAGCTCGCTCATCGAACGGGCGCCAAACGGCGTTGAAATGCTTGCGCTCGGCCGGCCCCGTTTCGATCTCTCCTCGCGAGACATGGTTCTCGCGTCGCTGCGCAGCGTGCGCTGCGACGCCATCGTCAACGCCGCCGCTTACACGCAAGTCGATAAAGCCGAAAGCGAGCCGGAGGCGGCGATGGCCGTCAACGGCGCGGGCGCAGGCTACGTCGCCGAAACCGCATCCGAGCTGAAGACGCCGCTGCTGCATCTTTCGACCGACTATGTGTTCGACGGGACGCTTGATCGCCCCTATCGCGAAGACGACGAGCCGCACCCGACCGGCGCCTATGGACGTTCAAAGCTTGAGGGCGAAAAGCAGATTGCGGCGCGCTGCGACAATTGCGTCATTTTGCGCACCGCCTGGGTCTACAGCCCGTTTGGCGCCAATTTCGTCAAGACGATGCTGCGTCTCGGGGAGACGCGCGATGAAATCGGCGTCGTCGCCGATCAGATCGGCAATCCGACGAGCGCGCTGGACATCGCCGACGCGCTGCTCGCGATCGCCGAAAGACTGATCGACGACTCCGATTCCCGCCTGCGCGGCGTTTTCCACATGACCGGCCAGGGCGAAGCAAGCTGGGCCGATATGGCGCAAGCGATCTTTTCCGCGGCGCAGACGCACGGCCGCAGGCCCGTCCGCATCAAGCGCATCGCCACCGCGGACTATCCGACGCCGGCTAGCCGGCCGGCGAATTCCCGGCTCGACAACGCCAAACTCAACGCCAACTACGGGATCGCGCTGCCGAACTGGCGTGATTCCGTGAACGCGTGCGTCGCCAGATTAATTCCAAACTGAACAGGATACCCATGCGCGGCATCATTCTCGCCGGAGGAAGCGGCACAAGGCTGCATCCGATGACGTTGGTTACGTCGAAGCAATTGCTTCCCGTCTACGACAAGCCGATGATCTATTATCCGCTCAGCACGCTGATGCTGGCCGGCGTTCGCGAAATCCTGATCATCACCACGCCGGAAGACCTGCTGTCCTTCAAGCGGCTGCTCGGCGGCGGCGCGCAATGGGGTCTGTCGCTGTCTTACGCCGTGCAGCCTCGGCCGGAGGGGCTGGCGCAGGCCTATCTCATCGGCGCCGATTTCGTCGGAGGCGCGCGTTCGGTGCTCATCCTCGGCGACAATATTTTTTACGGCCATGGCCTGCCGGACGCGCTGAGCAAATCGTCATGCGGCGCGGCCACGGTATTTGCCTATCATGTGCGCGATCCGGAGCGATATGGGGTGGTCGAATTCGATTCAGCCGGCCGCGCGATCTCGATCGAAGAAAAGCCGCCGCAACCCAGATCGAATTGGGCGGTGACCGGCCTCTATTTTTATGACGAACGCGCTCCGGAATTCGCGGCGCGACTAAAGCCTTCCCCGCGCGGCGAATTGGAGATCACCGATCTCAACCGAATCTATCTCGAGCTCGGCGAACTCCAGGTCGCTCGACTTGGCCGCGGTTTCGCGTGGCTCGACACCGGCACGCCAGAGGCGCTGATCGAGGCGGGAGAATATGTGCGCGCGATCGAACAGCGCCAGGGACAGCGCGTGGCCTGCCTTGAAGAGATCGCCTTCCGGGCGGGGTGGATCGACGCCGCGCAGGTGCGCACAGCGTCGTCGAAACTCTCCAAGAGCGGCTATGGTCAATATGTCTCGCAGGTGCTCGCGGAAATGGACCGGGAGTTCTCGCCTGTCGACAAAAGCGGCGAAGCCACTGCGCGGCGCAATTGAGCGGCGACCGCTGTGGGTTCGAAAAGACGCGTTGAGTCAGCCGACGGCGCCGAATGACGTTGGCGCGCGATGGTGGCGCCAACGAGAGGCTCCATGCGTCTGACGGCGTCCTCGATCGAATCGGCAAGCGAGGCGGGATCAAGCCGGTCGGGCGCGACAATGTTGTCGAACCGGCGGCGCAAATCCTTTCCCGCAAACGTGTTGGAGATCGTCGCAAGGCCCGCTTCCGCCATTTCGAGCGGCGGATAGCTCGGGTGGGGAGAGATCATGAGCGAAACGCCGACGAGCGCGCGACTGAGGTAGTCGGCATAATCGTCGAGACCGGCCTTTCCGCCAACAGTCGCGTTCTGCACCGGATAGAGAAGCCAATCCGGAAAATCCTCGCCGAGGAATACGATGTTCCAGCGGCTGGCGCGAATCGGATCGCGTTGCTGCCAAATGACGAGCGCAGCGCAAATCAGTTCGAAGGCGTTGCGCGCGACTTTTTCCCGGCCGTAAACGAGCATAATCGGTTCTCGCGCGACATTCGCAAGCCGCTCGCTGATGCGTTCGTTCAGCTTGTAGGGAACATAATAGGCGTCACGGAACCGATACCTTTCGGTCATCTCGGAGAAAAGCTCTTCGGAGTTAATGATCGCGATCGTCTGATCGCCGTGATGATAGGTGGCTTCGGCAAGACAGTATTTCGCGCCGCGCCCGTAGAAATTCGGCTCGTCGTCCTGGATGAGGTAGACGAAAGGTCGCGCGCCGCCGAAATAACGCGCCCGCTCACGCTCCATGGCGAGAGCGAATTCCGCGGTCCACCAGGCGGTGGCGAAAAAAATGTCGTTGGCGCGCAGGTTCAGCCTGCCGCCCTCCCGTTCATTGGCGTCGACGAGCGCCGCCTTCTCGGCGTCGAGGCTCGCCGCATAAGGAACGGGCGTATAGCCGGGCAGCAGCGCATAGGCGTCGGGCTCGATATCCGCGTCGGTCACGACGATGCGCGCGTCGAAGGCGTCGCCGAGTTCGGTCAGAAGCGCCGAAAAGAGCTTCATCGCGGTCGCAATCCCACCGAAGGTTTGCTGCGGATTGACGGTCGGGGTCAGCAGCGTCAGGCGCGGCCGATCATTGCGCGAGGGATAGGACAGGAGAGGCCGCGTTTCGGCGATCACTGTCGCATAGGCGTGGAAATTGGAGTCGACGCACGCCAGTGACGGCTGAAAGACCTTGAGCCGATGCGTCGCCACGTCTTCGCGGCTGCGCACCGGCAGCAACGTATGGCCCATCGGATAGAGTTCGCGCTGCGCGACTTTGAGCCATTCGAAGCCGGCCGATTCGGCGATTAACAGCACAGAACGCTCGATGGCGTGGGCGAGGGTGCCGTCGACCTGGCCGCTCTCTTGCGGAAAGTCGGCAAAGTCGATGTCGAGGTCGAGCAGCGGACGGATCGCGGCGGTTCTCCCCCAGAACATCGAGCCTGAGGGAAATTCGAGCGTAAGATTCTTGTCGATCTCGACGTTGAGTCGCTTCAGCAGGTTTCGCGCCAGATCGTAATCATAGCCCCAATTCAAGATGCCGCGCAGTTCGAAAAGATGCTGGGGAAAAACGATGCCGAGCCTTGGATCGTCGAAAAGCGACAAAATCGAACCGGCGATGGCCTCGGACCCGAGAAGATTGTCGAGAAGATAGTCGCGCCAGCGCGCCAACGCCTCGCCGCCATGCGGCGAGCGCTTGGTGTGAAGGTGGATAAAGAGTTCGTAATCGGCGTAGACGTCGCGAAACCCGAAGAATTTGGCGGCGATGTCGCGTCCGCGATTGGGACAGACGCGAGTCAGGACCTTGCCCTTGCGCCAGTCGGCGCAGATCTTCTCGATCGCGCGTTGCTTTTCCTCGGTGTCGGTCGATATGCACAGATCGAGCGCGCCGGGAACATTGCCCAGCTTTTCGAGGACGAGCGGCAGCGCGTCCGGATAGAACGCGTGCACGATGGCGACGATCGAGCGCGCACGCTCGGGGGTGGCGTCATAGGCGAAAGGCGTTTCGAGCGCAAAATCCATTTCATTGACCGGGCGGCGGGATGGAACCACCCCGTCCGGCTTGGTCAGTTCATAGGAATAGTAATAGCTGATCGCCGCCTGCCGCAGCGGGTCGTTGATCTGATTGCGCCGTCGGCCCAGCGGCGGATCATATTGCGCGGCGATCTGGCGCAATACCGCGCCGCAGGCGGCGCGCAAGCCCTGTTCGCGCAGGAATCGCGGGCCGTCCCGCAAAATATCGCGCGGCGCAAGGAACACGCCGACCGGCGAATCGACGAGTTTCGCCAATTCGCGCATCGCCGCGCCGAAAAGCGCCACGGCGCCCCGAGACGTCAGGATAATGTAGCCGTTGCGCAGATGGCGGCGCACGCCTTGGAGGCGGGTCTCGGACTTCTTGTTCGTCATGGGCGCCTTACATTTGAGCTTCGGCAAGCGAGCGGCGCCGGAAATCTAGGAATTTCAATCGCCGGGCCTGAACGCCGTCGGTCGCTTCGCCATGACTTAGCCAGAAATTCGGCGTAACGAAACCCCGGCGCGCACAGGGGGCTGCGCCTGGGGGAAAGGCGACGGAAAGACCGGCCGCCGCTCGGGAATCATGATCAAGCTGGACAATGTTTTCAAATATTATCGCTCGCACGGCCACAAAAAGGTCGTGCTTGACCACGTCAGCCTCAATTTTCCGGCTGGCCGCAGCTATGGAATTTTGGGGGTTAACGGCGCCGGCAAATCGACCCTGATGCGTCTCCTGGCGGGCACTGAGCTGCCCAACGGCGGCCGGGTCGTGCGCTCGTCGCGCGTCTCCTGGCCGCTGGGATTCTCCGGCGGTCTGCACCCGATGCTGAGCGGACGCGAAAACGTGAAATTCGTGGCGCGAATTTACGGACACGACGCCCGCAAGATCATCAGCTTCGTCGAGGACTTCGCCGAGATCGGCGCCTATATCGACGCCCCGATACGCACCTATTCGTCCGGCATGCTGGCGCGTCTCGCCTTTGGCCTTTCGCTCTCGATCGACTTCGACTGCTATCTCATCGACGAGGTCACCGCGGTCGGCGACGCGCGCTTTGCGGCTCGGTGCCAAGACGAGTTCGCCAAGCGTCGGCGTACGGCGGACGTTATCATGGTGTCGCACGCCATGACGACAATTCAGCAATATTGCGATCGCGGCATGGTATTGGCGGGAGGACAAATTCACGTCTTCTCCAAGATCGACGACGCGATCGAACTTTATAAGAAGCTCAATGCCTGAAACCATTCACGCGCAGCAGTCGAAGCTCTCGGTCACGATCACGGAGCCCGAGTGGGCGCCGCTGAGCCCGCAGGACGCCGGCTTTAAGGCCAAGTCGATCGCGCAGGCGCTGCGTCGGGCGGCGAATAAGTCGCGCGGGCCGGTGAAGGTGATCACCGGGGGCGGCGGCTTTCAGGCGCGCCGCGGCGATCGCGCCTTCCGTCTCGGCGTCCTCGCCAGCTTTGCGGCCTGTGTCGTCGCCCCATTCCTCGTCGCCTCGATCTATTGGGGACTGATCGCCAGCAAGCAATATGTGACCGAGACCAAATTCGCATTGCGCGCCGGAGAAGCGTCGAGCCTCGACCTGTTGAGCGGCGGGGCCATCGGTTCGCAGGCTTCCCGGCAGATGCAGGACGCGCAGGTCCTCGTCAATTTCATCCGCAGCCGCGGGATGGTGGAAGCGCTCGACAAGAAGATCGGCTTGCGCGCGATGTTTTCGCGGCCCGGCGTCGATTATTTTTCGAGCTTCGATCCGGACGATCCTATCGAGGAGCTGGAAAAATATTGGAAACGGCGAGTCGACGCCAGCATCGACCTGATGTCGAACATCATCTCCGTCAATGTGCGCGCCTTCACGCCTAGCGATTCGCTGGCGATCTCGCAAAATATCGCCGAACTTTCGGAGCGGGTGGTTAATGAACTGTCAACGCGCTCCCGGCGCGATGCGCTGGCGCAGGCCCGCACCGAACTGACGCGCGCCGAAGCACAGTTGAAGAATTCGACAGGCGCCATGCGCGATGCGCGCAACGCCGAGGGCGTGCTCGACGCGCCCGCCGCGGCGGAAGCGATCAACAAGATCATCAACACGCTGCGGCTTGAACTCTCGCACACCGAGGAAGACCTCGCGCTGCACGGCGACTCGGAGTCGCTCGATTCGCCTCAGGCGCGGCTGCTCACCGCACGCGTTCAGAGCCTCAAGAGCCAGATTGACGACTATTCGACGCAAATCGCCAGCGGCGGCGAAAAGGCGGCGGGCTCGCTGGCGCAACGCGCCGGCGTCCTCTCGCGGCATCAGGTTGAACTTAATCTCGCGCAGCAACGATATGCGCTCGCGGTGGCGGCGTTTGAAAATGCGCGCGTCGATCTGGAAACGCAGCGCGCCTATCTCATCTCCTTCCTTCGCCCGACGCTTGCGGAAAAGTCTCTCTATCCGCGGCGCTGGATCGAATGGGCGATTATCGTCGCCCCGGCGACGATCGGTTGGCTCGCGCTCCTCGCCGTGGCCTTCCTCGTTCGCGATCACATGGCGAAGTAGCTCGCGAAATCCGGTCCGAGGCGCGCAGCGGCTGCGCTCAATGGTTCGATTGGAGCGTTCGTGTTCTTCAATATTGACTATGACAAAGGCGCGGTCATTTGCGGCTGGCTCGCGCCGGACAACCCATCCGCCGTTCCGAAAATCCTGGTGCGCCGGCCGGGAGAGGAAGACATCGAAATCTCGGCCACCATCCAGCGTCCGGACGTTCGCGACCTCGGCGTTCACGTCACCGGCCTCGTTGGCTTTGCGGTCGACGGCTCGATCGTCAAAGGGCTGCCCGACCTCGAGAATATCGAACTGCTCGATGCCGACACCGGAATTCTTATCTATCGGCGATTCAAGGCGGGAAAGCATATCGAGCGCAAATTTTTTCTGTTCGACAGTTCGATTCGCCCCATTGAGAAATTGGGCGGTCGATCGAAAAATCTGTTCACGCTCACCTATCCGTCGACGGAGCGCTATGGCTTCGAGACAATGCTCGTGCTCATCAACAATAGTTTCAACAAGTCGATCTTCATGTCGGGGCGCTCGAGCTACCCGCGCTACTCGCACTTTCTTTCCAATGCGCAGTTCATGACGGCGGCGCTGTTGAGCGACCCGTTCGAGGAGCTGGCGCAGCGCCTGGTGATCCTCAGCCTGATCCAGAAGTCGGATTCGACTCGCATGTTGCCGCTGCTGTTCACCGGGCTGACGGCGCTGACCAAATTCGTGAGCGACCTGCCGTTCGAAGACACGAAAGGGATGCTGGCGAAATTTCGCAATGTGACTGATCAGGAGCGCGAGGCGCTGATGAGCCCGATGACGCGAATGTTCGGCTGCATCCCGGGTGAAACGCCGGAGCGGCGTCATGTCACGGCTGCGCTCGAAAACCTCGCGTCAATGGATCTCGTCGGCGTGCGAAGACGCTTTCGCGATTTCAGCGCGCTGCTCACGGGCATCCTTGGCCATGACCTCGCCGGAGACTACGAGCCGGTGGTGCACCCTTCGATCAGCGCGCTCGCCGAGCGATTGTCGCGCATCAGCCTTGTCGCCGATTTACTCGAAGACGACCTGGCGCTCTATTCGTTCGCTGAGGAATCGGTTGTGTCGGCGCTTTCCGAAGACGGCAACGTCATCGCGCGCGACACTCAAACCATGTGATCCTCGATGCTTGCATAGATCAGCGAGATCGCCGCCCAGGTCACGAGCAGCGCGCTGAACAGCAGCAAGGTGTTGACGACAACCTTCGGATAGGTGGCGGATTCCGGCAGCGTCGGCTCAACGACGGTGATGAGATAGAGCTGCTGCTTTTCAAGCTCCTGTCGCGCCCGATGATAGGAGGTCTGGGCGATCGAATAGAGCTTTTCAGCGAATTGTTCGTCGAGCTTCAGACGCTCGTAGGACGCGATCTGCGCGGAGACCGTGTCGGAGGCGTTCGAATCCGTAAGCTTCTTCCTAAGCTCCGCGAGTTGTTGGTCGATCACGGCGAGACGCGTGCGTTGCAGGCGTTGGCTGGGCGCATCGCCGGAGAGCGATGAAGAAAACGTCGAAAGCGCATTGACGATATCGATGCGCTCGAGAGTAAGCTTGCCCATCAGTTCGCCGATGCTTGTGGCGCGCGAACCCGGATCGATGAGGACATTCTTGTTGCGGAACTGAAGCGTCTTCTCGCGCGCTTCAGCGAGCATCTGTCGCGAAAGCGTCACTTCGAGCTCGGCGCGGCTCAAAGCGTCGCTGCGATTGCGCAGCGTGATTTTGTTGACCAGCTCTTCGCTGAGCCGGACGATGTCGCGCGCGACGTCGAGCGCATCCTTGGGCATAAACGCGTCGGCGCGCACGGTCAAAATGCCGGATAGCGTGTCGACGCTGGCGGAAATATGGCTCAGCCAATATTTCCAGACTTCTTCCGCATTGGCGTTTCTGTCGAGCCGCGAGAAATAGTCGATGCTGGAGCGCGCAAACTTCTTCTCCATGTATTCGCGGCCGCCGAGATCGGCGACGATCGCGCGGCTTTTCACGTAATTGAGAACGATGAAGCCGTCCTGCGAGGACGTATCGGGCCCGCCCCCCGTAAATTTGCTGATCATCGACGCCGCGTCGGTCCCCGTCTTTTTTTCATGCTGGGCGCGCACGGTCAGCCGCGTCTCGGCGACATAGCGCTCGGACTGCCAGAAGTAGGCGTAAAGCCAGAACAGCAAAGTCGGTAGAACAACGGCGTAGACAAAGCTGCGTCCGATCAGTCCGCCGCTCGCGCCCGACCTGGCGGTCGCGAGCGTCTCCGCCATGCCCTCAAGGCTTAGGCGAATCAGCGTCGGCAGCCGGCTGGCGACGTCCTTCGTCGTCAGCGGCGCGAGAATCTCGACCGCCTTTGAAGACGAGAAACGCGCCGCGTTCTGCGCGGTGGCGATGACTTCAGACAGTTTGCGCGGTCTTGGAGCCCGATGCGTGCTCATCTATCCTCAAGTCGCTGACCCGGTTCATGCGCGAGGCATGTTAACTGAGGCTGAATCGCTTAGGCGCGTCGACGGGTTGGTCTTCCCGGCGACCCCATCACTCGGGCGGAGCAGACTTCTTTCCCGCGCCGCAAATTAAGCGGGTCGGGGTCCCGGCGCAAGCGTCTGACGTCACGGTAAAGCTTCGGTCGGGGCGTAAAGCGACAGGCCCGGATGGAAATGCGGGTCGTCGCGAACGAGGGCGCGCCAGCGTGCGTAGAACGCGCGCCGCTCCATTTCATAGACGCGCTGGAGACGAATCGCGCCGCCTCTTCGGCTCGCCGACTGACGATGGATCAATATCGTCTGCGCGTTGCAGATCGCGCGCCAGCCTCGCGCCGCCAGGCGCAGGCACAAATCCACATCGTTCAGTTCAACAGGAAGGTCGACTTCGTCGAAGCCGCCGACGTCATCGAATTTGCGTCGTTCGATCATCATGCAGGCGCCGGTCACCGCCGAAGTCTCGTGCGGCGAGACGTTGCGGCCCATCCAGCCGCGATCGCTTTCGTCCAGGCCAGCGCCGAAATGTCCGGCGACGCCGCCCATGCCCAGCACGACGCCGACATGCTGAACGCCGCCGCGGGGATAAAGGAGCTTGGCGCCGACGGCGCCTACGTCCGGCGCCGCCGCAAAATAGAGCAGCCGTTCGATCCAGTCCGGAGTCACGATTTCGGTGTCGTTGTTGAGAAAAACAAGAAAGTCGCCATGCGCCGCCCGCGCGCCGGCGTTGCAGAGCGCGGAAAAATTGAAGGGTCCCGGCTTGTGCAGGACTTTGAGCCGGGCGTCCTTCGCTTGCAGCGCCTGTAGCAACGCCTGTGTGCGCGGCTCGACGCTGTCATTGTCGACGACGATAACGTCAAATTGAGGATAGAGACTCTTGCGGAGCAGACTGTCGAGGCAAGGCGCGAGCAGATCGACGCGGTCGCGCGTCGGAACGATCACGGTCACCGCCGGCGCCCCGCCGCGAAATATCGCGTCGATCGTCGTTCGTCGCGCTTTTACTGCGCGCGCAAGGCGAAACAATGGCCGGCGCAGCGCGCCAACCTGGTCGTGTTGCGCGGCTGACAACAGCCCATCGATCAGTCCGTCGGCGCCGGCTTCACGCCAGTCGGGCCGGTTCGCCAGAAGACTCGCGCGAAAACAGGCGGCGCGGCCGACGTAGTTTTCAAAGCGATGAAGCGTCGCGCTCCAGCCGGGCTTATAGAGCGGGCGCAAGGCGTCGCCTTCGCCGACAATCTCATCCGCATAGGCGATGGCCTGTTGCGGATGGCGGGCGAAATGATCGACAAGGCAGCCGCAGGCGTAAGGCTCCAGCCGATCTCCGGCGACGAGCGGCAGGACGAGATCGCCCGCGTCGATCTCAGCGTCTTCCGCCTTTGTGAAGAAGGCGCAATTCGAATAGGTCTGCGCCGCGAGGCTCGCGCGCGTCGTTTCAATATCCCGCGGCGCCGCGCCGCGCGCGTCGACAAGCGCGACCACTCTCGGCCCGTTCTTCCATTCGCTGGTGGGCCGATCGAAGTGGGGGTCGTTCTCGCGCCTTCGCGCGGCGCGCCACGAAGGATAGGCGGACATCGGCGCCGCGCCGAACGCCCAGCGCCAATTGAGCTCCGATTCCTCCGTCAGTCCGACCATGCCGGCGGACAGCGCAAAGAACAGGCGCTTGGGCGCCGCCGCCGCTTTGCGCAGCGCATCGAGGCGGCGCACCGGCCGCGCGCTCAATAGGCGGAAGTTAAAGGGACCGGAGCGATTTGTCGGGCTGATCCAGATTTCCGTCGTTTCGCTGGGAATGCGTCCGATCCAAACGCCCACGCCTTCGCAGGGCCCAGGAAGAATATTCTCTTTGAAGTTCTCGCCAAGCCCGCCAAGCCAGAATCGCAGGATCGGCCGCGCCGGCTCGTCGTAAAAGCTCGCCGCATAGCGAAGTTCGACAACGCCGCCGCGAGACATCCCCTGCGCGGCGTCAACGCGCAGCCACGGCTCTTCCGAAAGCGCGAAGAATCCTTCGCCGTCGCGCCGAACGTCGCGCGCGGCCTCCAAGGTCACGGGGGCGTTGGCGGAGTCCGACGTCGGCAAATCAGCGCCTCGGCCCGGCGCATGCGCGCCAACGTAATCGAGCGGCGTCGGCGTCGATGAGCGTCGAGGACAATCGCATTCCGTAAAAGATCTCCACAATGTCGCAATTGGCGGCCGCGCCCCAACGACTGCGAACAATGAACTGCGTCAGACTCGGCCGGAACCTATGGGCCCATCGAGGCGAGGTCAACATGCGCCCTTGCGCCCAGCTCTCGCAAAAGCTGACGTCAATTCAGGGGACTATGGCGTCGACGGCGTTCGCCTGGGCGCGACGGCTGCGCTGGAACGGTTTTTCTTGATTTTCCGTGCTTCTCCTGTCATATAGGGTCGAACTTCATCTCATAACGATCATCTCGGTGATCGCCCATTGAGAGTGGGGCCCCCCGGGGACCCGCTCTTTTTGTTTTGATCGGCCGAGAGGCTTCAAGGACAAGGCTTGACGCAAAACGCCGCCGCCATCGCAACCCTCGATGAACCGCGTCTCGTCGCCGAGACCGGCGTCGCCGCGCGCGTGGCGCATCTTGCCGCGCCGGTGCTGGCGCAATTGGGCTACCGACTCGTGCGCGTGCGGCTGTTGCAGCAGAACGGACAGACTCTGCAAATCATGGCGGAGCGTCCGGACGGAACGATGACGATCGACGATTGCGAGGCGGCGAGCCAGGCGCTGTCGCCCGAACTCGACGTCGCCGATCTCATCGCCAATGAATATCGTCTCGAGATTTCTTCGCCGGGCGTCGACCGTCCGCTGGTGCGCCTGTCGGACTTTCTCCGCGCCGTGGGGCATGAGGCCAAGATCGAATTGACGCATCCGCTCGCGAGCGGGCGCAAGCGCTTTCGCGGCGTCATTCGCGGCGTCGAAGGCGAAGGACACGGCGAAGGACATGGCGAAGGACATGGCGCTCGTCTCGCGCTGGAGCGCACCGACGCGCGCTCTGACGAGGAAAAAAACGTGTCGCTGCCGCTCGCCGATCTCGACGAAGGCCGGCTGGTGCTGACCGAGGCGCTGATTCGCGAGTCGCTTCGCGCCGGCAAGCTCCAGCAGACTGAAGAACCGCAGGAGGCGGCGGAGGCGGAGGCGGAGAAGCGCCCGCGTCGCGGACCGGGGCGCTTTCGCGGGCCCGCGCAACAAAAGCCAAAACCGCTGGTTCCGGCCGGCGTTCAAACCCAGTTCAAGAAGGCCGGCGGCAAACCCAAGCCCGTTGGCGGTTCGAGGGGAGAGTGACGATGGCCGTCAGCGCCAACCGACTTGAGATTTTGCAGATCGCCGAGGCCGTCGCGCGCGAAAAATCGATCGACCGATCGATCGTCATCGCGTCGATGGAGGACGCGCTGCAGAAGGCGGCGCGCTCGCGCTACGGCCAGGAGACCGAAGTGCGCGCCGAGATCAACGCCAAGACCGGCGAAGTCGGCGCGCTCGCGCTACGGCCAGGAGACCGAAGTGCGCGCCGAGATCAACGCCAAGACCGGCGAAGTGCGCTTCTCGCGGCTGCTGCTCGTCGTCGACGAAGTCGAAAACGACGCGACTCAGATTTCGCTCGCCGACGCGCGCAAGCGCAATCCGGCGGCGCAGGCTGGCGACTGGATTTCGGAAACGCTGCCGCCCTTCGATTTCGGCCGCATCGCGGCGCAATCGGCCAAGCAGATCATCGTGCAGAAGGTGCGCGAGGCCGAGCGCGACCGCCAATATGAAGAATACAAGGATCGCATCGGCGAAATCGTCAACGGCGTCGTCAAGCGCGTCGAATACGGCAATGTCATCATCGATCTTGGCCGCGGCGAAGCCATCATCCGCCGCGACGAAATGATCCCGCGCGAAATGTTCCGCCCCGGCGACCGGGTCCGCGCCTATGTCTACGACGTGCGCCGCGAGCAGCGCGGTCCGCAGATTTTCCTGTCGCGCACCCATCCGCAATTCATGGCGAAGCTGTTCAAGCAGGAAGTGCCGGAGATCTACGACGGCGTCATCGAGGTGAAGTCGGTCGCGCGCGATCCCGGGTCGCGCGCCAAGATCGCCGTGGTGTCGCGCGATTCGTCGATCGACCCGGTCGGCGCCTGCGTCGGCATGCGCGGCTCCCGCGTTCAGGCCGTCGTCGGCGAGCTGCAGGGCGAGCGCATCGACATCATCCCCTGGTCGGCGGACGCCGCGACCTTCATCGTCAATGCGCTGCAGCCTGCGGAAGTGGTCAAGGTCGTCCTCGACGAAGACAGTTCGCGCATCGAAGTGGTGGTGCCGGACGATCAGCTGTCGCTCGCGATCGGCCGCCGCGGCCAGAATGTGCGCCTCGCCGCAGCTCACCGGCTGGGACATCGACATTCTGACCGAGGCCGAAGAGTCGGAGCGCCGGCAGAAGGAATTCATCGAGCGCACGAAAGTGTTCATGGGCGCGATCGACGTCGACGAGGTCGTGGGCCGTCTGCTGGCCTCGGAGGGTTTCCGTTCGGTGGAGGAACTCGCTTATGTCGAGCTTTCCGAACTCGCGTCGATCGAAGGCTTTGACGAGGAGACTGCGGGAGAAATTCAGAACCGCGCGAAGAACTATCTCGAACGCATCGAGGCCGAGAATGAGGCGCGCCGAAAGGAACTCGGCGTCGCCGACGAATTGCGCGAGATCGACGGGCTGACGACCGCGATGATGGTGCGGCTCGGCGAAAACGACGTGAAGACGATCGAGGATTTCGCCGGCTGCGTGCCGGACGACCTTGTCGGCTGGAGCGAGAAGAAGGACGGCGAAACGGTCAAGCACGAGGGCTTTTTCGAGGGCATCGACCTGTCGCGCGAAGAGGCCGAAGCGATGATCATGACGGCGCGCGTGCGCGCCGGCTGGATCGAGGAGCCGATTGCGGCGGCCGAGGTCGAAGCTGAAGCTCAGGCGGAAGGCGAAGAGCGGATTTGATCGAAGCGATGACGCGCGAGCCGCATGTTTCGGAGAGGACCTGCATCGTGACTCGCCGGCGCGGCGCGCCCGAGGCGATGATCCGCTTCGTGCGCGGACCTGACGGCGCGCTCGCGCCCGACATCGCGGCGCGCCTGCCTGGCCGCGGAGTCTGGGTGACGGGGCGCGCCGACCTCGTCGCGCAGGCGGCGCGCAAGCATTTATTCGCGCGCTCTTTGAAAACGCGCGTCGACGCCGAACCACAGCTTGCCGAAGACGTCGACCGGTTGCTCGAAGCCGATTGTCTGCGGATGCTGTCGCTTGCCAACAAGGCCGGCGCCGTCATGGCGGGCTTCGGCAAGGTCGCCGACGCTCTCGCGCAAGGCGCCATCGGCGCGCTGGTCGAAGCGCGCGACGGCGGCGAAGACGGCAGGCGGAAGCTGGCCCAAGCGGCGCGGCGTGCAGAATCCGCGGCGCCTGTGATCGGCTTATTTTCGTCGCTGCAATTGGATTTGGCGTTGGGCCGCACAAATGTGATACATGCTGCCCTCGCCGAGGGTGGGGCGAGCACGGCTTTTGTCGCGCGATGCCGTCGACTTGCAGCCTATCGGGGCGTATGCATCGACGGCGCGGCGGCGTTGGGCGAAGACATCGAAGCGTCGCCGAGGGGCTGCGCGACAGAAGGTTAACGGGTCGAGCGACCCAGGATTGGGATCTGGATGAGCGAAGGCGAGAACAGCGGCGACAAAACTCTGACCGTCGCGCCGTCGAAGACGTTGCATTTGAAGCAGCGACCGGTCGAGCACGGCATGGTCCGCCAGAGCTTCTCCCATGGCCGTTCGAAAGTGGTCGTGGTCGAGAAGGTGAAGCGCCGCGCCCCCGGGCACGTCGAGCCGGCGAAGCCCGCGAGCGCGCCGGCTGCCGCTCCGCCCGAGCCGCCAAAGGCTGCGCCGAAATCCGAGGCTCAGCGTCTGGCTCCGGCGTCGCGTTCCGGCTCCGGCGTCGTGTTGCGCGCATTGACTGACGAGGAGCGCGAGGCGCGCGCCCGCGCGCTGGTCGACGCCAAATCGCGCGAAGAGGACGATCGCCGCCGCGCCGAAATCGAGGCGAAGGCCCGCGCGGAACGCGACGACCGCGAGCGCGCCGAACGCGCCGCGGCCGACTCGCGCAAGCGCGAGGAAGAAGAGCGTCTCGCGCGGGAGGCGGAATCAAAGCGCAAATCCGAGGAAGAGGCGCGCCGCCGACTGCCGCCGGAAGCCGCTGGTCTGACGCCGCCGCGCCCCGCCGGCGCCGCCCCCGCGGCGCCGCGTCCAGCCGTTGCGCGCGTCTCTGGAGAGGCCGAGCAGCCGCGCCGCCCGCCGGTGCGCCAGATCGGCGGCTTCGCGCCGCCGAC
>JACOWC010000071.1 GCA_016177005.1 Methylocystis sp.
TCGCCGTTTCATCGATCATGCCGCCGTGATAAATCAACCCATGGCTGCAAGGAATCCCCACGCCAAACCGATTCAATTATTTTGCGGCATCGCCTAAGGAATCGCTCAAAATGTTGGAGCAGGTTCTCATCGAAAAAGCCTGTCAACTTTTTCGGAACCTGCTCTAAGCCCCTACGTAACGCCGCGAGAATCGCGCCCCCAGCCGGGTGAGGATTTCATAGCCGATAGTGCCGGCGCGCGACGCCGCTTCCTCGACGCAGATGTTATCGCCCAAGAGCTCGACCCATGCGCCGCGTTGCGCTGCGTCTTGCGGCGCATCGGAGACGTCGAGCACGACATAATCCATCGACACGCGGCCGATGAAGGGGCAACGGACTCCGCCGACCAGCGCTTCTCCCGCCGGTTTGCCGGCGCAGGCGGTGGCGCCGACCGGCACGCCGTCGGCATAGCCGACGCCGATCGTCGCGATGCGGGTGCGCCGCGGCGCGGACCAGAGCGCGTCATAGCCGACGCAGGCGCCGGGCTCGATCTCGCGGGTCGAGAGAATGCGCGCGCTCAGCCGCGCGACCGGGCGCACCGGGCATTCGGCATAAGGCGTCGGATTGCCGCCGTAGAGCGCGTAGCCGGGCCGAATGAGATCGAAATGCGGGCGCTGCGGCAGGAAGACGGCGGAAGAATTCGACATCGACGCCGGAATGTCGGCGAAGCGCGCGCGGGCGTCGAGGAATTCATTCCCGTGTCGAAATGGATCGCCGCCTTGAGCTTGCGGCCTGTCGCCGCCCATTCGTCGATTTCGATAAGCGAACCCAAGGCGGGAATAAGATCGGCGGCGACGAGGCGCCGCGCCGCGCCGGGAACGAGGCCGTCCAGCACATAGATGGTCGCCTCGGGCGCAACCGCGCGCGCCGCTTCGCCTTCGACCACATTGGCGACGAAAAAGCTTCGGCAGCCGGCCGAGAGCAGCGCGCGCACCGCCGGCGCAAGCCCCAATCCATAGGCGTCGGCCTTCACTACCGCGCCGCATTCCGCCCCGCTGGCGAGGCGCGCCATCGTCCGCCAATTATCGGCGAGGGCCGAAAGGTCGACGGTCAGAACGCCGGTTTCCGCCGGGTCCGAAGGCTCGGTCCGGGGCCGCAGTCGCGCAGCGGGTTCGATGATTCCCATCTCGACGCCATTTTAGACCGCAAAAGGCGGCATCTAGATGGCGGCGAGAATATACGCCTAATCCGCCAGCAGGCGCTCGAATTTCGCGCGCACTTCGGAGGGCAGGCGGCGCGCGCGGCCGGCTTCGACGCATACGATCCGCACCTTTGCCCGCACAAGCAGCTCCGCCTGCCGCAAGACCCGCTGCTCCAGCGTGAGCGAGGCGCCGCCGAGTTCGAGGGCCTCGGTTTCGACGGTCAGCAGGTCGTCCATCGTCGCGGGCCTTTGGAAGTCGACGTCGATCGATCGAACGACAAAGAAAATCGGCGCGCCGGCGGCGCCCTCCAGCAGCGCGCGCTGATCAAGCCCGAGCGCGCGCAACATTTCCGTGCGCGCCCGCTCCATGAAACGCAGATAGGAGGCGTGATAGACGAGGCCGGAAAAATCCGTGTCTTCGTAATAGATGCGGACGGGAAGGCGGTGTGGGACAAAAACATTCGTCATCAAGGCTCGCTAAGGCTCTGTGCGCGACCGCGCCCGGCGATCGCCAGCTTTTCTAGGGGATTTAACGGGAAGAGGCTACGGATCGCCGACAGTCCTTGATCCGAGGCGCGAAAGTCGCATCATAGGGTTACGATGCGCCTCCGACGATGGAGGAGAGGCGCCGGCGAGACGACGAAACGAATAATATCGGAGGAGTTCCCCCATGTCTTTCCAGATTGGCGACACGGCGCCGGATTTTACAGCCGACACCACCCAGGGACCTATCAAATTCCACGATTGGATCGGCGATTCCTGGTGCATCCTGTTCTCGCATCCCAAGGATTTCACGCCGGTCTGCACGACCGAGCTTGGCTATATGGCGAAGCTCGAACCGGAATTTAAGCGGCGCAACGTCAAGGTGATCGGCTTGAGCGTCGACCCGGTCGACAATCACGCGAAATGGGCGGTCGACATTACCGAAACGCAGGGCGCGACCCCGCATTATCCGATGATCGGCGACACCGACCTCAGCATTTCCAAGCTATACGGCATGCTGCCGGCGGCCGCCTCGGGCGACGCGAGCAAGAGGACGCCGGCCGACAATCAGACCGTGCGCAACGTCTTCGTCATCGGACCCGACAAGAAGATCAAGCTCATCATCGTCTATCCGATGACGACGGGCCGCAACTTCGACGAAGTGCTTCGCGTCGTCGATTCGCTGCAGTTGACCGCCAAACATCGCGTGGCGACGCCCGTCAATTGGCGTCCGGGCGACGACGTCATCATCGCCGGTTCGGTCTCCGACGACGAGGCGAAGAAAATCTATCCGGACGGCTGGAACGCGCCGCGGCCCTATCTGCGGATCGTTCCACAGCCGAAGTGATCGCGCGCGCCGTGTGATCGCAGCTCATACGGATTCCGGCCGATCCGTTCGCTTGGACCCTGTCATTCCCGGCAGGCCGAGGGCCTGACCGGGAATCCAGAGCCAATTCAAGAATGCTGGCCTATTTTTCTGGATTCCCGATCGCGCGCAAAGCGCGCGTCGGGAATGACAACCGAGCCGTTCAAACGGTATTTCAATCACTCCTCGCCTTCTTCGAACAACCCGAATTGCCCGGCGGGGCGCGCCGGCTCGGCGAGGCCAAGGTGACGGAAGGCGTGCGGCGTCAGGAGTCGGCCGCGCGGCGTGCGTTGCAGGAAGCCCTGCTGCAGGAGAAACGGCTCGATAATATCCTCGATGGCGTCGCGCGGTTCTGACAGAGCCGCGGCGATCGTCTCGATGCCGACCGGTCCGCCGCCGAAATTGACCGCGACCAGATTGAGATAGCGCCGGTCCATCACGTCGAGGCCGATCGTATCGACTTCAAGCAGCGACAGGGCGCGATCAGCGAGCTTGCGCGTGATCGACGCTGCGCCGTCGACGATGGCGAAGTCGCGCACGCGCCGCAGAAGACGGCCGGCGATGCGCGGCGTGCCGCGCGAGCGCCGCGCGATTTCCGTTGCGCCCGCGTCCTCCATGCCGACGCCGAGCACGCGCGCGCCGCGCTTGACGATCAGCTCCAATTCCTCGGACGTGTAGAAATTCAATCGAACGGGAATGCCGAAGCGGTCGCGCAGCGGCGTGGTCAAGAGCCCCGCGCGCGTCGTCGCGCCGATGAGGGTGAATTTCGCCAGATCGATCTTCACCGAACGCGCCGCCGGACCTTCGCCGATGATGAGATCGAGCTGGAAATCCTCCATCGCGGGATAGAGGATTTCCTCTACAGCCGGGTTGAGCCTGTGGATTTCATCGATGAACAACACGTCGCGCGGCTCGAGATTGGTGAGCTGCGCCGCGAGGTCGCCGGCCTTGGCGATGACCGGGCCGGAAGTCGAGCGGAAATTGACGCCGAGCTCGCGCGCGACGATCTGCGCCAGCGTGGTCTTGCCCAATCCCGGCGGACCGACAAGCAGCACATGATCGAGCGCGTCGCCGCGCGTCCTGGCGGCCTCGATGAAGACTTTGAGATTGGCGCGCGCCGCCTCCTGGCCGGTGAAATCGGCGAGCGACAGCGGGCGCAGCGACGGGTCGGCGTCATCGTCGCGTTGTTCGGGCGTCACGAGGCGGCGGGGAGGCGTGGTCAAGGGTCAGGACTCCGACGCCGATCGGCACGGCTCTGCAAATTCGACGCGTGCGCCGACATTTATACCGCTGGCCAGGGATGCGAAATATTTCATCCGGGACTCGCCGCCGATCCGGCGAGGAGCCCGCCGTCGATGCTGATCTCGACTCCCGTCACATAGGTCGCTTCATCCGAAGCCAGCAGGATGGCGAGCGCCGCGACTTCCTCGGGGCGTCCGAACCGGCGCAGGGGCGTGTCTTGCACCAGCGCCTCCATGCGCGCCTTTCGTTCGGGACCGGATCCCAGCATCGGCTCCCACATCGGCGTGAGAATTGCTGCAGGATGAATCGAGTTGCAGCGAATCGCCAGCCCTTGCGTCGCGCACCAGAGGGCGACGGTTTTGGAATGATTTCTGACAGCGGCCTTGGACGAGGCGTAAGCAGCCGCGCCTGGTATGCCCACGAGCCCCGACCGGGACGATATATTGATGATCGACCCGGCGCCGACGGGCCGCATCGCGCGGATCGCATATTTGCACCCGAGAAAAACGCCGTCGAGATTCGTCGCGTGCACCGCGCGCCAGTCTTCGAGACTCGCGTGTTCGGGGTCGTGAGCGGTCGCGCCGTTTTCAAAGCCGGTGATCCCGGCATTGTTGACGACGATATCCAGCCGTTTGTGCGTGGAGAGCGCGGCATCCGTGACGCTGCGCCAATCGGCCTCGTCGCGAACGTCGAGTCGCGCATAGGCGGCGCGGTCGCCGAGCTCGTCGGCCGCCGCGCGTCCGCCTTCGTCGTTCACATCGGTCAGATAGACGAATGCGCCCTCGTCGACGAAGGCTCGGGCGATCGCCGCGCCGATTCCGCGAGCGGCGCCTGTCACGAGCGCCACTTTGCCGTTCAATCTCGTCATCCGCCGATCCAATTGCCATGGTCCGTGCGCTCGATGGTCAAACGGGCGGCTCCCATGCGCTGGCGCAGGCGCTATGCTATGGTGCGGCAAACGGAGCCGCGCCGTGAATCGCCCGTCCTCGCAATATGAGTATATGTCCCTCGACGATTTCGAGGAACTTCTGCCCGACAAGCCGGCCGACGAAAAATGGGAGCTGATCGGCGGCCGAGTCGTACGCATGATGGTCGGCGCGCGATGGGAGCACAATTACATCATCCAGAATATTTCTGCGGCAATGATGACGGATTTCTGTCGACGCGGTTCCGATTGCCGGCCATTCTCGGCAACATTCTGGCTCAAGGAGCCGCTGCTTGATCTCGCCTGTTTCCCTGACGTCATGGTCCGCCGCGGCCCATTGCCTCCCGCCGCGACATCGATCGACGACCCGATTGTGCTGGTGGAGGTTGTCACCAAAGGCTCCGCGCAGCGCGACCGTTGGGAAAAATGGGGACTTTATCAAAGGCTCCCCTCGCTTCAGCATTATGTGCTGGTCGAACGCGATCATCTCGCTGTCGATGTCTTCGACCGGGTCGAGGGCGGCTTCTTCGAGCGCCCGAGACTTGGGGCAATCGGCGATACGCTCCGCCTGCCTGCCATAGAATTCGAAACGCCGCTCGCCGAAATCTATCGCGACGTGATCGCCGCCTAGTCGCCGCCGCTCAGCGCGCGAGTTCGCGCAGGCCTTGGCGGATCAGCTCGCCGGCCTCGGCGCCGTCGCCGAGCTGTTTGAGGCTTTCGGCCACCGCCGCCGCCGCCTGCGGGCGCCCATAGCCGAGATTGACCAGAGCTGAAATTGCGTCGCGCGCCGCCGATGGCGCGCTTTCGCTCTCCTCGCCGGAGAGCCGCGCGAGGGCGGGGTCGACGGCGCCAAAGGCTGGCGCCTTGTCCTTGAGCTCCGCGACGATGCGCGCCGCGAGCTTCGGCCCGACGCCCGGTGCGCGCGCGACCATCGCCTTGTCCTGCATGGCGATGGCCGAGGCGAGATCGTTTGCGGAAAGAATCGACAGGATCGCCAGCGCCACTTTGGCGCCGACGCCCTGCACGGTCTGCAACAGCCGGAACCAGTCGCGCTCGGCCTCGGTCGCAAAGCCGAAGAGCCGGATCGAATCTTCGCGCACCTGCGTTTCGATGGCGAGCGCGGCCGCTTCGCCGACGCGCGGCAGTTTTTGCAGCGTGCGCGTCGAACAATGCACGACATAGCCGACGCCGTTCACGTCGAGAATGACGAAATCGTCGCCATAGGAGTCGATCAGGCCCTTGAGCTTGCCGATCATCGCCGCGGCTCCGTCATCGCGAGGAGCGAATGCGACGAAGCGATCGGGCAGTCGCGCCGGGAGGCTGGATTGCTTCGCTTCGCTCGCAATGACGGCCGCGGTGCTGCGCATGGCAGATGGCGACCGCCAGCGCGTCGGCGGCGTCGGCGCTGGTCGCGGCGCTCAAGGGCAGCAGCACGCGCACCATCATCTGCACCTGCGCCTTGTCGGCATGGCCGGCGCCGACGACGGTTTTTTTGACGAGATTGGCGGCATATTCGGCGATGACGAGGCCGGCGAGGGCGGGGGCGGTGAGCGCGACGCCGCGCGCCTGTCCGAGCTTAAGCGCCGACTGCGGATCGCGATTGACGAAGGTTTCCTCGATCGCCGCCTCCTGCGGCGCATGGTCGGCGATGACGCCCATCAGCCCCTCGTGCAATTGCCGCAGCCGCTCGCCCATGTTGAGACTCGCGTCCGACCGGACCCGCCCGCAGGCGATGAAGGACAGCCGGGAACCCCGCGCCTCGATGACGCCCCAGCCGGTGTTGCGCAGGCCGGGATCGATGCCGAGGATGCGAATCGGGGCAGGGGTCATGCGCGAGGTTAGTCACGGACAGGGCGGGCAGGCTACCCGTCAGCTTGCCCCTTGGCTCGCTTCCGCCTTCGTCGCCGCATCCGCCACAGCGTCAAACGCCAGCATGGTCGAGCCATGCCGCGCCTTGTAGTCGCGCACCGGCTCCAGCACCGCGAGGTCGGCCCATTTGCCGGTCGGCGGCGGGCCGTTCTCCTTGAGCATTTTGCGCAGCGCCTCGCGC
>JACOWC010000056.1 GCA_016177005.1 Methylocystis sp.
GCTGCGGTCTCCCCGGGCGCGTTCACGAGAGTCGTGGCGAGGCCGCATGCGAGGAGGAAATAGATCGGACCGTCCGGAATAATGAAGTAGCGTACGTCGAAGAGCGCGATGAGACAGAGCGCGGCGAAGAGGGCGAGACTCGGGAGCAAGAGCCATCCGACGTCGGCCGCCTGAAACGCGAGCCAGACGCCCCCGAGACCAGCCGCCCAGGCGGTGGGCGCGAACTCGCGCCCTTCACCGCAGGCGCGCAAAATGTTGCAAGCCAGCGGCGCAAGAGCCCGGCGGCGGCGGGCGCAGGCGGGCGACCGCCCGAACGATGAGAGAAACGTGACGAAGCTTGCCGCGCTTGCATCCCTTTGCAGCAACTTCACCCCACTTTCGCCGGGAGCGCCTATAAGCCTGGAACGGCTCGGCCTCGCCCTCATCCAGCCCAGTATACGGCTCCTATTGGCCCCGTCCCGGTTGCGACAATCTGCTTTACGCCTTCAGCCGTTTCCAGCCTGTCGTTGCCAAATGCAGATAACGGTCGATTCCAAAAGTTTAGAGCGCGCTTTACACGAAAAACCGGATGCTGCTTTTTCCGCGCGCCGCGCTCCAGGAAACCGGAAGAGTTCCAGCCGCCCGTCGGCTCGTGGCGAAGGTTCCGCAAACATGTTAAATTGAGGCAAATCTGTTCAGCATGGCGGTCAACCCACAGGTCGTAGACTTTTGCGTCGTGTCCTTCGAGCACTATTCTTGGCTACGGCGCTTGCCGGGTTTGCAGGTTGCGAGTCTACAACGATGGGGGGCCCTCCCGTCGCCGAGTGGAATATCGAACCTATCGACCGTGGTCCCCGAGGCGATGGGGACGGCAGACGCGGCGATGGCGTCTCGCTGTCGCGGTCGGCGTCCGGGCGAGCGGTGGTTTCAACCGGAACGGGAAGATTTATCGGTTCGGGGCGCAGCCGCTCAGCGGCGACAGAGCCCGTGAGCGAAGACGGCGTCACCCTGAACCTCGTCAATCTCCCGATCGCGCAGGCCGCCAAGATTGTCATCGGCGACATCCTGGGCGGCGATTATGTCGTCGATCCCAAGCTCGACGGCAAGGTGACGGTTCATACCGCCAAACCGGTGCGCCGAAGCGCGGCGCTCGATCTCTTTCAGTCCGGTCTGCGCGTCGCCGGCGCTTCGGTGGTCAAGTCGGGCGGAAGCTACAAAATCGTCCCCATCGAGCAGGCGGCGACCTCGGGCGAGGCCATTTCTACCGACCCCGTCTCGCCGGAATCGAGCCCGCTGGGAGAAAGCGCGCGGGTCGTGCAGTTGCGCTATGTCTCCGCCTCGGAGATGAAGCGCGTTCTGGAGCCGATTGCCGAACATGGGAGTATCGTGCGCGCCGACGACGCCCGCAATACGTTGACGCTGTCAGGCACGGCACAGGACATTGCGACGCTCCAGGACGCGATCAGCATGTTCGACATCGACACGATGCGCGGCATGTCGTTCGCGCTGGCGCCGGTGCGCAGCGGCGACGCCGACTCTCTCGCCGACGATCTGAAAAACATTTTCGGCTCCGAAAAGGAAGGGCCGATGGGCGGGATGATCCGATTCATCGGCAATAAGAAGCTCTCGTCAATTCTCGTCATTTCCTCGCAACCACAATATCTTGCCCGTGCGCGCGCATGGATCGAGAAGCTCGACGCCCGCGCCGAGGACAGCGAGAAGCGGTTTTTCACCTATCGGGTCCAGAACCGTCCGGCCAAAGAGCTGATGATAGTGCTCGCGTCCATTTTCGGGTCCAAAGGCCAGGCCGAGTCAGGCGTGGCGCCGCGCTTCGGCCAGTCCGCGATGTCTTCCGGCGCTGGCATGGGCGGCGGCCAGGCTCCAACGAGCCCGCTCGGCGCTCTCTCCGCGGCAGGGCCGACCGGTGGCGCTGGCTCGAGCGCTCTGGGCGGCGGCGGCGGACTTGGCGGCGGCGGAATCGGCGGCGGCGGCTTTGGGATGGGCGGGGGCCCGACTCCTACAGCCGGCGGCGGCTCGCTTGGCTCGGGCGGCATCAGCGGCTTAAGCGTTCCAGGCGGACCTGAGTCTGGTCGTGGGGCTGGCCCAACGCCCGCAATAAGTCTCGACAACGACCGTTACAAACTTGGCGTCGACGACGCCAAAAACGCGCTCGTCATCATGTCGACGTCCGAGGACTATCGCCGTATTCGAGCGGTCATCGAGACGCTGGACGTTCTGCCCAATCAGGTGTTTCTCGAGGCGACGATCGCAGAGGTGAAGCTCAACGACAGTCTCCGCTTCGGCGTGCGCTGGTTCATGCAGAAAAACGCCAACCTGTTCGGCTTCTCCGGTCTCCCCGGACAGCCCGCCGCTGCAAACACATTGCTCGGCCAGAATCTTCTCGGCGCCAGCGTCGGGGCGGCCTTCCCGGGCTTTGCATACGCCTTCAGGGCCTTGAACCAGCAGGTCACGCTGAGCGCGCTCAATCAGATAACCGAAGTGAACGTCATTTCGACGCCCTCCTTGACCGTGCTCGACAATCGCGAAGCCCTGTTGCAGGTGGGCGACCAAATCCCGGTGCAAACGCTGCAAAGCGTCTCGGCGATCGGCAATACGTTCAATTCCGTGAACTACACTAACACCGGCGTTATTTTGAAGATCACGCCCCACATCAGCGAAAGCGGCCGCATCATGCTCGAGCTCGAGCAGGAGGTCTCCAACGTCGATCCCAACACGCCGCCCGGCAGCACAACGCCGACTATTCAGCAGCGCCGCGTGCGGACGCAGGTCGTCGTCAACGACTCCGAGTCGCTGATGCTCGGCGGTCTCGTCAAGGATCAACGCGGTCGCGCCGCCGACCAGATCCCCGTCGTCGGCGACATTCCGATTGTCGGCAGCGCGTTCAAGGAGAAGCGCGACGCTATCGACAAGACCGAGCTCGTCATCATGATCACGCCGCATGTTGTGCGCTCGCTGAGCGAAGGCCGCGAGATTACCGAGGAATTTAAGCGCAAGCTGCTCGACATTTCCACGCGCGCGATCGGAAGGCCTCATGACATTGAACAGTCGGTGCGGCGCACCGTCCTCGATCCGTGGTCGAAGAGTCCCTGGCGCGCCGACCGCGAAACGCGATGATGGTCAGCAGTCTGGAATGCCGGCGCCGTTGGTTGCGATCAACAGGCGAAGTTGATCCACATATTTCGACTGTCCGCGCCGCATTTCCTTGATGGCGAACGCCTTGCCGTTCGACTCGCGCAGATCCAGGATCGCATCCTTGGCCGTGGTTTGACCTGTCGCGAGCAGCGCTTCGACATGAATGAGATAAGCGCCGCGGTCTCCCGGTTGTATGAGATTGCCGGGGAAGCGCGGATCGTTGCGCTTGAGCTTATTGGGATAGGGCGCGGCCGTCAGCGCCTGCACGTCCTCGATCGCGAAGCCGGCGAGCGCCGCAAAAAG
The DNA here is from genome assembly GCA_016177005.1 of Methylocystis sp. Classification (GTDB taxonomy): domain Bacteria; phylum Pseudomonadota; class Alphaproteobacteria; order Rhizobiales; family Beijerinckiaceae; genus Methylocystis. The sequence continues at coordinate 3,436 of JACOWC010000056.1, forward strand.
ACCCGGGGGGCTGGTCATCGGATTGACGCCCGGACTACGCGAATGAACCGTGACGAAAGGGACGAGGGCGCGAAACAACGACGGCTCCACCCCGCTGACCTGATCGAGCTCCATCACCGTCTCAAACGGCGCGCGCTTCGGCCCGAACGGCTTGTCTGAGGGGGCGGTCGTCTCCATTTGGGCGACGCTCGGCGTCGCGCGGAACTCGACGATCGACTTTGACGCCGCCTCCGCCGCGCGAGCGTCGAGCCCCAGGCCGACGAGCGTCATCTGCAGCAATTCTGGCGTCGCGGCGTTGAGATCGACCTTTCCGCTTTCTTCTTCGACCGCGAGAGCTATCGCCGCGCCGTCGAAGACGCAATAGTTCGGCGCGCCGTCGTAAACGGCGGCGCTCTCCGGCCGCGTCGCGCTCAAGTCACGCTCTGCGAGGAGCTTAAGCGTTACGAGATTGACGACGCCTTGCGCAAGATAGCCGGCCTGCGTGGCGCTTGCGATATTATGCGCCGTTTGCAGGCGCAGGCGCCCCGTCGTCATGAAGGAAACGACGAGCAGCGAGATAATGCCCGTGCCCCAGATGACGGCGAGCAGCGCAAAGCCGCCGCGCTTTCCTGTCCGCTGCGCCGGCCGATGTTTGGGCGCGCCAGTCACTTCGCCGGCGATGTGCGCGAGAGCGAGGCCGATCCGCCCTCGCGCCCTTCCGGCCCTAGCGAGCCGACGTCATAAGGGCCGTTCTGCCCGGGCGCGCGATAGAGGAACGCATGGCCCCAAGGGTCCTTCGGCACACTCGTCGTCTTCAGATAGGGGCCGTTCCAGGAAGAGGCGCTCGCTGGCCTCTGGACCAGCGCGTTGAGCCCTTCTTCGCTCGAAGGATAGCGGCCTGCGTCGAGGTAGAAGAGGTCTAGCGCGCTGGCGATATTCTCCATCTGGATCTGCGCTGTCTTCACCTTCGACTCCGAGAGGTAATTCAGCACACGAGGCCCCACGAGGCTGGCAATCGACCCGATGATCGCCAGAACGACGAGCATTTCGACGAGCGTAAAACCGGCCCGCCGGGACAGCCGGCGCGAAAAACGCTTACGCCGTTTTGGCGGCGCCTTTGGAGACCCCTCGAAAAGAGCGAACCGCGCACTTTCGTGATGCATTCCTTTCCTCCATGTCATTTTTGTTTATCTCAAAGGCGCAGATGAATTAAAATCTGAATCGGCGCAAATCGCGGCCGCGCATCGCTCACAGTTCGACATAAACGTCGCAGCCATATATCGACGTCGGATTTCCAAGGGAATCCTCAATCTTATTCCAGCATCTGCCGACCCCGGCGATTATTCGATAGATAAAGACCCCTTCCGCCTCGACAGCGCGGCGCTCAGGCGCCCTCCGTCTGCCCAAATAGTTGAAATACGAAGCAGCAATGTCATCGCCGCATCGATAAAGCGTGCCGCGATCGAGGAGGAATACGCCGCTTCGGTCCTTGGCCTGACTGATGCAGTAGGAGTAATGCATGAGAGCGTCAGGCGTGATGCTTATCTGCGCTGTCGCGCCCGATGTCGCGAGCGGCGGCGCGAGACAGACGATCAATCGAAAGACCAATGCGCTATAGGTCTTTGTCATATTGACTCCTATCGAGCGGAGCGCGCCGAGGCTTTGTACGGCGGTTTAAACCGCTATGCAATCCGTCTTTGCTCCCGTCGAAAATTGTGCGGGTATTTCTGGCGCGCCGCGGGCTCTACCGCGCGCCGCGGCGGCGAGCTACGCAAATGGCTCTTGTTCTTTAGAGACCGGCTGATCCAAGGGCTGGCGCGGAGGCGGGGGGGGTTCAGCGTGTGATGGCGGAATCTGCTCCCTGAGCCTGTTCGAAACATTTCGCGAGAGCGCCCATGTGGAATATCGATCCGCGACGAGATGGCGAGCCGCGTCAGCTTTCTCCCGCGCCGCCGCGTAATCCTCGTATACCCGACGCAATTGTTTGACGGCCGCAGAATGATCCGGATCCGCCCATCGCTGATGGCGTGTCGCGTACGGATACTGCTCCGGTTCAACCGAAATCAGACGATACGGGACAAGAAAGGCTGTAGCGTCCGTGCAAAAATCGACATTGCCGGAGTAGGCCGTCGTGATCACCGGCACGCCGAGCTTCATCGCCTCGATGATGTGATAGCCGAGCCCCTCGGCGCGGTGCAGCGACAGGAGCGCGTCCGCCCCTTCGATCAGCGCGTAATGCTTTGCTTCATCCATGTATGCATCGACAAGAGATATGCGGCTGTCCGCTTCCGCCAGCGAGCGGATCGCTCGCCAGATGGCCTGCTCGTAAGGGCTGTGCGCCTTTTCCGTGCTGTGCGTCTTGATCACGAGACGCACGCGCGGATTGTTTGGGAAGGCGTGCAAGAAAGCGCGCGCCGCGCCGAGCGGGTTCTTCCGGTGCGCCGAGGAAAGCGCGTCGCCCGCGGTGAGGAAAACGAAATCATCGGTCGAGACGGCGTCGCCATATGCGCGCGACCGCGCCAGTTCACGCCCGATTGGCGCGACGTCGTCGCAAGAGGAGCCCACGACGAAAGTTTTCGCATGCGAGGCGAGAGCATCCGCGATGAAACGAGACGCGGCCCAGACTTCGTCGACGAGTGAGAGGCCCAACATTTGTGCGGGGTGGAGCGGCGCGAGTTCGAGATAGGGAAGCGCAATGTTGTGCGCGCCGGAAAAGGCGTCCGCACAATAAGCGATCGCTTTTGGAAGTTCTTCGAGATTGAGGTGCAGAATATTCACTCGCGCCGGTCCCAGCGGCGAAAGGACCGTGGGAACCGCCACCGTTTTGTTCGGATGATCGAGAGAGAAATCGCAACATCGAATCTCGTATCCCGTCAGCTCCAGCGCCCGAACCAGTCGGCGGCAGCTTGCGCCGACGCCGAGCGCCCTTGTGATAGGCCCGATGACTTGAACGTCCACAGGGCTGAGCGGCGCGAGTTCACGGGCCGCCGCGTAAATTCGCGATCCGGACGCGGTCGTTGTCGTGAAGTCGTTGAGGCGCAGGTCGAAATCGCGCGACGCGATCAAGCCTTTCCATGTTTCGGCATCGATCCGTGCAGGCTGCGCCGCAAAGATTGCGTTGCTCAACCTGTCAAAGAACGACCGTCCCTCGGCGTTCTCCGCGAGCAGGGCGTCGCGCCAATCCGGCGGCGTGAATTTGAGAAGATACGGCGCTGCGGTCGCAAAGAGCAGGACGACGAAATAAACGAATGCCCGGTCTTCGCCGGTCGAGACTCGCAGATTTGCCAGAAAGGGGTTGCCTTTGATGAAAAGACGCATGAACGGCGAGAGCGGGTAAGGCTCTTCGTTCGGGTTTTGGGGCGTCGCCATGAAGGAGCGGTCGGCGTCCGAAATGAGACAGTCCTCAACCGAGAGGACTGCCGCGTTGAATGCACCCCAGACAAAGGCGCTTTCGAGCGCGTCGGCGTTTTCCGAGGTTTTCGCGAAAAGGTCGGCGAATAGTTTCTGCGCGCGCGAGGGGCCGCCGGCAGTCGGCGCCTCGTTGAGAAAGCTGATGTCGGATGCCGACAGCGGCGCGCGCATGTCGCCGCGCGTTCGGCCATAGGTCGAAAGATACGATCGAAGGAACTCTGCGCTCTCCAACGGCGTTAGGGAAGGCTCGAACAATCTTTCCTGCTGGCTGCGGAGTCGGACCAAGTCGTGATAGGCGCCGATCGGTCGTCCGAGGCAGATCGGCGGCCCATCGACCGGCGACGGCGCGAGGAGTTGCTCATAAAGTGACGCCGGCGCGGACGGGTCCGTCCGGCGGCGGCGCGTGGCGGCTTTGGGGCGGGAGAAATTTCTGAATGTCTCCCGAAGATAATCCTCGGCGTCTTTGGGAAGAGGCGCCCGCGGTCGCGTCGGCGCCGGGTCGAGATTTGTTATGAGTCGGGTGCGGCTGGCGTCGAGCGCGAAAACTTCCAACTTTCGCGATGTCGAGGCGTTCATGCGCCGAACGTCTAACTCGAACCCATGCGCGCCGTCGCCGACGCCGGCAGAGAGCAGATCGTCCCGACGTAGATTTGCAAGCGCTTGACCCGCGAAAGCGCCATCCACGAAAACATCGACCAGGCAACGACGTCCCGGATCGTTCGGAAAGTAGGCCCAGCCATAGACTCTGCCGTGTTCAACCGTATCGACATGGCCGACCGCGCGCGCCGAACCGCCAAAATATGCGGAAATGCGGCGCAGGAGCTTCACGCTCCGTTCTCGCCTTTCGGGCCCGGGGGATCGCGCTCCGCGAAGCGACGAATGTCCCATCTGTTTTCCCTGGGATCGCCGGTGTTTGGTTTCATGGTCAATTGTCGTAACGCCGCGCCGCTTGTCCAACAAGGCTCGGTTTCGGTTGTTTCGTTTTGAAAAAGGTAATGCCTGAAAATGCGGTTTTTGTCACTCTCCGTGGAGGTGATCGGCTGGGCGAAATTCTAGATCGTTAAGCGGCGCGCCTCGATCGCCCGCTATGTTGCGTTTCATGACGAACCGCGGCTGCATTCGGCGCTTGACCGTGGGACGCCGGACGAGGCTTACTTCGGCGCAAGGATAATGGCGGCGCCATAAGCGGTCGCGACGATTTTGATGCAGCTCTGATCGCGCTGCCTCCTCCCGACGCCGCATCAACATCGCAAGGCTCCGCAATCAGCGTAACCCGGCAGGAATCCGCTTAACTTCCGCGGGGAGCGGTCCAAACAACCGGGGCCAGCTTTCTTGCCCATAACGGATATTCTGGGTTCGGACAGTGATCGTCGTTCACATCATGGGCTCTATTCTTGCAGAGGCGTCTGGCCCGTCGCACAGCGTTCCCGCATTGGTCGCCGCGCAACGAACACGCGGAGCAGATGCTAGATTGTGGACCGTTGAGCGCAATGCCGAATGGTGTCGAGATCCTTCTTATCACAGAACATTTCCGGTCGATGCGTCGTCCCGTCTTGGGCTTAATCCGGCGCGGGCGTCGGCCGCGCTGAATCGAGCTCTCAGGAAGATTGCCGCGCCGGGGGTCGTGTTCCACAGTCACGGTCTGTGGCTGATGCCCAATGTTGTCCCCGCGAGATTCGTTCGGCATGGCGGCGCGGTTTTCGCATTGAGCCCCCGTGGCATGCTTGCGCCCGCGGCGATGTCGTATTCACAAAATAAGAAGCGACTCTTCTGGCGCTGTTATCAGCATCGCGCTCTCAAGAGGGCCGCATTCCTTCACGCAACCGCTAAGAGCGAATTGGACGAGATTCGTGCGGCTGGCTTATCGAATCCCGTTGCGGTCATTCCCAACGGGGTGTCGATCCCCGAAGCGTCGACAGGAAGATCGAATTCGCCGAACGGTCAGACGTTACTCTCATTGGGTCGCTTGCATCCCAAAAAGAATATCGAGGCTCTCGTGCGGGCATGGAGTCGTGTGGAATCAAACTTTCCGACGTGGTCGTTACGAATCGTCGGGCCAGATCGCAATGACGGTGGCCGAGGCCTTGGCGGTCGGAACGCCTGCGGTCGTCACTCATGGGGCGCCGTGGGCGGAGCTGGACGCCAAGGGGTGCGGTTGGTGGATCGGCGGCGACGAAGATGCTTTGGAAGGCGGTCTGCGCAGCGCTATGGGCGTACCTCCTCATGAGCTGGGAGCAATGGGCGCGCGAGGACGCGCATGGATGGAAAAGGACTTTAGCTGGAACGCCGTTGCACAAAAGATGGTCGAGGTATACCGGTGGTCGCTGGGTCAGGGAGATCGGCCCGAGTGGGTGAAGTTAGTCTGAACGCGCAAAATCGCCAATCTGCGAGGGTGTGATGTCGCAATTGGACAAATCAGAGCCAAGCTCAGCAGTTTTAGCTCAGCGAGACATCGTCCAACTGCACCCCATCGACGAAAGCAAGGCTTCAAAAAATCCCTCCCATTTGAATGAGCGCAGTCGCCTTTATGTCGACGTGCCCGGCAATCGCCGAGCGCGAAAATGGTCCATAACCGTCCAGTTGGCCCGCATCGCGTGGGCGATAGGCAAAATCCCTTTTGCATTAAGTCCTCGCCCGTTTTGGGCATGGCGAAGGTTATTGCTCCGCGCCTTCGGCGCTCGGATCGGCAAAAGCGTCCACCTTCATCCAACCGTCCGGATCGCGATGCCGTGGAACATCGCGATCGGCGACGAATCCTCGGTGGGGGATCGCGCGATTCTATACAGTCTGGGTCAGATAAAGATCGGCTCCAAAGTTACGATTTCACAATATGCGCATCTCTGCGCGGGCACTCATGACTATCGCCTTGCGGACTTCCCGTTAGTGAAGGCGCCCATCGTTATCGGCGACGGCGCATGGATTTGCGCGGACGCGTTTGTGGGGCCTCACGTAACTATCGGGGCTCGGTCGATCGTTGGCGCGCGTGCCGTCGTCATGAAAGACGTGGTTCCCGGCGTGATTGTATCCGGGAACCCGGCAAGATGTATCGGCGCGCGGCCGGAGCCCACATGTTGAAGGCGGTTATCTTGGTCACGGTCGTCGTGCCGGTAAAGAATGAGGAGCAAAATCTCGCGCAGTGCCTATCCCGCCTCGGCCGCTTCGCGCACGTAATTGTGGTCGATAGCGGGAGCGACGATCGCACGTCTGATATCGCCAAGGAATATGGAGCGGAGCTAATCCAGTTCAGATGGAGTGGCAGCTATCCGAAAAAGCGCAACTGGGTTCTGATGAATTACCGCTTTACGACGCCTTGGGTTCTCTTCCTCGACGCCGATGAACTCATCAGCGACGCATTTTGCGACGAATTGCAGGGCGCGATCCAAGATAAAAATAAAGTAGGCTTTTGGCTGAATTACACGAGCTACTTTTTGGGCCGGAAACTGTCCCATGGCGTTCCGCAAAGGAAGCTTGCATTGATGCGTGTGGGCTCGGGACTCTACGAGAGAATAGAGGAGGAATCCTGGAGCCAACTCGATATGGAAATCCACGAGCATCCCATTCTGGATGGGGTGGTGGGAGAGCTTTCGAATTGCATTGAACACCGAGATTTGCGCGGCGTAGATCGATTTCTCTCGCGGCATATCGATTATGCCAAGTGGGAGGCGGCGCGATATGAGCGGCTGCATGAAGAGGGAGGGTTGGGAATTGCGCGACATCTAACCAAGCGACAGTTATTCAAATACCGTAACATAAGACACTGGTGGTTCCCTTGGTTCTATTTTTTGTTTTCGTATATCGTGCGACTCGGATTTCTTGATGGTCGGGGCGGGTTCCGCTACGCTTTCTACAAAGCTTGGTATTTTGAGACTGTCCGAGCCTTGATTGAAGAACGAGAGATGAGCAGCCGCGGTCGCTAGATCACGCCGCGCGCAAATTGCGAGGCGCGACTTTCCCCAGTTCGCCGATGAGACGCTCTATTGTGCTACTCTCTGGGCGCCAACGCGCGCGGCAAGCGAAGCATGAAGCACGTTCCGCCCTGGGGCAGATCCTTGAAGTCGATGGTCCCGCCGTGTTCATGCACAATCGAATAGCTGATCCACAAACCGAGCCCCGTGCCCTCACCGGCCTCCTTGGTCGTAAAGAACGGTTCAAAAATCCGGCTGCGAATCGATTCCTGAATGCCTCGACCATTATCCGTCACTTCGACGACGGCGCAATCGCCTTCGCCTCGCGTTTCTATAAAAACTCGCGGATGATCGATATTGCGCACGGCGTCGAGCGCGTTGTCGATCAGATTGACGAGCACCGAGTGAATCTGGCCGCTCTGGCCCAATGCGAACAACTGCGGCTCGAGCTTCGTCTCTAACTTCGCTTTCGCCTTTTTGCTGCGCGACGCCCATTGCGCCGCCGTTTGGACGACCTTCGTCAAGTCGACCGCCTCTCGCGGCGCTTTGGCGCTGAATGACAGACGCCGCAAGTTCTTGACGATCTCGCTGATGCGGACAGCCCCTTCGAGCGTTCCCTCGATCAGCGGCTCCAGATCGGCGAGAATCGGATCAATCCTGTTGCGGCGCCTGAGCGCATCCCGCTCGTCTGTGCTCGCGCCGGAATGGATCGCGTCGAGATAGGCGGTTATCGCCCGCCGATATCGATCCAGCGTGTGGATATTGCCATAGACGAAGCTGATTGGATTATTGAGTTCATGCGCGACGCCGGCGACGAGTCGACCAAGGCTCGCCATTTTCTCCTGTTCGATCAGTCGCGACTGCGCCTGTTGCAGATCGACATGGGCGCGATGCAGAGCCTCGTAGGCGCGCCGCAGTTCGCCGATCGGGCGTCCGGTGAAGACGGCTCCGGCCCGCCGCCCTTCGGAGTTGAACAGCGCCGAACAATTGATCGCCATCAAATCCGATGGTCCATTCGCTGTCTGGAAACGCAATTCGACGCTCGCCACTTCGCGCGCCAGTCCCGAACCGATGATCACCGACGCCTGGTCGCGGTCCTCGAACACGAATTGATCGCAGAGCGGCCTGCCGAGCAACTCCTGTTCCGACTTGCCGGTGAGCGATTGAAAGGCCGGATTGACTTGCAGGATCGCCCCTTTCTCGTCGCACACGAGCAAGACGTCGGAAACCGAGGCGATGACGCTCGAGATGAAATTCTGCGCTTCCTCGAGCTGGGCGTTCTTTTTCTCAAGATCGGTTTCGTAACCGATGAGGTCTGAATAGACTTCATCCATTTTCTGGATGACTTCGACCCACATCGACTCGTCGCCCGCCGACAAGGAGATTTCTTCTTTGCCCGCAACAAGCGCGATCAAATCGCCTCGCTTGAGGAAACGCGGCGCGTCAGACTTCGTCATCGACGACGCGGGAAATATCGTAACGCGCGATCTTGCTGCGCAGCCCGACGCGCGATAGGCCGAGTTCGTCGGCGACATGGCTGATGTTTCGGCCGTTGCGTTCGAGCGACTCCTTGATGACGGCGCATTCCAGCATTTCGACCCGCTCCTTCAGCGTGAAGCGCGCATGTTCCTCGTTCGTCTCGACCTGGCGCCCGTGATTGACGATCGCAGGCGACAGAAGTCCCGGTTCGAGATTCGTATCGCCGTCGCAGAGCACCACCATGCGCTGAATTTCATTGTGCAGCTCGCGGACGTTGCCCGGCCAGGAATAGCGCTCCATCAGACGTAACGTCTCCGGCTCGAAACCAGGAATGCGCCGGTTGAACATCTGGTTGACGTTGACGAGAACGCGAGCCGCGATGACCGGGATGTCGCCGACCCGCTCGGCGAGCGACGGCAGGTGAATGGGAAACGCGGCGAGCCGATAATAGAGATCGCGGCGGAATCGGCCTGCCTCCACCTCCGCCTGAATATTGCGGTTGGTCGCCGCGATGACGCGCACGTCCACGCGCCGCGGCCGTTGCGCGCCGAGGGGACGGATCTCGCCTTCTTGCAGGACACGCAGCAGCTTGACTTGAAACGAGGGAGAGGTTTCGCCGATCTCATCGAGGAAAATCGAACCGCCATTGGCGACTTCGAACAGGCCGATCCGATCCTGATAGGCGCCGGTGAATGCGCCTTTCTTGCAACCGAAGAGTTCGCTTTCCAGCAATTCGTCTGGAAGCGCGCCACAGTTCTCAACGACGAAGGATTTGTCGCCGCGCGCCGAGCCATGATGAATCGCTCGCGCCAGCAATTCCTTGCCCGTGCCAGAAGCGCCGGTGATCAGGACGGAAATGTCATATTCAGCCGCGCGCCGCCCGAGGGCGATCGCCGCGCGCACCGGACTGTCGGGCGTGTGGGCGATGCGGCCGAATTCGAACATGCGCCGTTCGACCCGACGTTGATCGCTCGCCAATCGTCGCAATCGGTCGTTCGAGGGCTTGACCTCGAGCGGCGGCGTCGCGCCGCCGGCCTTTTGCAATTGATAGAGCTGCGCCGCCTCCCGCACCGACTCGATGAGCTTCTCGGGGCTCCATGGCTTGGTGACATATTGATATATGCCGGCCTCGTTGACGCCGGCGATGATGTCTTCGGCGTCCGTGTAGCCGGAGATGATCATGCGCACCGGCTCCGGCCATTGATCGCGCACACGTTTGAGAAAATCGACGCCGTTCTCGCCGGGCATGCGTTGATCGCACAAAATGACCTGTACGAGGTCGCCGGCGAGAACCGCTTCCGCCTCGGCGGCGCTCCCCGCGCAGACGACTTCGAATTCGACGCTCAACACCCTGTGCAAGGATTCGCGCGAACGCTTTTCGTCATCGACCACAAGCACGACCGCCGTAGGCCTCGCGGACGCTTCAGTTCGCTGTTCGTCACGCATCTTGTCCATGCAATCGCCTTGCCGATCCACCAAGCGCTCCCTCACCTTGCAGACTCAACAAATGCGCGGCAGTTGCTCGCCGGAGAGCCAGTCGACGATGCGGCCGCCGCCGAACGCCGTCGTCATTTGCACGAAACAATGGTCGTCGTCGACGATCTCTCCGACAAGCGCCGCGTCTTTGCCGAGCCGATGCGCCCGCATCGCCGCCAGCACGCTTTCAGCCGCCTCGCGCTCAACGATCGCCACGAGTTTCCCTTCATTGGCGACGAACAAGGGATCGAGCCCGAGCAATTCGCAAGCCGCCGCGACCTGAGGTTTAACCGGGATGGACGCTTCTTCGATGCGAACGCCGACGCGCGACTGATGGGCGATTTCGTTCAACGTCGCCGCCAACCCGCCGCGCGTCGGATCGCGCATGAGGCGGATCGAGGCGCCGGCGACGTCGACCATGCGCGCCACGAGATCGTGCAGCGCCGCCGTGTCGGAAACGACTGCCGTTTCGAAGGCGAGATTTTCTCGCCGCGACATAACGGCTACGCCATGATCGCCGATGGAGCCTGATAGCAGCACAACATCTCCCGGCCGCGCCTTGTCGCCCGACAGTTCGAGGCCGGACGGGACGACGCCAACGCAAGCGGTGGAGATGAACACGCCATCGGCCTTGCCGCGCTCAACCACCTTGGTGTCGCCGGTGATGATCGGCACGCCAGCCTCACGAGAAGCTTCCCCCATGCTCTCGGCGATGCGGCGAAGATCGGCGAGCGGAAAGCCTTCCTCGATGATGAAGCTCGCCGACATATGCAGCGGCCGGGCGCCAGCCATGGCGATGTCGTTGATCGTGCCGTGCACGGCGAGCCGGCCGATGTCGCCTCCCGGGAAAAACAACGGCGACACGACATAGCCGTCGGTCGTCATCACCATGCGGCCGGCGTCGACGTCGAAGGCCGACTGATCATTGCCGGCGCGCAGCCAGTCATTGTCGAAAGCGGTATGGAAAACGTCGGCGATGAGGCGCGCCATGGCGCGCCCGCCGGAGCCATGCGAGAGATCGACGCGCCCATTGCGAAAGTCGAGCTTGCGGCCGAACGGCTCATGCTTGTTCATGACGCAGCCCTCCGTTGTTCGTGTCGGCGAAATCTGCCGTAAGCCCAATGAGCCGCGCAAGAGCCTTCAGACGACACCATGCACGCGCCCATCGGCGTTTCTGGCGTACACGCGACGCCGAAAAGCTTGCAGTCTTGTGGGCGCTTCGCCCCGCGCAGAATCGCCCCGCATTCGCAGGCGGGATTGTCGCGCGCCGACTGCGTGACGACGCAGAAGCGTCGCTCGGCGTCGAACTGCGCGTAAGCGTCGCGCAGCCTGAGCGCGCTGAACGGAATTTCGCCAAGGCCGCGCCATTCGAAGCTCTCGCGCAGCTCGAAGATGTCCTCGATTTCGGCCAGAGCCTTGCGGTTTCCATCCTCGGCGACGGCGCGACGATACTGGTTCTCGATTTCGCTGCGGCCATCATTGATCTGCCGCACCAGCATCAAGATCGCCTGGATCACGTCGAGCGGCTCGAAGCCGGCGATGACGACAGGCTTATGGAAGTCTGTGGCGAAGCGCCGATAGGGCGCCATGCCGATGACGGTCGAGACATGCGCAGGCCCGACAAATCCCTCGATCTGCACGGCGCCGGGGTCGTTCGCGTCGCAGGACTCGAGAATTGCCTGGATGGCCGAGGGCGTGAGCACATGATTGCAGAAGACCGAAAAATTGATCAGGTTTTTCTTTTGTGCAAGGCGGATGGCCAGTGCGGTCGGAGGCGTCGTCGTTTCGAAGCCAACTGCTAAGAAGACAACCTGGCGATTCGGCTCGCTTTCGGCGATCGATATGGCGTCCAGCGTCGAATAGACCATGCGGATATCGGCGCCGTCGGCCTTCGCCTTCAGAAGGCTCGAGCCATTGGAGCCCGGAACGCGCATCAAATCCCCATATGTGCAGAGCGTCACTTCTTTTCGCTTTGCAAGGCGGATGGCGTCGTCGATGCGGCCGATGGGCAGCACGCACACCGGACAACCGGGACCGTGAATCATACGGATGTTTTCAGGCAGCAAATCCTCGACGCCGTAGCGCGAGATCGCGTGCGTATGACCGCCGCAGAACTCCATGAAGCGGTATTCGCGATTCTTTCGCGCCTCCGCGGCGATGCGCCTGGTGACGCCGCGCGCCAATTCGCCGTCGCGGTATTCGTCGACATGTTTCATGCGCTTGCCTCCAGCTCAGCCGCCTCGCGTAACAGCTCCAAAGTCCGTTGTGCTTCGGATTCGTCGATTTTGGCGAGCGCGTAGCCGACATGCAGTACGATGTAATCGCCGACGGTGACGTTCTCGACCAGCGCAATCGAAACGATCTTGTTCACGCCGTCGAGGCTGACGCGGGCCATATCGTCCGGGAGGAGTTCGATGACGCGCGCAGGAATAGCAAGACACATCGCTTTTCACACCTTTCACGAAATCCTGGCGCGCGCAGCATCGCGCGCGATGAACGCCTGTCCGAGCGACAGGCCGCCGTCATTGGATGGAGCCTTTCGCGCCAGCAAAGGCTCGACGCCCTGTTCGCGCAGGCGCCGAGAAAGACCGTCGGCGATGACGGCGTTCATGAGACAGCCTCCGCCGAGCGCCACGCGCTTATGGCCGAGGCTCAGCGAGACGTCGCCGATCCACGCGGCGAAGGCCTCGATGAGCGTTCCATGAAACAGTTCGGAGCCCTCCGCCGCAGAGAGTGTCGGCTCCAACAGCGCGGCAAGGAGCGGCGTGAGGTCGAGCACGCCTTGGCTGATCGTGAAGCCTCCGGAAAGGATTCGCGGCTCGCGGCACAACGCCTCGAGCTCCATGGCCGCCTGCCCCTCATAGTCTTGCATGAGCCGCACGCCCAAGAGCGCCGCTGCGGCGTCGAACATTCGGCCGAGGCTCGTCGTTTGAGCGATCGTTGCAGACGCGGCAAGGCGCGCCACGCTCGTCGCCTGTATGACTTGCGGGAATCGCTCTGACGCCTCGTCGGCTCGACCAAGGCGCGCGATAGCGGCCACCGCCATGCGCCATGGCTCACGCGCGGCGCGATCTCCGCCCGGCAATGGCAATGGCGCGAGATGCCCGACCCGGCGCCATGCGCCGTTCTCGATCAGCATCAACTCGCCGCCCCAGGCGCCTCCGTCATCGCCATAACCATAGCCGTCGAGCGCTGCGCCTAAAATCGGCTCCTCAACGCCGTGCTCTGCGGCGATCGCCGCGACATGCGCGGCATGATGCTGGACCCGAGAAACCGGCAGTCCGCTCGATTCCGCCCAGCGCGTGGAATAGAGATCGGGATGAAGATCGCAAGCGACAACTTCCGGCCGCACATCGAGAATTGCAAGCATGCGCCGGACCGTCTCTTCGTGAAAAGCGATCGTCGCGCGATTGTCGAGACTGCCGATATGAGCCGAGATGAAAGCCTCGCGCCCGCGCGTCACAGTCACCGTTGTTTTCAAATGCGCGCCGAGCGCGAGCGCATTTGGCCCATCGGTCGCGAGTTCGATCGGCTCGGGAACAAAGCCGCGCGCCCGCCGCAAAAAGGCCGGCGCGCCGGCGATCATTGTCATGACGCTATCGTCGGCGCGGGCGACGATCGCACGGTCGTGGCCGACAATGAGGTCGGCGATGGATGCGAGCTTGGCGCGCGCCTCCGCATCCTCGATGATCAGCGGCTCGCCGCCGGGATTGGCGCTCGTCGCGATCAGCGTGAACTCATGCGGTTCGTCTCGCCAGGACTTGTCCGCCGGATAACCCGCCGCTGCGTGAAACAAGAGATGGTGCACAGGTGCATAGGGAAGTACGATGCCGTTCCGCGACAGGCCCGGCGCAACCGATGGCGCCAACTCTTCCCGCTTGTCGACGACGACGATCGGTCGGGCCGACGATTGCAGTAAACGGAGTTCATCGGCGCCAAAAACGCCGATCCGCGCCGCGGAAGCAGCGTTGCAGGCCATGACGGCGAAAGGTTTTGTGTCGCGTCCCTTCCGGCGGCGTAGCTCGGAAACTGCGCGCTCATTTCGTGCGTCGCAGAGCAGGTGAAAGCCGCCGACGCCTTTGAGGGCGACGATGCCGCCGGAGCGGATCGACTCGAAAATGTCGTCGATCGAGCAATCCAATTGCGGTCCGCATCGCGGACAGGCGATCGGTTGCGCGTGAAAACGCCGATTCGCGGGATCATGATAGTCCCGCTCGCAATCCTCGCACATCGCAAATCGCGCCATCGACGTTTGCGGGCGATCATAGGGCAGGCGCCGCGTCAGCGTGTAGCGTGGCCCGCAATGCGTGCAGTTGACGAAAGCATAACGATGGAACCGGCTCGCCGGATCGAAAAGGTCGTCGAGACAGGCGTCGCAAACGGCCGCGTCTGGAACGATGCGGGTGTGGGCCTTGCCGCTCCTGCTCAGCTCGATCGAAAATTCCTGTTCGCGCTTTGGCGCGATCGGCTCTAAATGAATATGGTCTATACGCGCGAGCGGCGGCGGATCGCGGCGCAGCGCCTCGACGAATTCCATGATATGCGCGCCCTCGACCTCCAGCAGCACGCCACGGGCGTCGTTTCGGACGAAACCGCCGAGTGCGAATTTATGCGCCAAACCATGGACAAATGGCCGGAAGCCGACGCCCTGCACGGCGCCGCGCACGCGCACGCGAAGCCTCGCATTCGTCGCCATCTCCGCAGGCGCCATGTCCATGCCTCTTATTTCACGGCCGCCACGCCGGCCTTCGCCCGAATCTGGCGCGCCGCGCGGCCTTCGAGCCATGCATAGAACGCCTGCAAGCCTTCGCCGCTGCGCGCGGAAACGACCAGAGTTTGCAGATCTGGATTGACCTTCAACGCATTGGCCAGACATAGGCCGACGTCGAAATCGACATGAGGCAAGAGGTCGGCCTTGTTCAACAGAAGAAGATCGGACGCCGCAAACATCTCAGGATATTTGAGCGGCTTGTCCTCGCCTTCGGTCACCGAGAGAACGACCACCTTATGCGCTTCGCCGAGATCGAAGGCGGCAGGACACACGAGATTTCCGACATTCTCGATGAACAACAGCCCGCCCTCCGCAAGCGTCAGCTCGTCCAGCGCATGCGCGATCATATGCGCATCGAGGTGACAGCCCTTTCCCGTGTTAAGTTGGATAGCCGGCGCGCCAGTAGCGCGAATGCGATCCGCATCGTTGGATGTTTGTTGATCGCCTTCGATGACGGCGATTGGAAATCGATCCTTCAAGTCGGTGATGACGCGAACCAAGAGCGACGTCTTCCCAGATCCCGGACTTGAGACAAAATTCAGAGCAAAAGTCCCGGTTTGCGCGAGACGGGCGCGGTTTTCTCGCGCGTAACCATTGTTCTTGGAGAGAATGTCGCGCTCGATGCGAACGATCCGATCTTGACTGAGGCCGGCGACGTGAACGCCCGCCGGTCCCGCGCCGAAATCGATCGAGGCCGGTTCATGGGCATGACCATGATGATGATCATTCGCTAAGTGGTGAGAATGCCCATGATGGTGGGGATGATCATGATCATTGTGATCCGCATGGTCGTGAGGATGTTCATGATCGTGATCATGATCGTGATCGTGGGCGTGACCGCGCTGTTCATGCGAATGATCGTGTGGACGAGCTTCTTTTCCTTCGGCGCTCGAAGTTCCGCAGCCGCAGACCGTGCACATCAAACGACCTCCAATTCTTTCACCCGCATGTCTTCGCCCGCCGTGACTTGGACATGATGCCCGCCGCATTCAGGGCAGGCGCCGAAACGCTCGAGCACTGGAACGGTCTTGCCGCAATCGAGGCACCAGCCTTCGCCTGGAACGGCGATGATCTCCAGGCGCGCGCCTTCGACGATGGCGCCTCGCGCAACCGCGTCGAAACAAAATTTAATCGCCTCTGGGTCGACGCTCCCCAGCGCGCCGATCTCCAGCCGAACCACGCGGACGCGGGCGAACCCCTGCTTGCGGCCTTCTTCCTCGATGAGATCCACGAGGCTTTCGGTCAGCGCCATCTCATGCATCGGCGGGCTCCATCACCTCGACGCGAAAGGCGACGCAAGGGTCAAACAAACTGGCAAGCCGCACAATCGACTGGCGGGCGTCGCCTCGCGCGATCCGCGCGCCAAGCAGCGCCGCCACGAATGGGCCAGCAGGATGAAAGTTCCACTCCGTTGGCGCAACGATCGCATAGTCGCTGATTTTATCGTCCGATGTCAGCCGCGCCCAATGATACAATTCGCCGCGCGATGTTTCGACTACAGCAAAACCCTCGCGCAAAGTCGGAGCTACGCTTCTGCCATAGGGTTCGATCGCGTCGCCAGCCCCGGCGCGGGACAATCGCTCCAGACATCGCGCAATGTCGATCATGCGCGCCTGCAGGCGCGCGGGCAAGGCGCCGCCAGAAAGATCGACGTCACGCCAGTGACGCGAGAAGGCTCCGGTCTCGGGCGTGCGGCCGGCAAGCCCTGGCGTCGCGGCGAAGCGTTCGCCGTTCCGCCGCAGTCCATCGAGGATCGCCGCATCGTCCTCGGCTGCGAGCGCATCGGGAACGCTCGCGGCAAAGCCTCGATCGCCTTCCATCTCTTTCCACAGTCGGCCAAACCAGGAACTTTTGCTCGGCGGCGCAGATTCAGGACGCGTGGGAAGACCAAGTTCGTCGGCGACAGCGCGAATGCGCTCGATCAGAAGCGTTACAGCGGCGTTCGGGGCTCTTGCAGAAGGGTTGGCAGCAGCGAGGACCGTGAGCTCTCGCGTGAGCGACAACACTTCTCGCATTGGTCGAATGGCCATTTCATCGAGAGCGAAAGCGTCGCCTCTTTTCGCGGTCGACGTTATGCAGGAGCGTAGGGTCTCGCTCAAGCGTTCGCAGAGAAGTCCGATTGTCTGCGGCGCGCGCTCGACGGCGGGAGCCTCGCCGCGCGCCGCCGCGACGGCGTGGGTCGCGGCCATGGCGTGCGAGAGCCCGCAGAGCGAATAGAGTCGTTCGGCGAGCGCCGGTATTTCTTGAGCGGGACGGCCAATGAACAAACGCGTAAGCTGCGTCGGTCGCGACGAAGCGATGCGGACCGAGCAAATGCGACGGTCGGCGACTTCCGCCACAATCGAAATTGTGCCAGGCCCCAGCGCTCCGAAGCTGATTGGCGCGTTCATAGCGCAGCTTCTCCGTTCAGCTCTTGCCGGCGTCGTCCGCCGAACAAGGCGCGGCGGTCGAGGCCGCTGCGCGCCGAAGACTTTTCCTGCGAGGCTTCGTGCAAACGTGAATCAAAGAGAGCGTCGAGCGCCGCCAACGCCGCCAGACGCGCGGAGTCCTGATCCGCGAATTCGGACATAGGCGAAAACAAGGAGCAGGAGGCGAAGCGTCCGAAGCCGTCGAGTTCGCTTACGTTGAAATCGACATCGCCGGCCGGAAATCGCAAACACAGCCGCGAGACGTTGGGGAACAGACTCGGCCAGTCGTCGACGTGCGGCGCGACGGCGACGAGGTTTGCGAACCATGGAGTAACGATGACGCCAACGGCATATCCGTCGAAATCGCGAAAGCCGAATGCTTCGACCGCAAGCGCGTCGTTGCAGATCGGGACGCCGCTCATCGCCGTGCGGTGGATTTCGCGATAGAGTTCAGCGAGTGTCGCGCCCGCCGCATGAGCGTTGGCGTTCATGGCGGCAACGCCAGGAATTTTTCGCGCGGCGCATCGCATACGGGACAACGCCAATCCGGGGGCAGGTCGGCGAAGGCGACGCCGGCCTCGATTTGCCAGACAGGATCGCCTTCGGCGGGATCGTATACATGCCAGCAGACCCCGCATTCCATGCGCCTTTCCGGCGGGATCAATTCGGGCGCCGCGTCGTTCATGTGAAATAGGCCTCTTGAATTTCCCACAGACGTTCCGCCGAGTCGCGAAAATCGTCGTCAGCCGCGCAGGCCGCAGCAGGCACGTCGCCGATTTCCAGCGTGTCGAGGATGACCGCGTTCGAGGCGTTGAAGAATTGCACCGACCAGACGTTGCGCGCGCCCGTTGCGGTGATCTTGCAGGAGCCATAGCCGCGCGAAATCAACTGCACGGGGCCGTCGCCGAGGGTCTGCTGCAAGAACGCCATGTCGATGTCCGATACCGGGAGCAGCGAGAAATTGATCGTGTGCGAGGGATCGCCTGCGTGATGCGCGTTCATGCGATCGCCAATCTCCGTGAGCAACGGCATGACGTTCATCGCGCCGGCGGGCGCGGCGCCGAAGGTAAGCCGATTGGCCGTGAACGCCGCCGCGCGTTTGACGACCTCAGGGATGACGCCGATCTCGAGGTAGTCTGCGGAGAGCTTTCCGCCGGCGTCCAGAAAGCGAATCCGCCAAAGGCCGGCCATGGAGGCTTCCTGAATCTGAGCGATAACGCCGTCAGGAAGAGCCGCGACGCCGCTCACCTCGCCCTGGCCAAGAACCTCAGTCAGCAACTCGCGATCGTCGTCCTCGTAATCGGTAATGTCGAATAGACGGCTTGGCGATGCTGCGCTCTGGCGCTGTAGCGCTTCAGCGAGCAGAGGAAGCAGCGCCGCGGCGCGCGGACAACGGGCGATCAATTGCTCGCCGCTGCCGGTCGCGAGAAGGGAGACGGCTCCCGTCGCCCGTCGTGCGTTTGTCGTATCTTCGCAAGCCAGCGGCAGCAACGTTATCGCTTCGTCGGCGCCCTCCGGCGCGATCCAGAATCCAGCTTTCATTCCACAGCTTCCCGGCCTGAGAATGTGAATTGCACCCGCGGCTCTGAGGCCGCGGCAAGAAGCGGCGCATCAGGCCGCAGCAGCGTTTCGATCCGCGCGAGATAATCCGACCAGTCGTAAACCTTCGGCAGGACGGCGAGCGGTTCGCGCCCGCGCGTCACGACGAGACTGGGAAAGACGCAGACATTGAACCTGCTCTTCAGAGCCTCTTCGGCGGCGCGCGCGATGATCGCCGCGCGCAGCCGGCCCGCAAAAGCTTCGACGAGTTGCGGTAGAATGATCGCGACGTCATGGGTTTCGCTGCGTTGAGCCGGATCGCCAGCGAAAAACAAGATCGCATGCGCGGCTTCGCCATGCGCCGACTCCAGAAAGGCGTCGATTGACGTCTCGTCGATCGAAACTACGCCATGAATCTCGCTCAGCGCCTGCAACTGAGGGAACGGCATCAAGCTCCTCCCTTGTTCTTTTCTTGGTCACGGCAATTGGCGTGCCATGGAAGTTCTGTGGGGATGGTTATGCAAATAGCTGAATTGCAAAGAAATTTACCACCGCCGATGCGCTTGGTCCACAAGAAATTGGAAAGGAATTATCCAGTTCTGGTTAGTGCTCGCGCAAGCCCAGCTTTTCTAATGCCTCATTGTCGCAGGAAGTCTGGGAGCTGCGGCTCGCGGTCGACCAGATCGGCAAAGCGATGATCGACGTTTTTGCCCGTCAAGGCCTCCTGCACGGCATCGAGCGCGTCATCGATCTGCTGCGCCTCGAGATCGTCGAGCAGGCGCACGGCCGAGTCGAGATGCACCAGCACCTTGGCGCCCGCCGGCTGCGCGCCGAGGAGCAGCATCGAGACGCGCTGCGTCTCGCCGCGCCGTTCGCAAAGCGCTTCGAAGGCGTCGCCTTCCAGTATCGTCATCGGGAATCCGATGCACATTTTTAATTTCTCGGAAGTCGTTCAACGCATGCGCGAGCCGCTTCGCGACAAAAGTAGGCGTCCGGCTGCATAGACGAACGTTCCTGCCCATGTGGCGACGAGCGCCATGGCGAGAAGATGATCGGGCTGAGTGAGGGCATGGACAAGACTCCAGTACAAATTCCCCCCATGCGAACCGGGATGCGCTTGAGCCGCCGCCGGAATGAAAAATGATCCCGTCAAGATGGCGCGTTGGATGATCTTGCTCACTTTCCTAGTCTCCCCGTCGATGAGCGATAGCCGGCGATGCGCGTCGCTCGTAAGCGTGGTGGTCGATATCGTTCGCCAGCAATCGCTCGGAACCGGTAGTCCGCAAAGGCCGTGAACGGCACTCGACGCCCCAATCGCCGAGCGTTTGAAGCGCAGCGGTCAGAGCCGGCTCGATCGCCGCGCGCACCGGCGCGGTCAGCGGTCCGCCCCAATCCTCGAGATCGAGCGGCTGACAACCGACCAAGGCCAGACGCGAAGGATAACGGCCGAGCAGATCCGCGGCGCTCAGAACCTCCTGAAAGCCTGTTTGATGCAGGCTCATTTTCTTCGCGCCGGTGAAACACGGCACCGCCTCGTCGCGCACGACGCGCAATGTTCCGGGCTCCAGCCCATAGTCGATCGCGTCGAAGACCAGCAGCTGATCGCAAGCCTCGACGAATTGCACGAGGTAGAGACCTTGCGTGCCGCCGTCGAGCACGACGACATCTTCACCCGTGTCGAAGCGCGCGTGGAACTCTTCGACCGCGCGCACGCCGAAGCCTTCGTCGGCCCAAAGGATATTGCCGATGCCGAGAATGAGGGTGCGTGGCTTATCGCTCATGCCGACGACCCCGCGAGCGCAGACCCGTCATTGCGAGCGAAGCGAAGCAATCCTGGGGCCGCCCCACGGCTCTGGATTGCTTCGTCGCTGCGCTCCTCGCAATGACGGGTCGAATTGCCGGCCTCATTCGTCATGCTCGTCGCGGAAGGTGCGTTCGCCAGAAATCATCGCGGAGATCATGCTCTGGCGCGAGACGATATCTTCGCGCACGGCGGAATAGATATGAACGATCACGAAGACGACGACGAGCCACATGCCGACATGATGCCAAGTATGTATGTCTTGACTGTTTGGCCAGATCGCGAACACCCAGCCGAACAATTTGAACTGCCAGCTGTCGCGGCCCGCTCCTTCCGAATAGAGCGCGAAGCCTGTCACCACCATGAACGCCAGCAACAGCATGAACGCGAACATCGCGACATGCGCCAGCGGATTGTGTCCAATATATTTTTGCGGCCGCGCGACGAGAAACAGATACCAGCGCAGCTCATAGAAGACGCCCCAGAGCCATTTGCGGTCCCAGAGCGGCAGATAAAATATCTGCCGCGCATAGGTGTTGCCGGCGAGAGCCCAATAGAGACGCAGCAGCAAACCGGCCACCAGCACATAGCCCGCGGCGAAATGCGCGAAGCGGATGTAGCCCATCAGGAAATTGGCGCTCGCTTCGCCGGGCGTCGAAGGCAACGGCGAAGCGATGAAAAAGCCCGTCAGCGCCAGAACGATGATCGCCAATGCGTTGACCCAATGCCAGAGCCGCACGGGCGCTTCATAGACATAGACCGTTTGCAACGGCGCGGCGCGTTCGCCGTGGCCATCCAACACGCCGTGGATCTGCGTCGCCTCAGTCATGAGGATTTTCTCCATAAGGGTCAGCGCACCGAGATTTTGGCCATCTCCTGCCCATCTTCGCTCATCACATGAGTCGAACAGGCAAGGCACGGATCAAAGGAATGAATGGTGCGCAGGATTTCGAGCGGCTTTTGCGGATCGGCCAGCGGCGTATCCATCAGCGAGGCTTCAAACGCGCCGATATTGCCTTTAGGGTCGCGCGGACTTCCGTTCCAGGTGGTTGGCACGACGCATTGATAATTGTCGATCTTGCCATCCTTGACTTTGACCCAGTGCGCGAGCGCGCCGCGCGGCGCCTCGGTGAAGCCATAGCCCTTGGCGTCCTTTGCCCAGGAATCGGGCTTCCACTTGTCGACATTGGCCGTCGAGGAATCGCCCGCTTTGATATTGGCGATCAGCTTGTCCTGGAAGTGCTTGAGCTTCCTTGCGGCCCATTGACACTCGAGCCCGCGCGCGGCGGTGCGGCCGAGCGTGGAGAACAGCGCCGTGACCGGCAGGCCAAGCGTTTTCAACAGTTGGTCGGTTGGCTCCTTGAACTCGGGATTGCCCTGCGCATAGCCGATGACAAAGCGCGCAAGAGGACCAACCTCAACGGCGTTGCCGCGCCAGCGCGGCGACTTGATCCAGGAATATTTGCCGCCTTCGTCCAATTCTTGAATGTTTGTCGGCGTGCCTTTCGCCGCCGGCCCCAATTTGTAATTGGGTTCGGTGACGCCGTCCCAAGGATGAAGGCCCTTTGTCTCGTCTGGGTATTTGTACCAGGAGTGCGCGACGAATTCCTGGATTTGCTCCGGATCGGCATGATCGATCGGGAAAACTTCTGCGAGATTGCCGTTGAGGATCACGCCGCGCGGCAACAACAGATTCTTCGCCGAGTAATCGTTGGCGTTCTCGGGAATGTCGCCATAGCTCATGACGCTCTTGCCGGACAGCCCGCCGCCATAGAGCCAGCCCTTGTAGAAGGAAGCGATGGCGGCGAGATCGGGCAGGTAGACTTTTTCAACGAATTCGATCGAACGATCGATGATGGAGTTCACCTCGTTGAGGCGCTCCATATTGATCGCGCCGACCGCTCCGGTCCCATCGACGTTGATCGCGCAGGGAACGCCGCCGACGAGCCAATTCGGATGCGGATTCTTGCCGCCGTAGATCGTGTGGATTTTGACGATTTCTTTTTGGAAATCCAGCGCCTCAAGATAATGCGCGACAGCCATCAAATTGGCTTCCGGCGGAAGCTTGTAGGCGGCGTGTCCCCAATAGCCGTTCTTGAACGGCCCTAGCTGACCCGAGTCGACGAATTTCTTGAGGCGGATTTGCAAATCCTTGAAATAGCCGGGCGAGGACAGAGGCCAATCGGAAATCGACTGCGCGAGCGCCGATGTCGCCTTGGGATCGGCGGAAAGCGCCGACACGACATCGACCCAGTCGAGCGCATGCAGATGATAGAAATGCACGAGATGATCATGCACCTGCAATGTCAGTTGCATGATGTTGCGGATCGAATTGGCGTTCTCTGGAATGGAAATGCCGAGGGCGTTCTCGACGGCGCGCACCGAGGTCAAAGCGTGCGTGCCCGTGCAAACGCCGCAGATGCGTTGCGTAAACGCCCAGGCGTCGCGCGGATCGCGGCCACGCAGAATGATCTCGATGCCGCGCCACATCGTGCCGGTGGAGACGGCGTTGCGGATGACATTGTTCTTGTCGACATTCACCTCGACGCGCAAATGTCCTTCGATACGGGTCACCGGATCGACGACGACGCGTTTGCCGGAATTGTCGAGATTGAAGCCGTTCGGCGTCTGAATGCCCATGATTGCGTTTCCTCGAGGATCAGCCGTTGCGGTCGGCGTCTTTGGTGTTCGTCTCGGACGGTCGGGTGAAGGATCCCTCATCTGAGGAGGGCCCGAAGGAGCCCGTCTCGAAGGAGGAAAGCTTCATGCGCGGCCATGCTAGTGCTCGCCCTCGCGCTTCGGGGACGCCCGCTGCGCGGGCTCCTCTACATGAGGGCGAAGGTTACGACTCCTTGCTGTCGCGCTTCGTCGTGATGCGCTTGACGGCGGTCACGGCCGCATGCGCGGCGACCGCGGCTCCCACGACGCCGACAGCGGCCAACCCAACCTCGTCGGCGTTATGTTCAATGCCGAATTGCTTGATGTTGCTCAGGCGCTCGTAGAACGGACCCTTGTCCCAGAAACCCTCTTCGGAGCAGCCGATGCAGCCGTGGCCCGATTGAATGGGGAAAGACACGCCGCCGTTCCAGCGCACGGTCGAACAGGCATTGTAAGTCGTGGGGCCTTTGCATCCCATCTTATAGAGGCAGTATCCCTTGCGCGCCGCCTCATCGTCCCATTCCTCGACGAATTGCCCGGCGTCGAAATGTGGACGGCGGTAGCACTTGTCGTGGATGCGTTGCGAATAAAACATTTTCGGCCGACCCTGCCGATCGAGCTCGGGCAAACGTCCGAAAGTGGTGATGAAGGTGACGACGCCGGTCATGACTTCGGCGATCGGCGGACAGCCGGGCACTTTGATGATCGGCTTGTTTGTGATGACCTTGTCGATCGGCGTCGCTTGCGTCGGATTGGGTTTCGCCGCCTGCACGCAGCCCCAGGAGGCGCAAGCGCCCCAGGCGATGATCGCATAGGCGTCCTCGGCCATCCACTTCAGCTTCTCGACGAAAGGCTTGCCGCCGTCGATGCAGAACATGCCGCCTTCGTTGAGGGGCGGATTGCCTTCGACGGCGAGGATATATTTGCCCTTATATTTTTCCTTGGTCTCTTCGAGGATCGCCTCGGCCTGATGGCCCGCCGCCGCCATGATCGTATCGTCATAGTCGAGCGAGATCATCGACAGCACGACGTCTTTGACCAAGGGATGCGCCGAACGGATGAAGCTCTCCGAGCAGCATGTGCATTCCAGCCCGTGCATCCAGATCACCGGAACGCGCGGATTGGTTTCCAGCGCCTTGGCCATGGCGGTGGCGGCGCTCGATCCCAGTCCGAGGCTGGCGGCGGTGAGCGAACAGAATTTGGTGAAGCTACGGCGCGTGACGCCCTGTCGACGGATCACATCATAGAAGGTTTCGTGAGCGGCCATGTCCTCACCCGTAACTTGTCTTGCATGGCAGCATTCATTCGCTGACGCCGCCTGCGCATTTGAGCGCAAGAAGCGGGCCAGATCGGAACGATTGCAAACTGAAGGCGTTTTGCGGCGATTGACGCGGCTATCGGCTCGAGATGCGCGATCGATTCGTGAAAATTACTTTTCCAGTTGCGGTAACCGGATAGCCAGTCAATGCGCCGTGCAGACCATGCACGGATCGAAAGAGCGCACGATGTGCTGCACTGCAATATTCGACGCTCCGTCGCCTCCCACCTCGAGGCCTTCGAGCGCGAATTCAAGCGGTCCCGGCGTTCCGTTGGCGTCGCGCGGCGAAAAATTCCAGGTCGTCGGGGCGATGATCTGATAGCGCAGGATTTGTCGGTCGCGAATGCTGGCCCAATGGCCCAGCGTCCCGCGCGCCGCCTCGACGAAGCCGACGACGGCGCCGTTCTGAAGCGGCGCATCATGCGCGCAAAAACGGTCGTTCAACTGCAACGAACGCGTCCACGTTTCTGCTGCCTTGGTCAGGAGCGCGATCTCAAGCAGGCGCGCGACGATACGCGCGAGCACATTTGTCGCTCCGGCCCGCCGCAACAAATCCTTGATCAACGGATGGCCGGCGACGCCCTGGCGCGCCAGCGCGCCAACTTCGACCGGCCGGCCGTCCAATCGCGGCGCTTTTGCAAAGGAATACGCATCTTCTCGCCGCATGTCGGGAATGGTCTCAGCGTTCGCCGGATCGCTTGCCGTGTCGCGCATCCACGCATGCGACACATCCTCGCGAATCGCGTCGAAGGGAAGCGCCCGCGCCTCGCCGTCGGCGACGTTGAAGAGACCGGCGGGAAAGAGATGCCCTTCAGGCCCGAGATAAGCGCCGCTCGACATCAACAGACCTGGGCCGCGGCCCATTTCTTCCAGCTTTAGATCGCGCGCGATTCGAAGCAGAGCGGCGAAATCTCCAGCGGCGCCCGCGCCTTCAACGAAGGCTTCGAGCGCCTCGCAGGACGCAAGTTCGATCACGGTCTCGATGGGCGCGGCGAACAGCGCCCTTTCGACAAAACCGCGAAACTCGGCAAGCAAAGCGATGAGCCGCATCTGGCCGCTAAGATCAATCGCCCGGGTTACGCCTCCAGGCCGAAAAGCCAAGCTGTGCGGCCATTTGCCGGCGATGAGCCCCATGGTCTCGAGGAGACGCGCGCGCGCCGGCAGCGCCTCGCGCAAACTCTCTCCCGACATCGCCTTGAACCGCCGCTCGATCGCAGGATGCCAAGATCGCGCCGCATAAGAGGCGCGCGCGAAGTCCGGCATGAAGAAGACGTAGAAGTGAGTGAGATGATCGGCGATGTTTTCCGCCGCATGCGCGATATTCGTCGTCAGCAGGCCGTTTGGCGCCGCCTCCAGATTTTGCGCCGCGCGCAGCATGGCTGCGGCGGCCAATGATTGGGAGACGGAACAGATGCCGCAGATGCGCGGCGCGATCGCCAATGCGTCCTCGGCCGGTCGCCCGATCAGGAGTTGCTCAAAACCGCGATAGAGCGGGGCGGTGACGCGCGCCTGACGCACGATTCCGCTCTCAACGTCGAGCGTAACTTCCAGATCGCCTTCGACGCGATTGAACGGGCCGATGACGATGCGGTTCATCGTTGCTTTTCTGCGGTCGGCGGCGCCTCGACGCGATCGGAGCGTGAATTTTTGCGAACCCGCTTCGGCGTCGCGGATTTCGACAAGGCCGCCAAAGCGACGAACCACGCCTTCGGCATGTCGAGCGGCAATCCGACCGGTATGCCGCCGACCTTCGGCGTCTGGTGATACCCGCGCATATTTTCGAACCCGGGCGAGGTGCAGGCGATGCAGGTCGATCCAACTTGCGTGCAGGAGCCGCCGCCATTCCATGGCCGCTGGTTGCAATCGCCAACCGCTTGGGTCGCCTTGCATCCAAGATGCTCCATGAGACAGCCGCGCTCTGAAAAATGCTCGGCGCTCGCTTTGAACTCGTAGAATTCGTTGCGACTGCAACCGTGATGCGCCAGATGGTCGGCGAAGAGACGCGGTCTGCCGAACCTGTCCAAATCCGCTTGCGTGAAACGACCGAGCGACAACGCCAGCAGCGTCTCCATGATCCAGCCGGGATGCGGCGCACAGCCCGATACATTGATGACCGGCAGGCCCGCGCGCGAAAGATAATCGGCGCCGAGCGCTCCGCCGGGCTCGCTTGCGTGGAACTGCACGCCGCTGGCGTCGGTCGGATTGGGCGCGCCGGCCGGAACGCCGCCGAAAGCGGCGCAGCTCCCGATGGCGACGCAATAATCGGCCAGCGGCGCCAGCGCCCTGACCCATTCCAGCATGCTTCGCCCGGTTCCGCTGAGCCTGTTGAACAGGCCAGATCCGTCCGGACCGTGCAACACCGATCCTTCAATGCATAGCGCGTCGAGCTTCAGCTCTCCGCGCTCGACTCGTCCCATGATGGTTCGAGCTTCCTCGCCGGTTTCCTCGCTCACGCTCGGGTGCCAGAGCAACTCGACGCCGAAATTGCGCAGTTCTTCGAACCAGCCGGACGCGCCGCTTTCGAGAACCGACATTGTGCAGCCCCCGCAACCGCCAGCCTGTAGCCAGAGCACCGTGAACGGACTGCTGCGCTTCATGTTCCCATTCGACCCGCTCGACAGAAGCGCTCATAGAAGCCGAGGTTAAACATCTTCGCAAGCGCTGCGGATGCGTTGCATTGTCCAACCGGCCGATTGAGCGACGTTTTGGGGCTTCTGATGGCGTTCGGCGTCTGGCGCTTTAGCGTTGCTGCGACGGCGCTCATCGAATGCGAATTCGGAAAGTGAAAGAATATTCATATATTTTCGCTGGAGACATACGCAAGGACCGACGCCATGACCAACACGTTCACCCTCGGCGACCGGACAGTGAATCGGCTCGGTTACGGCGCAATGCAGCTCGCCGGACCTGGCGCATTTGGCGCGCCGCGCGATCGTGATGCGGCGCTCGCCGTATTGCGCGAAGCGGTCGCATCCGGGGTCAACCATATCGACACCAGCGACTTCTACGGACCGCATGTCGTCAACCGACTGATCCGCGAGGCTCTGCATCCTTATCCGGATGATCTCGTCATCGTCACCAAGATCGGCGCGCGGCGCGGCGACGATGGTTCATGGATTCCCGCTTTCTCGGCCGAAGAACTCGCGCAGGCCGTGCATGACAATCTACGCAATCTTGGTCTGGATACGCTCGAGGTGAATGTCCGCTTCATGTTCGGCGTTCACGGCCCCGCCGAAGGCTCGATCGAAGCTCCGCTCGCCGTGGTCGCGGCGCTTCAGAGGCAGGGCCTCATACGCCACATCGGCCTCAGCAACGTCACGGCCGCTCAGGTCGCGCAGGGACGCAGGATCTGCGACGTCGTCTGCGTGCAGAACCATTACAACCTCGCGCACCGGGTGGACGACGCCGTGATCGATGATCTGGCGCGCAGCGGCGTCGCCTACACGCCGTTCTTTCCGCTCGGCGGCTTCACCCCGCTGCAATCCTCGACCCTGTCTGACGTCGCACAGAGCCTCGGCGTCACGCCCATGCAGGTCGCGCTCGCCTGGCTGCTTCGCCGCGCCCCAAATATTTTGCTGATCCCCGGCACATCATCGCTCACCCATCTGCGGGAGAATCTTGCAGCGGCCGAACTCGATTTGCCGGAGGAGGCGATGGTCGCGCTCGACGGCGTTTCAGCAGACGACAGTTCGTCAGAGTGAGCGATCCGTGGCGCGCCGTTCGCGGCGAGCGCGGCGGCGTCAAATTGCGAAACCTGGCCTGTCGTTCGGTTTGCGCTTAGACAGGCTCCCAGGCCTGTTTGGATGCCAGCTTTTCCGCCTGAGCGCCGGCGCGCAGCCGTGCCGGGCGATTCTCCAAACCGCTCCAA
The DNA here is from genome assembly GCA_016177005.1 of Methylocystis sp. GTDB lineage: Bacteria > Pseudomonadota > Alphaproteobacteria > Rhizobiales > Beijerinckiaceae > Methylocystis. The sequence continues at coordinate 32,049 of JACOWC010000056.1, forward strand.
TAGGCCTCGAATTCCGCGCGCCTGTCGATCACGCCAAAGCGCAGGCCAAATCCGATCATGGACCCGACATAAATGTCAGCGGCGGTGAAGGTGTCGCCGGCGATATAGCGGCGTCCCGCCACCGCCTTGGCGAGCGCATCCATCACAGCGGCGTAGGAGCCGTAACCGAAACGGCCCTGCATCTCCGGCGTCGCCGGATCCCAGCCGACGGCGTGATTGTTCATTGCCGGCTCCACGCATCCGGCCGCAAAAAACAGCCAACGATAATAGTCGCCGCGCGCGGGCGGCTCGGGCGCGAGCCCGGCCTGCGGAAATGCGTCCGCGAGGTAGGCGCAGATGGCGGCGGTCTCCGTCACCACTTGATCGCCGTGCCTGATCGCCGGGACCTTGCCCATCGGATTGACGGCCAGATACTCCGGAGCCTTGATCGTCGTGCCGTAATCCTTCACTTCGATCGAATAAGGCGCGCCGATTTCCTCCAGCATCCAATGCGCGATCATGCCGCGCGATTGCGGATTGGTATAAAGAACGAGTTCCTTCGTCATCACAGCTCCCTTGGCGTCTGCAGAGGCCGAGCGACCATAGGCGGGGACGCTGTCAGCTTCTGTCAGCATGTTTTGCCGCCAGTCCTTGACCAGCGCCCGGCGACGGCGCGGCGGGCGAGCGTCCAAGATCAGCGCGGCTTCAATCCTGTCGGCGCGAAAATGTCGGAAAGCGGCCCGTAGTTCGCACCAGGCCGCCAGTACGCGCGTCGATTCAAAAAAGCCCAGCGCCACTGGCCATATGACCCGCTCGGTTCGCGCGCCCTTATCGTCGCGATAGCTGACGGCAAGCTTGCGCTCTTCGCGCAGCGCCTGCCGCAGCAGCCTCAAGTCGATATGTTGCGGCCGCTCCCAACCCGGGCCGACGATGAGCGCGTCGTCTTCCAGTCGTTCTTCGAGGTTTTTCGGCAGGACAGCCGAAATTTTCGCCACGGCATTGCGCGCGGCGTCGGAAAGCGCATTATCGGTGCGCCGCGCCACCCACCTTGCGCCAAGCGCCAGCGCCTCGATCTCTTCCTCCGAAAACATCAGCGGCGGCAACAGAAAGCCGGGGCGCAGGACATAGCCGACGCCGGGCTCGCCATCGATTTCCGCGCCCAATGACTGCAAGGCGGCGATGTCGCGATAGAGCGTGCGCAGGGAGACGCCAGCCTCACGGGCGAGTTCCGCCCCGCTCGCCGGCCGGCGGCGGCGGCGAAGCATTTGCAAGATGTCAAACAATCGATGCGTGCGCGACATGGCGGCAGGATATCGCAAACTCCGATATCGCAAACTCCCGCAAAACTGTGGCGGGGGACTTAGGTCCGCGCCCGATTTCCCTCGCCGGTCGAGCCATCCGTTGGTCCAGAAAAGTCAGGTCAAGACCAGCTTTGCCTGCATCAGCGGCCCATGGTTGTCAGCACCGCTTCGATCGGCGCTGAATCGATCGTCAATCCGCCATTGAAGGGATTGTCGAGCGCGGCGATGAGAAACACCACCGAGCCCATAAACAGCGCCATCGCGCCGCTGAGGATCAGATGCACATGCGGCTCCATGTCGAAGATGCACAATAGGGCGATCAACAGAAAGCCGCCGAGACAGACCACCCACCAGAGCGCGCTCGGAATGCCGTCCCGCCCGGCGGCATTGAGATAGCGACGATGCTCGACGAGCGCGTTCAATCGAGTGAACGTCTCCGTTTGGACCATCTCCTGGCTTCTGAGCCTGGGCTGAAAATTCATGACTTGCTCGAATAGCGCCGTCAATGCGCGCGAAGATGAATGGGGGTCCTGAGGAATATCTGGCGGCGGATGCACGGCGTCGATCGCCTCGCGCGCATAGTCGCGCAGCTTTTCCTGAAGCTCGCTCCGCGTCGGCTGCGGAAAGCCTTCGAAATCCTGGTGAAGCGCGGCGATCGCCAACGCTTCCTTGGAGACGACGTCGCCGACGGCGGAAAAATCCTGATAGGCCTCCACCGCCAGCAATCCGAGCAGAATGCCGTATAGCGTGCAGAACGCCGTCAACGTCAGTCCGATCATCTCATTGGCGTTGCGGCGCCCATGTATCCACCTATGCGCCTCCCGCCGACAAAGAAACACGCCCAGCCAGGTCACGCCCAGAGAGCCCAGGCAGAACAGAGCGGCCATTTGCGCGACGGACAGATGCTTGAATAATCCGGGCACAGGCGCCTCCTTTTTCGGCGGCATTAGCAGGCGGCCGCGTCAAATTGTCAAAATCCTCATCGGTTGAACAGCCACAACAGCAGGCTGATGACGACGCTCAAAACGATTGACGACGCGAGTGGAAAATAGAAGCGAAAATTGCCGCGTTCGACAACGATGTCGCCGGGCAGACGTCCGAGTCCAAACCGCTCGCCGATCATCCACAACACGCCGAGTCCGATCAGGACGAGCCCGGCGAATATAAGAAACCTGGCCATAGCTACCTCTTTTCGCCTTTGGCGCCGACGCTTTAGACGCCGCCATCTCGCGCGTTTTTAAGCGAAATCGCCAGCCGCGCGGACGGCTGGCGAGCGCTGCGGCTTCTGGTGACATATTGTCGCGAAACCGCAATTTTGAGCCCGATCCGCTTGACCGGCCGCCAGCTCGAACGCTAGCTGCCGGCGAAGGGTTCGATGCATACACATTCGGTTGCGCCTGCGGCGAACCGACGCAATCGAACCGACGGCGCATGGCGCGCCTCTTGCGGGAGCCTGTTGGAGACGCAGGCCGCGCGACGCTTCGCAAAGCAACCGTCTCGTTGAATGTCGCTCCTGATGCGATCGCCGGCGCGCAGCGGTTGCGTGCGACTATGAGGTTTTCTGATGAGGCCTGATCACATTTATCTCGCCATGACCATGGTCAAGCACGGCACCCTGGCCGCCGCTTGCATCTACGCGTTCAAGATTGTCTCGTTCTTCGTCAAGACGCTCTAGTTTCGCGCGCCGTTGCGCCGGCGCCGCCCTTCGCGCATAACCCTTCCTACGCATCGGTGCGACGGAAGGGCGCAGGTTCATGGCGGCGATTGATGGTCCGAGGGTGCAGGCGCGTTCCGGCAAGCCGAAGCAGCTTGTCGTTTTTCTCCATGGCTACGGCGCCGACGGCGCCGATCTCATCGAGATCGGCCGCCAATGGCGCGCGTTCCTCCCCGACGCCGATTTCGTCGCGCCACATGCGCCGGAGCGATGCGCCGCGTCGCCGACCGGTCGACAGTGGTTTCCGCTCACCATGCGCGACCCCGAAGAGCGCTGGCGCGGCTGCGTCGCGGCGCGTCCGACGCTTGACGCTTTTCTCGACGCCGAACTCGCCAAGCGCGGATTTGACGATAGAGCGCTCGCGCTCGTCGGATTCAGCCAGGGCACGATGATGGCGCTGCATGCGGGCCTGCGCCGCAAGCGCGCGCCGCGCGCAATCCTCGGCTATTCGGGCGTCTATGTGCTGGGGCCGGCTCAGTCCGGCGAAGATCCGGCGGCCTATGACAAGCCGCCGCCGGTCCTTCTCGTCCATGGCGAAGAAGACGAAATGATCCCCGTCGAGGCGCTGCTCATGTCCGCCAATGCGCTCGCGGATTTGGGCGTGCCGACTCAATGGCATCTCTCGGCGCGGCTCGGCCACGGAATCGACGAAACTGGACTGATCCACGGCGCCTTGTTCCTGGCGCAGTCGTTCGGCGTCGCCGTCGAATTTCGTCGGCGCTGACGCTTATCCGAGCCCGGCTTCCGCGCCGGCGGGCTCCATCGCTGGTTCGAGTTCGATTGGAGCGCGGCGCACGGCGCGGCGCGCAATTGGACGATAGAGCTGCTTCGTCGCCTCGACGATGTGCACGCCGCCGCCTGGCAGCGAGAAGCGGCCGGCGATGCGCTCGAAGGCGGGCGCCGAGCGCAGCAGCGACGCGCGCTGGAACGGCGGCACGTAAAGCGCCTCGTCCCAATAAAGCGGCAGGAATTGCGCCTCCTGCAGCAATTGCTGCAACTGGCCGCGCGAATAGGGATGACCCTGTCCGAAGGGCGTCGTGTCGACGCGCGCCCACAGTCCGGTGCGGCTCGGCGCGACGATCAGCACGCGACCGCCGGCCGCAAGAATGCGCCAAACTTCTTCAAGCAGGTCGTGCGGATGCTCGTCCGTCTCGATCGCATGCACGATCAGGATGCGATCCATGCTGGCGTCGGGCAGGGGCGTCATCGAGGGCTCCACCAGTGCCGAGGCGGAGCGACCGTCGAGCGGCCAGTGAACGACGCCCTGCGTCGCCGGCATGAAGGCGAGAACGCGCTGCGCCTTCTCGCGAAAATCGTCGAGATAGGGCGTGGCGTAGCCAAGGCCGAGCACGCGCAGCCCTGCATGGTCCTGCCAGCGTGCGCGCACCAGCCGCGACACCAGGCGGCGCGCCACTTGTCCCAGCGCCGTGTCGTAAAAGGCGCGCAAATCGACGACGTCGAGCATGGCGCCGATCATCGGCGCAATCCATCAGTGGCGCAAGGCGCGTTAGATCACGCTGCGTTTAGGCGAATCGCCTGAACGCGGATGACGTGATCGATTCCAAAAACTTAGAGCGCGCTTTACGCGAAAAACCGGCGTCCACTTTTTCGCGAGCCGCGCTCTGGCCGCTTTGGCCCGGCTGTCGGTTTTTTTGGCCGGTCGCGTTATGATAGAGAAATGACGAAGGAGATCGCCGCGCCATGGCGTTGGAAGTCGCGCAGTTCATCTGCCTCAACGATAATTTCGGCCTGCTCGTCCATGAGCCGGAGCTCGGCGCGACCGCAAGCGTCGACGCGCCCGACGGCGAAGCGATCGCCAATGAGGCCGAGCGGCGCGGCTGGCCGCTGACGCATCTGCTGCTCACGCATCATCACGCCGATCACGTGCAGGGAACACAGACGCTCAAAACGCGCTTTCCGCACATGAAGGTCATCGGCGCCGCCAAGGATGCGCATCGACTGCCGCCGCTCGATCGCGCGGTTTCAGAAGGCGACGTCGTCGAAATCGGCGAAGCGCGCGCGCGCGTCATCGAAACGCCCGGCCATACGCTCGGACATATCGCCTATTACTTCGAGGACGATGAAATCGTGTTTGTCGGCGACACGCTGTTCTCGCTCGGCTGCGGACGCGTTTTTGAGGGCACCATGGACATGATGCATCTCACCCTCGAAGCGCTCGCCAATTTGCCCGGGGAAACGCTGGTCTATTGCGGCCACGAATATACCCAGGCGAACGCCAAATTCGCGCTCACCGTCGACCCCGAAAATTCGGTGCTGCGCGCGCGGGCGCAAACCGTCGCCGATCTGCGCAAGGACGGAAAATTTACCCTGCCGACGACGATCACGCTCGAGAACGCCACAAATCCGTTTCTGCGGGTCGAGGATCCGAGCGTAGCGGCCGCGATGGGCATGCGGGGCGCGGACCCTTCCGCGGTTTTCGCGGCGATGCGCGAGCGCAAGAACAAATTCGCCGCATGACGGGCGCGCTTTCGACGCAGGAGGTGGTGCGGCTTCTCGATCTGGCGCCCCATCCCGAGGGCGGCTTCTATCGCCAGACGTTTCGCGATTCCTCGTCGGTGGGCGGCGGCCGCGCCGCCTCGACGGCGATCTATTATCTGCTCTCCGGCGGCGGAGTCTCCGCCTGGCATCGGGTCGACGCCGCCGAAGTCTGGCACTTCTACGCCGGCGCCACGCTGGAGCTTAAGATCGCGACGTTAGATCACGCTGTGTTTAGGCAAAATCGCCTAAACGCAGATGACGTGATCGATTTCAAAAGTTTAGAGCGCGCTTTGTGCGAAAAACCGGATTCCACTTTTTCGCAGCGCGCTCCAGGCGCGCCGACCGAAATCCTGCGACTTGGCGCCGAGCTCGGCGCTGGCGAGCGGCCGCAAGCCGTGGTCCCCGCAGGCGTCTGGCAGTCGGCGAAAAGTCTCGGCCGGGGTCCCGACGAATGGACTCTCGTCGGCTGCACAGTGGCGCCGGGCTTCGAATTCGCCGGCTTCGAACTGGCGCCGGCGGATTTCTCGCCCGACTGTTCAGCTTGAACGCAAAGGCGTTCAGCCCATCGGGGCTTTGACCGGCCCGGCGGATAGTGTATCGGGTCGCAGACAAGAAAAAGAGGAAATGCCTGGATGTGCTGGAGTGGAGAGGCGTCAACGGTGTTGGCGGCGACGGGGATCGCCGGCGCGGCCTATTCGGCGCTCAAGAAAGCCCCCGAACCGCTCGCCCTCTGGGTCTGCCTTCTCTATTTCGCCAGCATGGAGTCGCTTCAGGCGGTCGCCTATTCGGTCTTAAACCAATGCGACTCGCCGCTAAATCAATTGATGACCATGTTTGGTTATCTCCACATAACCTTCCAGCCTTTCTTCATTAACGCCGTCGCGCTCTATTTCATGCCCAAAGACAGCGCCAGGATTATCGCGCCCTGGGCCTATTTCGGCTGTTTCGTCGCGGCCATCGCCATGCTGCTCCAGCTCTATCCCTTCGCCTGGGCTGGCCACTGCGCCCTGGGAAGGCCGTTGTGCGGCGACGTGCTGTGCACGGTGCGCGGCGAATGGCACATCGCCTGGCTGCTGCCGACCAACGGACTCGGCAACTCCATGGCGGACAACGCCTATCTCGGGCGCGGCTACATCGAATATCCGCTGATGGCCTTCTACATTCCGTCGCTTTACGGCAGCTGGCGATTCATCCTGTTCTCCTGGGTCGCCGGGCCGTTCCTGGCGAGTCTGACCACCGGCAACATCAATGAATGGCCGGCGGTCTGGTGCCTGTTCTCGATCGGGCTGGTGCTCGCCATCATCAAGACCCCGTTGCGTTACCACCTGCATGTCGGCGATCCGTGGTGGATGATGCTTTATAAGTGGTGGAAGCGGCGGAAAGCGGCCGCCAAGGCCGCCGTCGCCGCCGCGCCCGTACGCCCGGCCGAACCCGCCGCTCTCATCGCGGAAATCAAAGAGCCGGCGGAATAGTCAGTCTCTCGCGTTGACGACGCCGCCGACGAGATTTTCGGCGAGCAGCGACTCCGTGGTCACGCGGGCGGGCAGAGGCTCGCGTGTCGCGCCGGCCTCGATTGTCGCGAAATAGTCGCGACGGGCGGCGACCGCCTCATCCCAATCCACGGCGCGAAAAGACAGGTCTTCGCCGGGACGCAATTGCGCCAGCCGTCCGAGATCGGCGCCGATGACCGTCGCAATTTTCGGATAGCCGCCGGTCGGCTGGCGGTCCGCCATGAGCGCCAGCGGCGCGCCGTCGCCGGGAATCTGGATCGCGCCCATGGCGACGCCGTCGGAAACGATGTCATGTCCGCTGAGGTGCCGGATGGACGGACCCTCGAGCCGATAGGCCATGCGATCGCTGCGCGCGCCGATGCGCCAGCGCGCGTTCAAAAAGCGCTCGATCTCCTCGGGCGCGAAATAATCCGCCTGAGGTCCGAGAAGCAGGCGGATCGGCGCGGCGCTCGGCGCGAGCCAAGGCGCAGCCAAGGCCAGCGGCTCGAGAGGCGCCGGGCCGGCCGCCGCGAGCGTCAGCGCGTCGCCCGCAGCCAGCGGTTTTGGCCCCAGCCCTGAGCGGGCGTGCGTCGCGCGCGAGCCGAGGATGGGCGCAAGGTCGAGCGCGCCGCCGACGGCGACATAGCACCAAGCCCCCGAGGCGCCGGCGCGCAGCGAGAGCCGCGCCTCCGGGGCAAGCGGCAGCAGAGAGGCCGACGGCAGCGGCCGGCCGTCGAGCCGAACGTCGAAATCGCCGCCCGCGACCGCGACGCCAAGCGTCGCGCCTTCCGCCCGAAACGTCGCGCCGCCAAGCGACACTTCGATGGCGCTGTCGGCGCCGGCGGCGCGCGTCGCGGCGAGATAGGCGCCAAGATCCATCGGCCCCGCCGGCGTCACGCCGTAGCGCGAGCGCCCGAAGCGGCCCTCGTCCTGAATGGTGACGCCGGGTCCGGCGGCGTCGACAAGCAGCCGCGCGCTCACTGGAGCGCTTCCCGGCGCGCCACCGTCTCGCCAGCCGCGGCGCGCGCGTCGAGCGTCCGGAAAGTCTCGGCGTCGATCGGCTCGAAACGCGCCGCGTCGCCCGGCGCGGCAAGAAAAGGCGGATCGCGCCGCGGCGCGAACATGCGTTCTGGCGTTCGCCCGATGACATACCAGCCGGTCGGCATCGGATTGGCGGCGATCAGAGAGAGCGCGCCGCCGATCAGCGCCGCGCCCTGCGGCGTCGCGCCGCGCGGGCTGGCGCGCCTTGGAATCGCTAAGGCCTGCGGCAAGCCGCCGAGATAGCACCAGCCCGGCGCGAACCCATACATGTAGACGCGATAATCGGCGCCGGCATGCAACCGCGCCAGCGATGGCGCGGAGCGCCCGAGCAGCGCCGCCGCCTCGTCAATATCCTCAGCGAACGCGGGGTCGTAGCAGCAGGGAATCGTCCAGCGCACGGCGGGGCGCGACAGTTTCGCCTCAATGTCGGCAGGCGCGAGCAGATTTTCGATCGCCGCGACCAGCGCGTCGCGCGAAATTTCGAGCGGTTCATAGCGCAGCAGCAGCGCTCGGTATGTCGGCGTCGTCTCGCGCAAGCCGGGCGGCGGCGCAGCGCGAAGATGCTCGTCAAGCGTCAGCACGCGCGCATTGATTGCGGCGTCGACGCTGTCGCCAAATTCGACTGAAAGCGCCGCTTCGCCGCAATCAAGAAAACGCGGCGTCTCATATTTCATGAGATTCAGGCTCCTGCGAAGGCGCGCAGCGCCCAGCCGTCGCGTTCCAGCGATCCGCGCAACCGCCGCGCCATTTCGACGGCAAGCGGCGCGTCGCCGTGGACGCAGATCGAATCAATCGGGGTCGGCAAAAGCTTGCCGCTGACGGTCCTCAGCCCGCCGTTCGCGAGCATGTCGCGCACGCGGTCGCAGGCTCGTTCAATATCCTCGATGACCGCGCCTTCCTGCGATCTTTGCTGAAGGCGCCCGTCATCCACATAGGCGCGGTCGGCGAAGATTTCATTGATGACGCGCAAGCCTGCGCGCGCGCCGGCGCGTGTCTGTTCAGACAGGGCGATCGCAAGCAGGGTGAGCGACGGGTCGACGCCGCGAACCGCGCAAGCGATCGCGTTCGCGACGTCGGCGTCGCGCTCGGCGATATTGGCGAGCGCGCCATGAGCCTTCACATGCGTGATCCGGTGTCCGCTCAAGCCGGCGAGCGCCTGGGCCGCGCCGAGCTGGTAGGCGACGGCGCGTTCGATCTCGCGTGCGGTCATCGGCAGGGCGCGCCGGCCGAATCCCGCAAGATCGGGAAAGGCGACATGAGCGCCCACGGCGACTCCCTTTTCCTTGGCGCGCGCAAATGTCGTCGCCATGATGTCGGGGTCGCCGGCGTGGAAGCCGCACGCCACATTGGCGCTCGTGACAATGTCGAGCATGGCGTCGTCGTCGCCGATGCGCCAGCGGCCGAAACCCTCGCCAAGGTCGGCGTTAAGATCGATGGTGCGGGGGGTAGGGGCCATGAGGATACAAGTCGCCTATCGATGTGGATCGCGAGATTGGCGCAACCGCGCCATGCCGGCAAACTGCGGCGCTTGACGCAGTCGAGGCGGCGCAAAAGGGCGCAACCCGGCACAAATAGGGCATGGCGGCGCTTGACAAAGACTGTCCCCTTTGGTGAAGCTGTATCGCGGCGAAGCCGGAAAAAAAGCCACTGGCTGGCGCAATGTGGGAGGAAAACATGCAATATCTGATCCCGGGACTCATGCTCGCTATCGTCATCGGCGGCGCTATCGTCGCCATGCGGATGAAGTAAGCTCAAGAAATCACGACGTTTCTCGTCATATACGGTCCGTTGGCGGGCAGCGGCCCCGCGTAAACGCGGGCGCTATTGCGCCAGCGGACTGAGCTGATCAGCGTCAGCGACTGTCGCGTGGATCAGCTTTTGTCGCCCTACCGGCGACGATCTCCTCTTCAGCGTCGCCTATTCCGCTGCGATTACCCGCGGCGGCGTGAAGGCAATTTCGATCAGCGTGCCTTCGTTACGACTGCTCTTGACGCTGAAGGAGGCGTGATTCGCCTCGATCAAAGCCTTTGTCAGCGGCAGTCCAAGCCCCGTGCCGCTCGCCTTGCGCGCAGTGTCCACCCGCCGAAACGGTTCGAGCGCGGTTGCGACATCCTCCTCCGACATGCCGATCCCGGTGTCCTTGACGCGAATGACGACAGCGCCGGCGTCATTGAGCGCGCTCGATACGATGACCTGCCCGCCCGGTTCGTTGAACTTCACCGCGTTCGACAGAAGATTGAGAAGGATCTGCTTTAGGGAGCGCGGATCGGCGCGCAGCGGCGGCAGGCTCGGCGCAAGCGCCAAGCGCAAGACGACGCGCGCCTGATTGGCCTGCGCCTGCATCATCGACGCGCATTCGGCGATAACCGCATTGGCGTCCACGCGCGCGAAGGAAAGCTCCATCATGCCGGCTTCGATCTTGGAGAGGTCAAGAAGATCGTTGACGAGCGACAGGACATGCGCGCCGGAGGCGTGCATGTCCTTCAAATATTCTTTGTAGCGCGGAGAGCCGAGCGGCCCGAGACGCTCTTCCATCATCACTTCGGCGAAGCCGATGATGGCGTTGAGCGGCGTGCGAATCTCATGCGATACGCGGGTGAGAAAATCGGATTTCGCCGCATTGGCGCTTTCGGCGGCAAGCCGCGCCGCTTCAACCGCGGGGTCGCTTGAAGAGGCGCCTTCTTGCGCCTCGACCGACACGAGGAAGGTCGGTTTTCCCTCGACGGCAAGCGGGCGCAGCGCGAGGTCAACGGGAGCGCCGCCGGGCGGCGCCCGGGACAATGACAGTCGCGCGCGCGCGCCCGATAGAGCGCGCTGCGAAAAAGCTGAATCCGGTTTTTCGTCATCCGCACTTGGGCGATTCCGCTCAAATGCAGCGTGATCCAAAACCACGGACATGCGCTGAGCCAGGCTCTGCGCGTCGGAGGGGCTGAGGAGAGAGGCCAGACTGCGGTTCTCGCAGTCGCGCGCATCGGCGCCAAAGCATGCCGCGAACCGCGCATTGGCCCTCACGATCATTCCCTCAGCGGTCATGATCGCCAGCGGCGCGCCCGACAGGTCGAAAGCCGCGCCAAGCAGCGCGTTGTCCGATTTCGCCCGCGCGAGCCTCTCTTCGAGCGCGCGAGCGAGCGCCAAGGCGCTTTGCTCCGGACCCGGGGCGAGAAGTTCGCGGTTGCGCGGCGGCGTGGTCGGTTGATGCGTCTCCGGCGTGTCTTGTTTCGATTCGAGAGTGGCGGCCGCGTCCGACGCAATGATGCCGCCTTCCTTGAGCGTTCGCGCGATTTCATCGAAAGCCAATCGCTCGCTCGAGCTGAGCGACTCCAGCGCGTCCGATGCGACGCGCGGAGAAGATGGCGCGCGCAGCGCTACGACGTTGTCCCCTGACGCGCTAAAGGCGCTCCCTTCAGAGTTCGAAGCGCCGACAGCCTCCGCCGGCGGCTCGGCGGCGCCGCGCAATTCTTGCGCAGGCGAATCTGCGCGAACGCCGAGCGCCGCGATAACGAAAGAGACGCCGCTCTCCGTCTCCAGGCTGCGGCAAAGAAAGCTGAGCGTTTGCGCCGCGCCCACGAAGCCAAAGCGCAGTCGTTCAAGGCGCAGGCCCTGGTCGCTGCGCAGTTCGCCGACAAGCGCCGCCAGTCGGCGTGCGCCGGCATCGTCGTCGCGCAACAAGCGCTCGCCTGGAGCGCTTTCCGACCGGACGGAATCGTCTAGTCGATAAGAAATCGCTCCAGATTCAAAATGCTGGAGCAAAATCTTGTCGAAAAAGTCTATCAACTTTTTCGGATTTTGCTCTAGCGCTCCTACGTCCTCGCCAAAGACGGCGCAGGCTGAATCGTTGAGAAAATCGATGCGCAGGGGATCGCCGCTGGCGACGACGACCGGCGCGCCGGAGGCGTCAAGAGCAGAAAAAACAGGATCAGCCGCGACGCAAGCGGCTGCGCGCGCGCTGTGTTCGAGCTCCTCTTGCGAACCGCCCATGTGCCCTACACCGCCGCGACCGATGGCCGCTCGCCGCGCGCCTGTCAGGCGTCTCTCGCCCCGACGCCGATCGCGCCGCCTTTGGGCGGAATCGCCCAAGGGCAGATAACGTGATCGATCTCAATAGCTTAGAGCGCGCGCTCACGCGAAAATCCGGTTTTTTCCTTTTCGCCGCGCTCCAACGAGACGCCAATAAATTAATAGTGGTCGAATGCAAGGTCCACGATCGCCCATCGGACTTCCATATATTTTTGCATGGCCCGAAGCCTCGGCGCCTGCTGCGGCGCACAAAATTGTTGCGTCGCAACATAAAATGAGGCAGAATGATTGAGCTCGCCGGATTCGCCGTGGGGCCGGGCGCTACGCGGGTGATAATAGTCTAGCGCGGCGATTGTTTCCTTATTCAGGGCACGGAGGTGCGCTATGGTCGAGTCGATATACCAAATTCCCACCGAGGTCCGCGATTTCGCGGAAAAAAGCGTCGAACAGGCGCGCAAGGCTTTTGACGGGTTCGCCGGAGCCGCGCAGAAGGCGCTCGACACTTCGGCGGATATCCCGTTCGGGCTGCCGAGCGCCAAGGGCGTGAGCACGAAGGCTCTGTCTTTCGCCCAGGCAAACGTCAACGCCGCCTTCGATCTTGCCCAGAAGCTTGTCCACGCCCAGGACCCTCAGGAAGTTTTCAAGCTTCAGTCGGAATTCGTGCAGGCGCAGCTCAAGACGATCCAGGAACAGACTCAGGAGCTTGGCGCGACCTTTCAACGGTCGACGACGAAGTCCTAACGGGGAGAAGTTGAATGGCCAATCCGCAGAACGGTTCCCCCAAATCCAAACATTCCGAAATCAAACGTCCGGCTCCTGGCGCCAAGGAAACTGACGCCCTTCCGGTCGCCAGCGAAGCCGTCGGCGCGGAGCCTGCGCCGGTCGTGATTGAAGCGCAAACGACGACGGTCGAGCAGGCGCCGTCGACGGCCCTGGCGATCGCCGTAGAGGTAAAGTCGGCGCGCGCCGAGGAATTCGACCCAACGCTCTGGTCGCAGAAGTCGATCGACCTTTGGGCCGAAAACGCCACCGCGGTTCTCGACTTCGCCGAGCGGCTCGCCAACGCCAAATCGATCGATGAGGTGACCAGTCTTCAGTCGCGTTTCGCGAGCGAACGGTTCGACACGCTGCTGCGTCATTCGAATGAATTGCTCACGCTCGCGCAACGTCTGTTCGGTTTCTCCATCGCGCCGCTGTACGGCACGCGCGCGGCGTAAGCGCCGGTTTAGAGCGCGGCTCGCGAAAAAGTGGATGCCGGTTTTTCGCGCAAAGCGCGCTCTAAGCTTTTGGAGTCGATCACGTCATCTGCGTTTAGGCGATTCCGCCTAAACGCAGCGTGATCTAGTCGCGCAATGAAAAGCGTCGCGGCGAGAACCGCGACGCGCCTTCCTTTACAGCGTCGCGACAATTGTCGCGCGCAGCGTCGGCGTTACGTCCGGCGTGACGCCGGTCCAGTCGCGGAAGGCCGGGCGCGCCTGATGCAACAGCATGCCAAGTCCGTCGACGGGGGTTGCGCCATGTTTGCGCGCGGCCGCCAATAAAGGCGTTTCCAGAGGCGCGTAGACGATATCGGCGACGAGCGCCGATCTCGGCAATTCGGCGAGCGATAGTTCGAGCGGCGGCTGGCCGACCATTCCCTGGCTCGTCGCGTTGACGACAAGACCCGCTCCGGCGAGTCCCGCTTCGCGATCTTCCCAAGCGAAGGCCGACACGCGCGGCCCGAAATCGGCGGCGAGAATTTCGGCCCGCGCCAAGGTGCGGTTGAAGAGACGAATCTCTCTCGCGCCTGCTTCGAGCAGCCCGTCGACAATCGCGCGCGCGCCGCCGCCGGCGCCGATGACGACGCAGGGCGCGCTCTCGGCGCGCCAGCTTGGCGCAGCCTCGCCCAGCGAGGCGACAAAGCCATAGCCGTCGTAGTTGCGGCCCGCCAGTTCGCCGCTCTTTCCGACGACGACGCAATTGACGGCGCCGATTCGCGCTGCGGACTCATCGACATGATCGACAAAACGGAGCGCCGTCTCCTTGTGCGGAATGGTAAGATTGCACCCGGCGAAACCGATCGCGGGCATGGCGCGCAGCGCCGCTTCAAGCCGACCTGGCTCGACCGGCAACGGCGCATAGCAGCCCTCGATGCCATAGTGCGCAAACCAGTAATTATGGATTTTCGGCGAGCGCGAATGCGCAATCGGCCAGCCCATGACTCCGGCGAGGACAAAGCGGCGGCTGTTCGTCACGTCTCGGTCTCCGGATCAGGCGTCGGGCGCGACGGAAAATCCCGCGCCGCAAAATTCGATGAGCGTGGGTTCGTCCGCCGGCTCCTCGCGCAGCGAGTCGACCCGCGCGAGCCTTGGTCCGCGCCGCGCCGCAATGATAAGCGCGTCCAGCGCCGGACGCGGTCCGGCGGCGATCGCCTCGACCGCGCCGTCGCGCCTGTTGCGCGCCCAGCCCGTGAGATCAAGCGCCAGCGCCTCGCGGACCAGAAAGGCGCGATAGCCGACGCCCTGCACGCGGCCTTCGATGACGAGGCGGATGATCTCGAGATCGCTCATGATTGAACCGCGATATTGTCGATGAGCCGCGTCGCGCCGAGCTTCGCCGCCGCGAGCAGACGAATTGGCCCCTCGTCGAGAGAGGAGACGGGCGCCAGCGTCTCGGCATGACGCGCTTCGAGATAGTCGACCTCGAAGCCGGCGTCTGCAAGCCTCGCGCGCGCCGCGCGCGTCGCGGCGCCGATGTCGTCGCCATTGACGATGCGGCGCGCCGCCTCGCTCAATGCGCCGTAGAGTTCCTTGGCGCGCTCGCGTTCATCGCGCGCGAGATAAATGTTGCGCGAGGACATGGCGAGACCGTCGGCTTCGCGAAGAGTCGGCGCGCCGAGAATTTCGGTGGCGATGTCGAGATCGCGCGCGAGACGCTTGATCACCAGGAACTGCTGATAATCTTTCTCGCCGAAGACCGCGACGTCGGCCCGCGCCTGGTTGAGCAGTTTCGTCACCACGGTGGCGACGCCGGAAAAATGCGTCGGCCGGAATCGATCTTCAAGATCGGCAAGCGCAGGTCCCTCCATCACGACCTTGGTCGAAAAGCCCGGCGGGTAGATTTCTTCGACCGACGGCGCAAAGACGAGATCGACGGCGACGCGCGAAAGCTTTTCGATGTCGGCGGCGAGCGTGCGCGGATAGCGCGCGAAATCTTCATTCGGGCCGAACTGCGCGGGATTGACGAAAATCGTCACGACCACGCGGTCGGCCACGCGCCGCGCCGCTTCCACGAGCGAGACATGGCCGGCGTGGAGCGCGCCCATCGTCGGAACCAGCCCGACGCGCACGCCGGCGGCGCGCCATGCGCTGACGTAGCGGCGAAGTTCCGCGATCGAGCCGACGACAGGAAGCTGCGCATTCATCGATGGCGTCCCGATTGGTGAAGGGAGAGCAGGCCAGAGAGATGGTCGACATAGCCGCCGGGCAGCGCGTGGGCGAGCGCCGCGGCGATGATCTCCTCCAAATAGTCCCGCGACGCCGCGCCGAGATCCGGCCGCGCGCCGACATAGGTCAGCGCGCGGACCGCGCCGACAGGCTCGCGCAGAATCGGGAAATTTTTCTTGGCGTAAAGTCCGTGGGCGACGTCTTCATAGCGATCGAGCGCCGCCACGTCGCCGACCGCAACGTCCCACAGCACGCCGTGAACGCACATGCGGCGGTCCGGCGCGACGCTGATGAAGCCCGAAGCCATGAGGATCGTCCTGAAGCCGGCGAGCCGCCCCCGCCCGATGAGCCGCGACCTCGGACAGCGCGCCGC
>JACOWC010000057.1 GCA_016177005.1 Methylocystis sp.
TGGCGACCCCGGCAGGATTCGAACCTGCGACCTACTGCTTAGAAGGCAGTTGCTCTATCCGGCTGAGCTACGGGGCCGAGACGGACTCAATGCGTCCAGAGTCCGATGCGGCTGGTTTTGAAATTATCTGAATAGGATACGCCGCGCCGCGCCGCGAGATTGGGCTTCGGCTCCTCGACGCGATAGGCGAGGCCGTTGCGCTCGGCGTAAGCGATCGCCTCCTCTTTGGTCGCGAAATTGAGCCTGACCTGCTGGCGCATATCGGCGGAACTCGTCCAACCCATGAGCGGCTCGACGCTGCGCGGCAGCTCCGGCTCGAAGTCGAGGCGCCACATGTCCGACCCGGGACCGGATTGAGTGGCGCTCGGCGCTGGAAGATAGATGCGTGCGGTCATTAGGCCTCGTCTCTGGAGCTGCGCGCCAAGGCGCGCAAGGGCGCGCATGGGCGCGGCGGCGTTGGCGCTGGTCGGGGCAGCAGGATTCGAACCTGCGACCTGAAGTACCCAAAACTTCCGCGCTACCAGGCTGCGCCATACCCCGCCGGACAAGTCGCGCCTACGGCGGCCCTGCCCTCACTCGAATTTCGCTACCACGCTCGCCCGTCCCTAACAAGGGAATGCGCTTGAGCGCGGGCGGAATCGCCCACATGCAGCGTGATCTAACGTTCAAACATGCGGTGCCGCACTTGATCTCCCGGCGCGAGCGAGATTCGCCGCGCCGCGCCGGCGTTCAGCTCCAGCACCGCATAAGCCGGCTCGGGCGAGGATATGATCCGCTCCGAAAAAGGCTGGGCGTCAGCGGCGACGCCCACGACCCGACCGTCGCGCCTGATGAAAACCATATCGAGCGGAATGTAAGTGTTCTTCATCCACATCGAGACTGGCCCCTCGGACAGGAAGTCGAACAGCATCCCCTGATCGGCCGGCATCGACTTGCGAAACATCAGGCCGCGCGCGCGCGTCTCGGGCGTGTCGGCGATTTCGACCTTGAAGGCATGTTCGCCCGTGGCCGTCACGATGCGCGCGATGTCGTTCGCTGGCTCGGCGCGCGCGGCTGCGCACGCCAGCAGCGCCAGAAAAGATAAGAGCAACAAGCGAAATGTTTGCGTCGCTCGCATTGGGAAGCGCTCCATGGGGCGTCACGCGACGCGGACGTCAGTGCGACGGGACGCTCTTTGCTTCAAGCGGACGCACCTCGGTCGCCATCAATCCTTTCGGACCGCCGCCATAGCGCACGAGGACGCTATCGCCTGGCTTGAGTTCCGTCATGCCGAAGCGGCGTACCGTTTCCATGTGCAGAAAAATGTCTTCGGTGCCTTCGCCGCGCGTAAGGAATCCGAATCCCTTCACGCGGTTGAACCATTTGACGATGGCGATCTCATAGCCGCTTGTCGGAACGACCTGGACATGAGTGCGCCCGGCGCACGACTGCGACGGATGGATGGCCGTCGACTCGTCCATCGCAATGACGCGAAAGACCTGCATGCCTTTGGCGCGCCTCTGCGCCTCGCAAACGACGCGCGCGCCTTCGAACGCTGTTTGGAGACCGCTGCGGCGCAGAATGGTGACGTGGAGGAGAATGTCGGCGGAGCCGTCGTCAGGCACCACGAAACCGTAGCCCTTGGCGACATCGAACCATTTTATTCGTCCCGCGATCTCAACCAGATCAAGACCGGACTCATCCGGTTCAGTCGCGCCCGCTGTCAAATCATCCTGAAAAGTCATTTTAGCGCCCACCGACCAACTCCTCGTGCTGATCCAGAGCATTGTCCTGACACGCTGGCGAACTTCCTGAAGGCGCGAATCACCGCGCAACGCTCATGAATCACTCTTAGCAAGATAGCACCCATGGCGCGCCATCCAACCGGCAATTTTCGTCCATCGCCGCAAACTCTGTGGATATGCGCAGCGTTCTGGCGCGGGCCGGCGAAGCCATTGGCGCATATGCCGAAACTTGCGCACGCGCGTCTCGAGTGTGCAGCGATGTTGCGCAATAAGCGGCAAGCTCGGTCGCGGAAAGGATCGGCGGAGACGCCCAAAATCGTTGGACCTGTGGCCCGTGCGCCACATCAGCGTGATTTGACAAACGCGCCCGCGGCGCGCAATCGAAACGGGGCGAGCGTCCGCGCCCTGTCGCCTGCCCGCCATTTCCTCGGTTGGAGCGCCGCCAATGACCACTTCATCGACCGCGCCTGCGAGCGCGCCAATGACTGTTCACGCTCCGGACGGCCCTTCCGGCCAGATCGATCCTCGCTACGACCTCGCCGCCCTCGTCGCCGCCCGCGAAGGCGAGCGCTTTTCGCTGCATGCGAAGCGCCTGAATGAAATGTGGGTCCGCGTTCTCAAGACGATCGGCTATGACGTAGGATTCACGCGAGGTCTCGGCCCCTATCTTTGGGATCGCAAGGGCGACCGATATTTGGATCTCCTCAGCGGCTGGGGAGTCTTCGCGCTCGGACGCAACCATCCCGCCGTGCGCGCCGCGCTGGTGAGCGTGCTCGACGGCGAACTCGCCAATCTCGTGCAACTTGACGTGTCAGTTCTGGCCGGCGTTCTCGCCGAAAAACTGCTCGCCTACGCGCCCGGGCTGGACAAGGTATTTTTCGCAAACTCCGGCGCCGAATCCGTCGAAGCGGCGATCAAATTCGCGCGCGCGGCGACCGGACGTCCCGGAATCTTACACTGCGCGCACTCCTTTCACGGCCTGACCTATGGGTCGTTGTCGATGAACGGCGACGACATTTTCAAGAAGGGTTTTGGACCGCTGTTGCCGAACGCCCATGAGGTCGAATTTGACGATCTCGGCGCCCTCGAAGGCGCACTGGCCGGACGCGATATCGCCGCCTTCTTCGTCGAGCCGATACAGGGCAAGGGCGTCAACATTCCTCAAGAGAACTACCTTCTCGGCGCGCAGGCGCTTTGCCGGAAATATGGAACGCTGTTCGTCGCCGACGAGATCCAGACGGGATTGGGCCGCACCGGCCGGTTCTTCGCCATCGATCATTTTCCAGGCGTCGAACCTGACATGATCGTCGTCGCAAAGGCGCTTTCCGGAGGGCATGTGCCCGTTGGCGCGGTGCTGACGCGCAAATGGATTTTCGACAAGGTCTTCGACCGCATGGATCGCGCCGTCGTGCACGGCTCGACCTTCAGCAAGAACGATCTCGCCATGGCGGCGGGGATTGCGACGCTTGACGCGCTCGAGAACGAGCGGGTGATCGAAAATGCGGCGAAGAAGGGCGACCGCCTTCTCGCGTCCTTTCAAAGAATGGCCCAAGGCTATGAGCTTGTCGCCGATGTGCGCGGCAAGGGTCTCATGATCGGCGTCGAATTCGGACCGCCGAAGTCGCTCAAGCTGAAGGCCGCCTGGAATCTGCTGGAAACCGTCAATTCAGGCTTGTTCTGTCAGCTCATCTCGATCCCGCTGTTTCGCGATCACAAAGTCCTTACCCAAGTGGCCGGACACGGCAACCACACGATCAAGCTGCTGCCGCCGCTGACGATTTCGGACGAAGACTGCAATTGGATCGAGCAGTCTTTCGACGCCGTCATCGCAGACGCGCATAAGGCGCCTTCCGCGGTCTGGTCGCTTGGCAAAACTCTGGCGGAACACGCGATCAAGGCGCGAATGAGCGGCTGACCCGATTGTCGACGCGCGCCGGTCCGCGGCTTGCGTTTACGCAGCCGGCGACAGGCGCCTCTCGACCTCGCGCGAATAGTCTTCGATCAGCGTGCGCGAAAGCTCGCCGGGCGTAAAACGGTAGACGCCGATCTCCGACACCGGCGTCACTTCGGCGCCCGTGCCGCAGATGAAACACTCCGAAAACGACGCCATCTCCTCCGGCATGATCCGACGCTCGACGACCTCAATCCCGCGTCTTCTTGCAAGGTCGATCACCGTGCGTCTCGTGATGCCGTCAAGGAAACAGTCGGCGATCGGCGTATGCAGCGCGCCGTCGCAAACGAAGAAGACGTTCGCGCCGGTGCATTCGGCGATGCGGCCGAGCCAATCATACATCAGCGCGTCGGCGAAGCCGCGTCGCTCCGCCCGGTGCTTCGAAATGGTGCAGATCATATAGAGGCCGGCCGCCTTCGCCATCGAGGGCGCGGTCGCCGGATCGGGCCGCCGGTATTCGGCGATATCGAGCTTGATCCCTTTCATCTTGGTGTCGACGTCAAACATGCTCGGCCAATCCCACACGGCGATCGCGACGTTGATCGTCGAATTCTGGGCTGCGACCGCCATCATCTCGCTGCCCCGCCACGCCACCGGGCGAACGTAGCAATTCGACAGGCCGTTGGCTTTCACCGTCTCGTGCTTTGCGGCGTCGAGCTGTTCCACGCTGTAGGGTATCTCGAAATCGAGAATTCGGGCGGAATTCTGAAATCGTTGCGAATGCTCGCGCGATTTGAAGATCGCGCCGCCATAGGCGCGTTCGCCTTCGAACACGCAAGAAGCATAATGCAGTCCATGCGAGAGGACGTGAAGCTTTGCTTCGCGCCACGGAACGAGCGCGCCATTATGCCAGATGAATCCGTCGCGTTGATCAAAAGGCGGAAGCGACATGGCAAACTCCGGGAAGACGCGAACGAAGAGGCTAAACGGCGCTGCGATGAGCGGTCAGCACTAGCCATCGGTCAGATTTATGTCAATATAGTTGACGTAAATAGCTCGCGCCAAACGTCAGGCAAGAACCAGCGTGAACGAACTCCTAGCGAGAAGAATGGTTGAGCCGGGCTCCGCCGCCGCTTGGCGCAGAGCGGCCGCAGAAGCGGCGGCGGCCACGAGCGACGAGGATGCGCTCGAACTTGTGGAGCTATTTTTCTTCGCATATCGCGATTTCGTCGGAGACGCCGACCGGCTGCTTGGAAAGTATGGCTTTGGACGGGCGCATCACCGCGTTCTTCATTTCGTCAACCGTCGCCCCGGCCTCACCATCGCCGCACTGCTGGATATATTAAGGATCACCAAGCAGAGCCTCAACCGCGTGCTGAAACAGCTTCTCGATGCGGACTTCGTCGAGGCGCGCCCCGGCGTCGTCGATCGCCGTCAGCGCCTGCTCTACCCAACGCCCCAGGGGGCGAAGCTGGCGCGCGATCTCGCCGCGCTGCAATCGGCGCGATTCCTGAAGGTCATGGATGGGCTGCCGCCTGCGGCGCGCGGCGCGGCCTCCGAATTCCTGTTCGCGATGATCGACTCCGATGAGCGCGAGCGGGTCCGAGCGCATCTTGCATGCGCGAAAGCGGCCGGCGGCGCGCCATGACGCGCGTTCCGCATCATGCCGTAGATCACGCTGCATTTGGGCGGAATCGCCCAAATGCAGACAACGTGATCGATTCCAAAAGTTTAGAGCGCGCTTTAAGCGAAAAACCAGATTCCACTTTTTCGCAGCGCGCTCTAGCGCCGAACGCCAAGGCGGCGCATATCTTGGTCGTCGACGACGATCAACGCATTCGCACCCTGCTGTCGCGCTATTTGACGAAGGAAGGCTATCTGGTCAGCGCCGCGGCCGACACGCGAGAGGCGAGCGCCCGAATGCGCGATTTCGCTTTCGATCTTATCGTGCTGGACGGGATGATGCCGGGCGAACGCGGCGCCGACTTCGCGGCGCGGCTGCGCCGAAGCGCAGAACCCTTGCGCTCCGCGCCCATTCTCATGTTGACCGCCCTGACCGAGACGGCGGACCGCGTCGAAGGACTTGAGGCCGGGGTGGACGACTACCTGGCGAAGCCCTTTGATCCTCGGGAATTGTCGCTGCGCATCGCGAGCATCCTGCGCCGCGCGCGGCCCGCAGATTCAGCGGGCTTAAGGCGGTTCGGCGACTTTGTCTTCGATCCGTCGCGGGGCGAATTGCTGCACGGCGGCGCGCCGGTTCGGCTCACCACGCGCGAGCGCGATGTCTTGCGGGCGTTGGCTGAAGGCGACGGCGCCTTTGTTTCGCGGCAGACCTTGGCGCAACGCGATCCTGAACGAAGCGCAAGCGAGCGCAGCGTCGATGTCGAGATCGCCCGATTGAGGCGCAAGATCGAAACCGATCCCAATGCCCCGCGCTATCTTCAAACCGTGCGCGGCCGCGGCTACCGCCTTCTCGTCGAGCCGCTGCGCGCCAACCGCTAAAAATGATAGGGTCGCCACGATGACCGTCGTCTTACCGGAAGTTCTCGCCGCGCCCCGCAATCTGTGGCGGCGCTTCGCCAACTGGCTGCACGACCGCATGCCGAAGGGGCTTTACGCCCGGGCGCTGCTGATCGTGATCCTGCCCGTCGTGCTGCTCCAGTCCGCTGTGGCCTATGTCTTCATGGAGCGCCATTGGGAGGTGGTGACGTATCGCCTGTCCGCCGGAATGGCCCGACAAGTCGCGGCCCTTGTCGATATCTATCAAACATTCCCCGACCCGGACCACACGCAATTGCGCCGCATCGCCGCGTTCGATCTCAATATGGAGATTGCGGTTCTTCCCAAACAGGAGCTGCCGGCGCCGGCGCCCAAATCGGCCTTGTTCTCGCTGCTCGACAGGGCGCTCTCCAAAGAGCTCTCACGCAGACTTAAGGAGCCCTTCTGGATCAACACGGCGCTTTCCGGCAGCCTGATAGAAATCCGCGTCGCTCTCGACGACGCCACGCTGAGAATGTTCGCCACGCGCACGCACGCATACGCCTCCAATTCCTATATTTTCTTCATGTGGATGGCGATCGCTTCGATTATCATTCTCGCCATCGCCACGTCGTTCTTGCGCAACCAGATCAGGCCGATCCTGCGTCTGGCCCGCGCCGCGGAGGAGTTCGGCAAGGGCCGCAATGTCGACTTCAGCCCGCGCGGCGCGCGCGAGGTTCGCCAGGCCGGGGCGGCCTTCCTCGATATGAAGCGTCGCTTCGAGCGCGCGATCGAGCAGCGCACGACCATGCTCAACGGCGTTTCGCACGATCTGCGAACCATCATCACGCGATTCAAACTTTCCCTCGCGCTGATGGGCGACTCGCATGAAGCGGCCGACATGCGCAAGGACGTCGACGAGATGGAGCGCATGGTCGAGGCATATCTCGCCTTCGCGCGCGGCGACGGCGACGAAAGCTCGTCGCCCACCGACATCGCCGCCATCCTCAACGAATTGAAGGCGGACACCGAGAAGTACGGTCTCCCCGCCGCCGTCAAGATCATGGGCGATCCGAACATCGTCGCGCGGCCGGCGGCGATCAAGCGGCTGCTCGCCAATCTTGTCGGCAATGCGCAGCGCTACGGCAAACGCATCGAACTCTCGGCGGTCAACGACGGCGCGATGATGACCGTCAATATTGACGATGACGGGCCGGGCATTCCCGTGGAGCGTCGCGAAGACGCGTTCCGGCCCTTCTACCGGCTTGACGAATCCCGCAACCAGAACGAGGGACATTCTGGTCTCGGCCTCGCCATCGCGCGCGATATCGCGCGAGCGCATGGCGGCGACATCACGCTGGACCGCAGCCCGCTCGGCGGCTTGCGCGCGACGGCCAGCCTGCCGCTCTAGAGCGCGTTGCGAAAAAGTGGGAACCGGTTTTTCGCGTAAAGCGCGCTCTAAACTTTTGGAATCGATCACGTTATCTGCATTTGGGCGATTCCGCCCAAATGCAGCGTGATCTAACGGCCGCTGCGCCAATCACGCGCGCGCGTGATGATGGCCGCTGTCGTCGTCGTCGTGATCGCGGCCGCGCCGAGGACGCCAGCCAAACAGGCTTTGCGCAAAGGAATAGAAGGGCTTCGTGAGCCTTGCGAAGTCTTCGGCGCGATCGACATAGCGCTCGCCGCGCGTGAGTTCGCGATCGAGCGTCGACAGGGCGTCGTGAATGTCGCCGGCAAACCAATCTTCGAGCACGCGGCTCCAGGCCAATGCCAGCCCCTGAAGCTTGAGCGAGCCGACCGGGCCCTCGCTGTCGATGTCCGCCGCCTCCAGCATGAATCGCATTGAGTTCAGGGTTTCCCGGTTGAGCGCCGCGGCGATGAGCGGGTCGCGCGCCGCCCAGCGGCCCACGCTCGCCAGCGCCTCGCGATGGGGTTCGAGCGCATCAAGCCTGCGGCGCAAGACGTCATAAAGCCGCTCGTGCGCAGGTTCATGCGAAGCTTCCTTCGGCTGCGCATCGAGAACCTCCCGGTCGATGCGCCGGGAGAAAGCCCCCATGATAGCGCCTTTCGATGGGAAGAGTTCTCGCAGATCGGCGAGCGAGATGCCGGCTTCATGGGCGATATCGGTGAGAGTCACGTCGCCGAACTCACGCCGCGTCGCTAGCCTGAGCGTCGCATCGATCACTCGGTCGCGGGGGCCGCCGCTAGTCATGTCTGTCTCCGGGTCCGCAGGAATTTCTAGCCACTAAACTATTGTCGCCAGGCGGCGGGACAAGGCGCGCGCCGTCTCAACCGGAGAGTTCCCCTGCCCGGCGCTTCGCCGCGGCGACGGCGCGGCGCATCAGCGCGGAGAGACCGTCCGGCGCCTCGAGAACCTCCAGCGCGGCCGCGGTCGTGCCGCCGGGAGAGGTCACGCGCCGGCGTAATTCCCCCGGACTCGTCTCAGCCTGTCGGCGCATCAGCTCGCCCGCCCCTTCGACGGTCGCGCGCGCAAGTCGCGCCGCAAGCGCGGCGGGCAGTCCGGCTTCGGCCCCCGCGGCGGCAAGACATTCGGCAAAATAAAAGACATAGGCGGGGCCTGACCCCGAAACCGCGGTCACCACGTCGATCAGCGACTCGTCATCGACCCATTCGACGGCGCCGACGGCGCGCAGCAGCGCATCGGCGAGCCCGCGCTGAACGGCGCTGGTCGCCGAGCTTGAAAAGGCCCCGGTGATCCCTCGGCCGATCGCCGCGGGCGTATTGGGCATCGCGCGCACAATCGCCTGCGCCGGCACATACGCGGCGATGTCGGCGATGCGCTTGCCGGCGAGGATCGATACGACGACGGTCGCGGGGCCAACGAAGGGCGCCGCCGCAACGGCGCCGGATTCGAGCGCCTGCGGCTTCACCGCGAGAACGACGGCGTCGCGCGGCGCGGCGGCCCCATTAAGTTCGTAGCCGCGTTCGGCGCATAAATTCTGAAGGCGCTGAGACGGCTGCGGCTCGACGATTGAAACGGTTCCGATCAGATTCTGCGACGCCCAGCCTTCGAGCAAAGCGAGGCCCATGTTTCCGGCGCCGATCAGGGCGACCGACTTCCCCCGCAGCCTGGCCTCGTCGGTCACGCCTCGCCTTTCGTCTCGAAATTGGCGGTGGCAAGCGCCTCCTTGGCGCTTTTCCCGGCCCACAGCACGAATTGGAAGGCCTGAAAATGCCGCTCGCACGCCTGAAGCGCATTGTCGAGCAAGGCCGCGCATTGCGTCGCCGAGGGCTGGGCCCCGCCGGTGAGGATCAGACCGTGACGATGCATCGCCACGCCTTCCTTCGGCCAGAAGTCGAAATGCCCGATCCACATCTGCTCGTTAATCGCGTTGACGAGCGCCATCAGTTCGCTGCGCCGGCGCTCAGGCGCCTTAAGATCGAAGGCGCAACTGACGTGCAGCGTTTCGAGATGCGGCAGCCAAGTGAAGGCGACGTGATATTCTGTCCAGGCGCCGGCGACGGAAATTGAAATCTCGTCTTCGTCGTCTCGATCGAAAGACCAGTCATTGGTGGCCGCCAGTTGCTCCACGACATCCACGGGATGTTCGGCGCGTTCCATTTCGTTTTCTGTTGCGATCAGCATGTGCCAACCTTTTTTCGATGTCAGCATAACGCGGCGACTTAAAGACAGGCGACGATGCGTCGTGGAGCTTTCCGTGAGGCGCCTCCTTTTCAAGCGATTGATTCGAAGTCGAATCACCACCTGCGGTCACTATACTCCACACCAGAACTGTGACGCGAAAAAAGCGACGCTCCGACCTTGTTGACGAAGACTTGTTGACGAAGACTTGCGGGATTCGCGCGTCGGCGTCCATCGCGCAGCGGAAGTCTTCCACAGCGACTCGCTTAAAAAAATAGCTTTGGATAAACCGCGGAGCCGGCGCGCGGGTCAAATAAAAGCCTCGCCCGCGTCATTACGGGCGAGGCGGCCTGACTTCAAGGCGCGGCGCGCTCTGTGCTTTTGGAATCGATCACGTGATCGGCATTTGGGCGATACCGCCCAAATGCGGCGTGATCTAACGCGTCATCATCACCGGAGATCCGACGCTCACCCGGTCGTAAAGATCGGAGACGTCCTCGTTCAGCATACGAATGCAGCCGTAAGAGGCTGCGGTGCCGACCGAGGCGCGCATCTTGTGGGTCGTGCCGTGAATCGCCACCTCGCCGTGACTAAGGGTCAGGGCGCGCACGCCCATCGGGTTGCGCGGAGACCCGCCGGGAATAAAGTGCGGCAATTCAGGATGGTCGGCCCTCACCACCGCTGGCGGAACCCAGTCGGGATTCACATATTTTCCATCAACGGACGTCTCGCCCGACCATTCCTTGCCGCGCTTTGGAACCGCTACGGGATAGCTTATGGCGACGCCGGTATCGACGACATAGAACAGTCGGCGCTGACTGGCGCTGATGACGATGGTTCCCGGAGCGACGCTCGGCGAGAAGGCGACGGTGTTGCGCGCGGTCGCGTCCTGCGGAAGCGCGATCAGAGCCATTCCGCCGACCGCGGCGAGTGAGAGGAACTTGAACGCTCCCGCCGGCTTGGCGCTGCGGGAACGACGCAAAAGATCAAACAGGTTACGCATGACGCTCACACCCTACTTACCGAAGCCTTGGCGGCGACATCTTGAATGGGCGCATTCTAACTTTCGCCATGATCTTGTCGAAGCGTTCCGAGCTTTCAGGTTAGCGCTTAACGTTAAGGCGCTTCGTGAACTTCAGGACTCGCGCCCCGTCGCTTCAGACCATTGCGTCGTGATTGCGCCATCCTTTCGTCGAAATCCAAGCGCGTTGCGCGCTTTTAAAGCTTAACTGGCGCGGGCGCGGTCGTAAGGAATGAGCGAGACAGTCGGACCGCCGAAAATTTTTGATCGCGCGCTGCTGCGCCGGCGTCTTGCCCGAGCGCTGACGAAGGGCGCGCCCGATTTTCTGATGGCGCGCGCCGCCGACGATCTGCTCGATCGCCTGCTGACCGTGAAGCGCGAATTTCCGCACTCCCTCGATCTCGGTTCGCCGAGCGCGCATTTCTCGCAGGCCGTCGTCTCGAGCGGCCGCGCGCCGCCCTTGCGCGCCAGCGGCTGTGGCGGCGCCGTCATCGTCGACGAAGAAACGCCGCCCTTCGCGCCGAACGCCTTCGATCTGATCGTTTCCGGCATGGCGCTGCAATGGGCCAATGATCTGCCGGGCGTGCTTGCGCAGGCGCGACGCATTCTTGCGCCGGACGGGCTGTTCCTCGCCTGCCTCGTCGGCGGCGCCAGCCTTGTCGAGCTTCGCGCCGCGCTGGCGCAGGCCGAGGATGAAATCGCCGGCGGCGCAAGTCCCCGCGTCTCGCCCCTCGTCGACATGCGCGACATGGGCGGTCTGCTGCAGCGCGCCGGCTTCGCCCTGCCCGTCGCCGACGTCGACAGTTTCACGCTGCGCTATGATTCAATGTTCGCGCTGATGGAGGATCTGCGCGCCATGGGCGCCGCCAATGCTCTCGTGAAACGCGCCCGCAAACCGCTGCGGCGCGACGTCGTCGCGCGCGCCGCGCAGATTTACGCCGCGCGTTTCTCGGACGCCGACGGACGCGTGCGCGCCACCTTCGAGATCGTCTGGGCGTCGGGCTGGGCGCCGCACGAGAGCCAGCAGAAGCCGGCGCAGCGCGGCTCGGCCATGATGAGTCTCGAAGACGCGATGAAATCCCGCCCAGGGAGCGATGCTTAAAGCGCGCCGCTCTAAGGCGCGACCTCCACCTCAACTCGGCGGGTTTGAACCGGCGCGGGCTCCCACGGCCGCTGATAGGCGAAGACGATCTCGGCCTGACCGGGCTTCAGCGCGCGGATGTTCCAATGATGCACGCCGGGGTTGCCGATCATGCGCCGTCGGCCGCCGCTGCGGCCGCCGTCAGATATCGATAGAATGCCGAGATTGCGGCTGGCGTCCTGGTCAATGCGCCAGGAATAGCCGGTCGTCACATTCTCCCGCAGCGAGAAGATCGCGCTGCGTCCCGGCGCGAGCCTTATGAGCTCGCCCGCTTGCGCGGGAAGGGCCAACAGAAACAAGCCCAGCAGCAATAGGCAGGAGAACTCACGCTTCATGATGTGTTCCTTGGACGGACTGGCGCATCACAAACTGGGCCGAATTGGCAAAGTAGGCCTCGATCCCGCCGGCGCCGAAGATCGCCAGCGCAAGGTAGAGGCCGACCGACAGCGCGACGGCCAGGGCGCGGAACAGCAGCGAACGAAACATCAAAGCCGCTCTCCCGTTCCGGTCCCTTCACGATAATCGGATGCAGGGAAAACGAAGCGGCAAGATGACCTATTTTTTGCATCTCGACATCGCGCTGCTGCGCGCAGCGAACCACACTGCCTTGACCTGGCCGGGACATTTCCCGCATGTCACGCGACCCTTCGGGCTGACATAGGCGCAAAGCCCGCGGGCGAGACATTCGTCCGTCGTGACAGGGCGCGCGCTAGCGGCTGAGGAGGCAACGCCGCCGCCAATGCATGCGGCGATCGCGAGAGTTTGGAGAATTCGCATAACAACCTCTTCAAATGGGAGATCGAATGGCGCGCTAAGTAGCGCAACCAGCAATCTGGGGAACGGGCAACAACACAGGCAAAGGCGGCGGCAGGGTCCTTGAGCGCTTTCATGTGGCGTCCTATTCGCTATTTCGGAATGAAACGCCTGAGGTTGAATTGCTTTCGTTCGCCATCCTTAGAGTCCCGACAGGTGACAAACCCGCGGTAGGATCGATTGTCGCGGGCGACGCCCTTCTGAATTCGCATCGATTGGCGTCGACAGCCAAATACAACACGCTATCAGTTTGTTAGGCTGAATCCGCCCACTCGCCCTGCATAATGCGGGTTAGCCGGCCTTTCTCCCCAGCTTTTGGGCCTTTCGCCACTCTCGTCGGATGCGGCGTTGGCGTATGTTTTGGAGCCGCTCCGTAGGATCCGCTGCATGTCCCTCGTCTCGGAACTTCCCGCCGCACTCGCCGACGTTCGTCGCCCCGGCGATTTTTTCACGAACGGCGTCTTCGACTGGCGCGCGCCGTCGCTGTCCGTCGACGGCGTCGGGCCCCTGGCATTGCCGCTACTCGAGGCGCAAGCCAAACAGCTCGTCGAAGTCGCCGAACTTGCTCCCTATGGCCGCCGTGGGGCAACGCTTGTCGATCCGGCCGTCCGCAATTCCTGGCAGATCGGCGCCGACCGCGTCGCGATCGCCGGCGCCCGTTGGGTCGAGGCGCTTTCTGGCGTCGTCGCACGCGCCGCGGAAGGACTTGGCGTCGAAGGCGCTGTCGAAGCGGTTTTCTACAAACTGTTGATTTATGAGCCGGGCGGCTTCTTCCTCGACCATCGCGACACGGAAAAATGCTCAGGCATGTTCGGCACGCTGATCGTCGCGCCGCCCGGCCTTTATACAGGAGGCGAACTCATCGTTCGACACCGCGAGCGCGAAGCGCGGCTCGACTTGTCGTCGTCCGATCCGGCGGAAGCGTCTTTCGCGGCCTTCTACGCCGACTGTCTGCATGAAGTGCGCCCGGTCGAAACAGGCTATCGGCTGGTCCTCGTTTACAATCTGCTCAGAAAAGGGGCGGAGCGCGCGCCAGGGCCGCCGATCTATGACAAAGAGGCGCGCAACGTCGCCGCGCTGCTCGCGGGATGGCGGGAGCATGACGAGGCGCCCGAAAAGATCGTCTTCCCGCTCGAGCACGTCTATAGCCCTGCCGAATTGTCGTTCGCGGCGCTGAAAGGCGCGGATCAGGCCACGGCCAAGACGCTCCGCGAGGCGGCGTGCGCGGCGGGCTGCGATCTTCACCTGGCGCTGCTCACCATCGAGGAGAGCGGGGTCGCCGAATATACGGGCTATTCGTCGCGGCGCGGCCGATGGGGCGCGGAAGAGCCGGAGCTCGAAGCGGGAGAAGTGTGCTCGCGCAGCGCGCGTCTCGACAATTGGAAAAGCGCTTGGGACGAAAGTTGCGAGATTCCCCCGCTTCCTTTCCATGAGGCGGAACTGTCGCCGCCCGAAGCCTTCGAGGATATCAAACCGGACGAGGAATATTTTGGCGAGGCGACCGGCAACGAAGGCGCGTCCTTCGAGCGCGCCTATCGGCGCGCCGCGCTGGTGCTGTGGCCGAGCGCGGATTTTCTGTCGATCGTCGCTGGCGCCGACGTCAACGATGCGCTGGCCTATCTCGACGCCTTGTGCGAACGCGCGACGCGCGGCGAAGATCGCGTGCGGGCGGCTGCGCTCGCCGATGCGATCGTCGTGCGGCTCGCCGATACGGAGTGGTTTCCTTTCCGCGCGACCGAACTGACGCCGGCGGCGCGGCTGCTTGGGCTCGTCCGACGTCTCGACCATGCCGCCGGCGTCGAGACCTGTTTCGAGCGGGTGTTGCCCGCTCGCGGCTTCGGGCGGCAGGACGTAGAGACGGTTTTTGGCGCGCTGGCGCTCGTCGTGGAGGAGCGGCGCCCGTTGCTGGTCGAACATGTGATGGCGGGCGCCGCGCCAAAATCCTTTGCGGCCTGCGCCAAGCTCTTGCGCCGAATCGCGGAGTCTTCGCACGCGCCTGACTTCCGCGCGGCCGCCGCACGACTTCTCGCCGCGATGCCGCCCCGCGCCTCGGATGAGCCCGATTGGCGCCGACGCGCGCCTGATGCGGAAGAGATCGCGGACATGCTGGCCGCGCTGCGGCGGATCGACGAAAGCGCGTGCGCGAGCGCGGCGGAAAGGCTTCTGACCGAACCCAAATCATACGGCTTCGATAAGATTCTCGTCCCGGCGCTGCGTCTGCTCGCCGAGCAGGGCGCGCTTTCGCCAACCGACGCAGCAATCGAGCGGCTGCGCGCCGCGTGCCTCGATCATCTTCGCGCTCGCGCGGCCGAACCGCTTGCGCCTCCCTCCGATTGGCGTCGCGACCCGGCGCTCGGTTGCAAATGCGGCGACTGCGCCGAATTTTCGCGCTTCCTCGCCGATCCCACGCGCAAGGAATTCGTCCTGCGCGCCGCGGAGGCGGCCAGGTCTCATCTCGAACAAACGATCCGCGCCGCAAAGGCCGACGTCGACTCCATGACCCTGCGCAAGGGGCGACCTTACAGTCTCGTCTCTACGAAGAACCAGGCGAGCTATGAGCGCCGCGTCGCGCAGCGCCATGAGGATTTGCGGAACCTCTCGATCCTTGAAAAATGAGAGCCCGCACCGGCTCGCGCATTCCGACCTTGAGGTCGCCAAGCCAAGCATCGGCTTGAAATTGCTGAGCGCATGGAGACGCTCGCTTCCGCCGGTGAGTCGGCAAGAAGGACGACGGCGTCAGCGGGCGCATTGGTCGCAGCGCGCTGGCAAGGTCGATTCGCAGTGTTACGTATCGCCTACAACCAAACAGGGATTACCGAGCACGACTGACTACGACGGTCACCAGCAAGGGACAGGTCACGAGGTGCGCTTCGCGTCCTCACTCCCACTCAATCGTCCCTGGCGGCTTCGATGTCACATCATAGACCACACGATTCACACCCTTCACCTCATTGATGATGCGCGTCGCCGCGCGGCCCAAAAAACTCATGTCGAAGGGATAGAAATCCGCCGTCATGCCGTCGCTCGACGTCACCGCGCGCAGCGCGATGACATAATCGTAGGTGCGGCCGTCGCCCATCACGCCGACCGAACGCACCGGCAGGAGCGCCGCGAAAGCCTGCCAGATGGCGTCGTACAATCCCGCCTTGCGGATTTCGTCCAAGTAGACGGCGTCGGCCTTGCGCAGGATCGCCAGCTTCTCGCGCGTCACGAATCCGGGGCAGCGGATGGCGAGTCCAGGCCCCGGAAAAGGATGGCGCCCGACGAAAGCTTCGGGCAATCCGAGTTCGCGGCCCAAAGCGCGCACTTCGTCCTTGAAGAGTTCGCGCAGCGGCTCGACAAGCCGCATGTTCATGCGCTCGGGCAGGCCTCCCACATTATGATGCGACTTGATCGTCACCGACGGGCCGCCGGTAAACGACACGCTCTCGATGACGTCCGGGTAGAGCGTGCCCTGGGCGAGAAACTGCGGCGCGCCACGCCCGTCCTCAGCAATCTTCTTCGCCTCGGCTTCAAAGGTCTCGATGAACAGCCGGCCGATGGTCTTGCGCTTCGTCTCGGGATCGTCGACGCCTTCGAGCGCGCCGAGGAACAGGTCCGCCGCTTCGACGTGATGCAACGGTATGTTGTAGTGGTCGCGAAAGAGCCGCACGACTTCTTCCGCCTCGCCCTGCCGCAGCAGGCCGTGATCGACGAAGACGCAGGTGAGGCGCTCGCCGATCGCTTCGTGAATGAGCACCGCCGCGACGGCGCTGTCGACGCCGCCGGAGAGGCCGCAGAGCACGCGCCCGTCGCCGACCTGATGGCGGATCGCCGCGATCGCTTCGCCGCGAAACGCCGCCATCGTCCAGTCGGACTTCAGCCCCGCGACCTTATGCACGAAATTGGCAAGAAGCTTCGCGCCGTCCGGCGTATGCGCGACTTCGAGATGGAACTGCACGCCGTAATAGCGCCGCGCTTCGTCGGCGATCGCGGCGAAAGGGGCGTTTTCGGAAGCGGCGATGACGCGAAAGCCTTCGGGCAGCTTCGTCACCCGGTCGCCATGGCTCATCCAGACGGGGAAGCTGCCGCCCTTCTCCCACACGCCGTCGAGAAGCGCGCTTTGCTCCAACGCCGTCACCTCGGCGCGGCCGAATTCGCGATGATGGCCGCCTTCGACCTTGCCGCCGAGCTGCGCCGCCATGGTCTGCTCGCCGTAGCAGATGCCGAGCACCGGAACGCCAGAATCGAAAATCGCCTGCGGCGCGCGCGGAGACCCTTCGTCAGTGACCGAACACGGCCCGCCCGAGAGGATCACCGCCTTGGGGCGGATGTCGGCGAAGGCGCGCTCGGCGTTCTGGAATGGCGCGATTTCGCAATAGACCCCCGCCTCGCGCACGCGCCGGGCGATGAGCTGCGTCACCTGCGAGCCGAAGTCGACGATCAGCGCCTTGTCATGGCGCTCGGCGATGTCGTGATGGAAGGTTTCGGCGGCGGCGGTGGCCATGGGCAAACCTGATTGAACCGCAGTTCGCCGTCATGGCCGGGCTTGTCCCGGCCATCCACGCCGGGCTGCTGCGGAATGTCGGCGTGGATGCCCGCGACAAGCGCGGGCATGACGCGGGTTGGAGCGTTCGGACTGGTCTTAAGAGACGGGCGCCAAGCGCGCAACTCAGCGCCGCGCCAGCACGCACACATAAAACCCGTCCGTGCCGCTGGTCGCCGGCGTGAGGCGGAGGCCCGGCCCATGCGGCGAGGCGAAGCGCGCGAGGTCCGGCAGGCCCGCCTTCTCCACCGTTTCCGCAGCCGAAAGCGGGGCGAAATCGGGATTGGCGGCGAGAAAGGCAGCGATCCGGTCCTCGTTTTCCTCGCGCAGGACCGAACAGGTGACATAAGCAAGCCGCCCGCCGTGCTTCACGAAGCGCGCCGCCTTCGCCAGCAGTTCGCCCTGCTCCTTCAATCGCAGGTCAAGCGCGCCGGGCGCGAGCCGCCATTTCGCGTCGGGATGGCGCCGCCAGGCGCCTACGCCCGTGCAGGGCGCGTCGATCAGCACGAGATCGCTGCGCGCTTCGAGATCGGCGAGCACATCGGCTGGCCCGCGCGGCGCGCGCACCTGGATGTTGCGGGCGCCGGCGCGCTCCAGCCGCGCATGAATCGGCGCGAGCCGCCGTCCGTCGGAATCATGGGCGTAAATCTGCCCGCGGTTGTGCATCTGCGCCGCGAGCGCCAGCGCCTTGCCGCCGCCGCCGGCGCATAGGTCGAGAACCTGCTCGCCGGGGCTAGCGGCGCAGAGCAGCGCAGCGAGTTGAGAGGCTTCGTCCTGCGGCTCGACCAGACCCTTCACATAAGCGGTCTCGGCGGCGAGCGCCGGGCCTCTCCCCTGCCCCGCCTCGATGCGCAGGCCGATCGGCGACAGCGGCGTCGGCGCGGGGGAAAGATGCGCGAGCTTTTCAAGCGCCTGCTCGCGCGAGCATTTGAGAATATTGACCCGCAGATCGACCGGCGCGCGGGCGGCGAGCGCCGCGCCCTCTTCAGCCGCACGCGCGCCGAAGGCGGCTTCGAAACGCGAGGCGAGCCATTCGGGATAGTCGCCGCGCACATGGTCCGGCGCAGCGTCGAGCAAGGCTGTCTTGAGGCGTTCGCGCTCGTCGTCGGCAAGCGGCGCCGGCGCATGGCGTTCGCCCGAGCAGAGCGCAGCGATCGACTCGGCGTCGAGGCCGCGCGCCTCGCGCAGCGCGCCAAGCATGATCGCGCGAGGCGTCTCCGCGCCCATGACATAGGCAGCCGACGCGCGCTTCCGCAGCGCGTCGAAGACGAGGCTGGCGATGGCGGCGCGATCCTTCGAGCCGGCGAAGCGATGCGCAAGGCCCCAATCCTTCAGCGCGTCGGCGGCCGGCCGCCGGCGCTTTGCAAGCTCGTCGAGAACTTCGATCGCGGCGGAAACATGTGCGGCGGGAGTCATGCGAAATCCGTTTGAACGGCTCGCGCGTCATTCCCGACAGGCCGCAGGCCTGATCGGGAATCTAGAACCGCAACAAGCGTGTTTGATGTTGCCCCTGGATTCCCGATCGCGCTTCGCGCGTCGGGAATGACAGGTGCAGTGGGCGGATCAGCCATATGCCGTATCATCAGGAGTCGAGGAGCTTTCCGACGAGCGCGTCGATGTCTTGCGCGACGCCTGCTTCGGTCAGCGCGTCGCGGACGAGCTTTCGCGCGCGCTGGAATTTGACGCCTTCGGGAAGCGCGACGGCGGCGGCGATTTTTTCGGCCTTGGCGGCCGCCTTGGCGAGAGCGGCGTGGGTTTTGTTCTTGGCGTCGTAGCGGGGGATGGGCAAATTAAAGATAACCTTGTCGAAATCGCGCGCGCCCCATTGCCCGCGTGATTGCCATTTTTCCGCGCGAGAGCGAGCTGTTTCGCTGTTGAGGATGGCTGTGAGATAGCAGGCTTCGCTTTCGCTCGCTGGCGCGGACCAATAGAGTTTATGGTCGATGACGAAATTTGAATCGCGAACGACGGTGGCCGCGAGCAGCGTTCCCGCCTTGGCATAAACGACGCGCAGCTTGGGCAACGGAAACTGCGCGCCAAGTTCATTATGATAATTCCAACGCCCGACCAATGTCATTTTGTCGTTTTCAGCATTTTCCGTCCAAACCTTCTCCGCCTTGCGCATCCAGCCGCTGAGCCCGTCGAAGCCGCGATTAAGCGCCGCATCCGCGTCGAGGACGACGCCTTTTTCATCGACAGGGATCACCGCCTCCAAAGGCGCCCAGACGCGGTAAGGCAAAATGCTTTCGCCGAGCAGCACGGGCCGCAGGAAGTCGATCTCGACCTTGCCTTCGACGCCCGGCAAGTCCTTCCAGGGCTTTTTCTCCTGAGTCGAGCGGCGGCTGACGATGGCGGGCGCGGACAGATCATGGCCGAGCCGGCCCATATGTTTGCGCTCCACGAAACTCAACATGCGCGGCACGAGCGTCGCGCCCTGACGAAACGAATTTCGATAGGCGGACCCGCCGGTGAACACGCCTTCAATGGGACGGGGGGCTTTCTCGACGACGGAAAATTTCCCTGCCGCCGTCAATTCGTCGACCAACGCCTCCGGCGCGTCGCGCATCGGCAGCGCGCCCGAATAGACGCGCACCTGCTCCGGCACGGGGCGCGAGGTCGCGCGCCGGCGCCCCAACAGCACGCAAGAGGGCACCGGAAAGAGCGGCTGAACGTCGTCGTTCATCGCCCAGGCGTCGTCCCACTGAATGCAGGCCGGATCGAAAGAGCCGCGACGCAGCGGCTCGAACTGGCCGCGCGACAGAACCGCCATCGGCAAGACGAAGCCGATGCGCCCGCCCGACCGCAGATAGAGCGACGCCGCGCGCACGGTGAAGAGCGCGCATAAATCGCTCTGCGTGGCGAATTTGCCGCCGACATGAACCCGCGCGCCCTTGGCCAGCTCCTTGAAGCGCTTCTGCAAATCCTCGCTCATATGGCGATAGGCTACCCAGGGCGGATTGCCGACGACGACATGCGCCCAGCCGCCGGCCGCCGAATAGGCGAGCGGGCGGGAGAGATTGCGCGCCACATAGGCCCAGACCGAGTCGCGGCCCTCCCGGCGCAATTTGTCAAACGTCACATAGGTCTTGCCGAGATCGCGGATCGCCAATTGCTGTTCGTCGGTCACGTCGGCCCGGTAATGCTGCTCGGTAATGCGATACAGCGCCTTCTCGATCTGCTCGCGGGTCATGCCCTGTTCGGAGCCTGTCCGCATGCGTTCGATCGCCTTGTCGAACAGCGCCGGATCGCGACAGAACGTGTCGGGGAAGTCGAGCTGTTCGCGCCCGTTCGCGTCCTTCTCGCCGCTTTGTCCGTCGCCGGCGCGCGGCGGCGGGACGCGGATGGTCAGCTCCTTGCCCGCGAGCAATTGCGAGATCGACAATTGCATCGCGTCGCCGAGATAGACCGGCACGTAGATCGGTCCGGCGCGCTGGGCGAGCGCCGGCGCCAGGGCGAGGAGATAGGTGACGCGCGCGATGATCGTCGCGACCGGATGGATGTCCATGCCGGCGATCTGCTGCGAGATTTCTAAGGCGCGCCGCTTGGCGTCTAGGCCCGCCTCTTGGGCCTCCGCGAGAAACAGCCGGATCGCGTGGAACAGGAAGGTTCCCGAGCCGCACGCCGGATCGAGCACGCGCTGTTCGAGCGGCGCGCTGACGGACGCTTTCACCACCTTCGCCGCCAGCCAGTCCGGCGTGTAATATTCGCCAAGCCCGTGGCGCTC
Organism: Methylocystis sp.; assembly: GCA_016177005.1. GTDB lineage: Bacteria > Pseudomonadota > Alphaproteobacteria > Rhizobiales > Beijerinckiaceae > Methylocystis. Next base: position 20,925 of record JACOWC010000057.1, read on the forward strand.
GTCGCGGTCGATCAGCGACTCATAGAGAATTTTCAATATGTCGCTGTGAACCTCCGCGAGGCGGAAACGGCGCACATGCGTCATGATGCGCCGCAGGAGCGCCTCGCCGGATTTGTCGGCGACGACCCAATCGAAAAAATCGCTCTCCACCGCGCCATTGATGCCGGCGGCGACGAAAGCGTCTCCGGCGAGCAGCCGTTTCGGGTCGTCCTCGCGCAGCCCCATCACCGCGAGCGCGACGCATTTCGCGACGATGACGAGAAATGTGTGCTGTCGCCACAGTTCTTCATTCTCGATTTCGCGCCCGTAAACGAGCTTCAGCAGCTCCGCCCATAATTGCCGCTTCAGATAGACGGCGGGATCGGCCTTAAGCCGCGTCCAGAGCTCGGCAAGCTCCGCGTCGGCGCGGCGAAAGGCGAGCGAGTCGCGGCCAAGTTCCACGCGGATCGTGAGAGGGTCCGGCGGCAGAGAGCTTTTGAGCGCGACCACGCCATCGAGCCAGGCGAGGAACTCTTCGGGTCGCTCGGGATCGAGCTGCGTCTCCTTGATTTTTTCAAGCGCGCCGCCGGAGAGTTCGAAGGCCGCCCATCTCAGCCCGTCGGAAGCGAGACCGACGAATTTCTCGCCTTCCTCGCGCTCGCGGTCGGCGAGGTAATCCGGCATTTTGCGCGCTACGTCCGGCCATTCGCGCGCGAGATCGCTTTTCGCTTCAAACACGGTGCGGCCGATCAAGGCGTCGAGCCGGCCGCGCACCTCCGGCACGCGCCGCTCGAATTCGAGCGCGCCAAGCTCAACGCCGAATTCGCAGACCAGCAATTCGCGAAAGTCCGCCTTGACCTCGTCGTGACCGGGACGAGAGGCTAAATGGCGGAGCAATGCGTCGGTTTTTTTCGTCACGAATCGGTTGATCCCGGACTACGCCGAGGAAATCCTACAATCAATCGAACTTCCCCACCGCCCGATGCGTCGCAAGAATTCGGCGGATCGTGCCCGTCGCCGAACGATAGACGATCGTCTCGGTGTCGATCGTGGTCTTGCCGAGCGATACGCCCTCGACGAGCGGCCCCGCGGTGACCCCGGTCACGCAGACGACGACATCGCCGGCCGCCATGTCGCCAACCGAGTATTTGCGGCGCGGATCGATCGGGCCGAAACGCTGGGCCCTGGCGATCTGATCGCGGGTCTCGAGCGCGAGCCGCCCCTGCATCTGGCCGCCGGCGCACCGCAGCACGCAGGCGGCGAGAACCCCTTCCGAGGCGCCGCCGCGGCCAAGATACATGTCGACGCCGGTTTCCGAAGGATGGGTGGTGAGAATGATCGCCGCGACGTCGCCGTCGGTGATGAGGCGCACGCAGGCGCCCGCATTGCGGCAGGCGCGGATGATTTCGGCATGTCGCGGCCGATCGAGAATGCTCACTGTGATTTCGCTCGGCCGCACGCCCTTGGCGATCGCCAGCGCTCTGACATTGTCGCCAGGATCGAGATCGAGATCGACCGTGCCCTCGGGATATCCCGGTCCGATGGCGATCTTGTCCATGTAGACGTCCGGCGCATGCAGGAGCGAACCGGCGGGCGCCATGGCGACGACCGAAATCGAGCCCGGCATGTCCTTGGCGCACAGCGTCGATCCTTCCAGCGCCGCGACGCCGATGTCGACGCGGGGACCGACGCCCGCGCCGATTTCTTCGCCCATATAGAGCAGCGGCGCCGCGTCCTCGTCGCCCTCTCCGATCACGATGCGCCCGCGCACGGGAAGCCGCGACAGCTCCTCGCGCATCGCCTCCGCCGCCGCGAGATCGGCGGCCATTTCATCGCCGCGCCCGCGCAGTCTGGCGGCGGCGACGGCGGCGCGCTCGGAGGCGCGCGCCAGCTCCAGCGTCAGGTAGCGGTCGATCTGCGACGCGTCGGTTTCAGGCTGCTGCGTCATGTCGCGCTACTCGCGTTCGATGCGGATAACCTGCGCGCGCGATACGATGACGCCGTCCTGATAGATCAGGTCCAGCGCCTCGCGCACGAGATGTTCGCTCGTCGCATGGGTGATGAGGATGACGTCGACGCAGGCGCCCGGCGCGCCCCGCGCCCCGCGCTGCACGATGCTTTCGAGCGAGATGCGGCGCTCCGCCATGCGGCTCGCGATCTTGGCGAAGGCGCCGGCGACGTCGCGCACCGACATGCGGATGTAATAGCCGCCTTCGTGGCGTTGCATCGGCGTGCGCTTGAGCTCGGCGAGCTTTGCCGTCGGCAGGCCGAAAGGCGCCGAGCGCACGCCCTTGGCGATGTCGGCGATGTCGGCGACGACGGCCGAGGCCGTGGCGTCGCCCCCTGCCCCGGGGCCGACCAGCGTCAGCTCATGCACCGCGTCGGCGTCGATGGTGACCGCGTTCAAGACGCCCATCACCTGGGCGATGGCGGATTTCTTGCTGACCATCGTCGGATGCACGCGCTGCTCGACGCCGTCGGCGGTGCGCTGCGCGACGCCGAGCAATTTGATGCGGTAGCCGAGTTCGGCCGCCGCATCGATGTCGGCAAGCGTGACGCGCTCGATGCCTTCGATATCGATGGCGTCGGCGGCGATGCGCGCGCCGAAGGCGAGCGAGGCGAGGATCGCAAGCTTGTGGGCGGTGTCGAAACCGCCGATGTCGAAGGTCGGATCGGCCTCGGCATAGCCGAGCCTTTGCGCCTCCTTCAAACATTCCTCAAAAGAAAGTTGCTCCTGCTCCATCCGCGAGAGGATGTAATTGCAGGTGCCGTTGAGAATGCCATAGACGCGCTCGATCGAATTGCCGGCGAGCCCCTCGCGCAGCGTCTTGACGATCGGAATGCCGCCGGCGACCGACGCCTCGAAGGCGAGCGCGGAATGTTTCTCCTCGGCGAGCGCCGCAAGATGCAGGCCGTGGGACGCGAGCAAGGCCTTGTTGGCGGTGACGACCGGCTTGCCATGGGCGAGCGCCGTTTCGACGCTGGCGCGCGCCGGCCCTTCGGAGCCGCCGATCAGTTCGACGAAAAGGTCGATCGACGGCGAAGCGGCAAGCTTGACCGGATCTTTGAAAAATTCCGCGCCGGAAAGGTCGGCGTCGCGCTCCTTGGCGGCGTCCCGAGCCGAAACGCCCGCCACGACGATACGTCGTCCGGTGCGGGCGGTCAGCGCCTCGGCCTGGCGGCGGAGCAGCCGCGCCACCGCCGCGCCGACAGTGCCGAGCCCCGCGATGCCGACGCGCAAAATCTCCGACATTGCAACCTTTCCGGAAAAAATGGCGGGCGATCGACGCCCAGAGAGCTAGCGCCTTGTGCCCGATTTGACGGCTTCGATCAAGAAATCGCCGTCGCCGCCCAGGGCTCCGAACTCGGGTTAATTTCAGCTTACTTTCAGCCGTCATGCCCGCGCTTGTCGCACGGCTGTCCGGTTCAAGCATAGCGCCAGTTGAACTCCTGTTGTCTGTGATCGCGCGGTTGTGTGTGCTGTATTTCCTTCAGGCTCAGGAAGGATTTG
>JACOWC010000135.1 GCA_016177005.1 Methylocystis sp.
GACGGCGATTCGGCGGCCGCCTACCGCTACACCGAAGCGCGCATGACCGCGGTCGCGCGCCTGCTGCTCGAAGGCATCGACGAAGACGCGATCGACTTCATCCCCAATTATTCCGGCGAAGAGAAAGAGCCGGTAGTGCTGCCGTCGGCGCTGCCCAATCTTCTCGCCAATGGCGCGCAGGGGATCGCCGTCGGCATGGCGACGTCGATTCCGCCGCATAATCTCGCCGAGCTTTGCGACGCGGCGCTCTATCTCATCTCGCATCGCCAGGCGACCGCCGAGCAGCTCCTGACCTTCGTGCAGGGGCCGGATTTTCCGACAGGCGGAATCGTCGTCGACAGGCGCGAAGAGATCGTCGAGACCTACCGCACGGGGCGCGGCTCTTTCCGTCTGCGCGCGCGTTGGAGCAAAGAGGAATTGCCGCGCGGCGGCTGGGTCGCGGTCGTCACGGAAATTCCCTACGGCGTGCAGAAGTCACGCCTCATCGAAAGGCTCGCCGAACTCATCGCCGAGCGCAAACTGCCGCTTGTCGCCGACGTGCGCGACGAATCGGCGGAGGATGTGCGCATCGTCTTCGAGCCGCGCGCGCGCACGGTCGACCCGGCGCTGATGATGGAGACGCTGTTCAAGCTCTCCGAACTCGAAACGCGCTTCACGATGAATATGAATGTGCTCGTCGACGGCGTGACGCCGCGCGTCGTTTCGCTCGACGAGGCGCTAAGGCAATGGCTCGATCATCGCCGGACCGTGCTGCAACGCCGCTCGCGCCATCGCCTCGCCGCGATCATTCGGCGCATCGAGCAATTGGAAGGCATGGTCGTCGTCTTCCTCAATCTCGATGAGGTGATCCGCATCATCCGGGAAGAGGACGACGCCAAGGCCGAACTGAAGAAGGCGTTCAAGCTGACCGATCTGCAGGTCGACTACATTCTCGACACGCGGCTGCGCGCCTTGCGCAAGCTCGAAGAAATGGAGCTGAAGAAGGAGCTCAAAGAGCTTTCCGATGAGCGCAAGGACATCGAAGCGCTGCTCGCCGACGAAGCCAAGCAGTGGAAGACCATCGCCTGGCAGGTGCGCGAACTGAAGAAGAGCTATGGGCCGCAGACGCCGATCGGCAAAAGGCGCACGACCTTTGAAGACGCGCCCGAAGCGATCGATCTCGACCTCGCCGAGGCGATGATCGAGCGCGAGCCGGTGACCGTCGTCGTCTCGGAGAAGGGCTGGATTCGTGCGCTCAAAGGCCATGTGCAGGATCTTGCGACGCTGCAGTTCAAGGGCGACGATGCGCTCGCCGCCTCCTTCTTCGCGCAGACGACCTCGAAAATCCTGGCGCTCGCCTCGAATGGCAAGGCCTATACGCTCGACGCCTCGAAACTTCCGGGCGGACGCGGCCATGGCGAGCCGATCCGGCTTTTCGCCGATATCGAGGAAGGCGCCGATGTCGTCGCCGTTCTGCCGCATGTCGCGGCGGCGTCGCTGATGCTTGTCACCAATGACGGGCGCGGATTCGTGGTGAGCGCGGACGATCTCTTATCATCAACGCGCAAGGGCCGCGCCGCGCTCAACGTCGATCCGCCGTCGAGACTGAAGATCGTGAGCGAAGCGCAGGGCGATCACGTCGCCATCATCGGCGAGAACCGCAAGCTCCTGGTGTTTCCCTTGAGCGAAGCGCCGCGCATGGCCCGCGGCAAGGGCGTGCGCATGCAGCGCTATAAGGACGGCGGCGTCTCCGACGCGAAGGTTTTCGCGCTGAAGGACGGTCTGACCTGGACGGACGCTTCCGGGCGCGTCTTTACCGTCGACAAGGCGGAACTCAAGGACTGGATCGGCCACCGCGCCGAAGCGGGACGATTGCCGCCGAGGGGCTTTCCGAGGAATAACAGGTTTGGGTGAGGTCTTCGCTCCGTTTGCATGCCCCGCTGCATCGGATTTTATTTGAGCTGCTTCACAAGGTTGGTTTTCATGGGCAACTCAAACATTGCCCCGCCTTCAACGGTGCTGGAAACCGTCTCTATGCTTTGCCAAAGAGCGAGGATGCGTTCCATTTGTTTGGCGACGGGCGCCTTGTAAAGTCCTTTGGATAGGAAAAAGCCGACTAAGCGGGAGTTTCGGAAAGCTCCGTATTCTGCGCGGTTTTTTGTAATGCGTCGGTCGCCAGAGATGACCACCCAACGGCCCTCGCGGCTCAGTGCGGTGATCCATTCAACGTCCTTTGCATCTCTGCGGAATTTTGCCGAGAGATAAGTGACTTCGTGTTGGCCATGGAACAACTCGCGGAACGCGCGAGCCAAAGCGGGAGACATGTTGTGGTCAAAAAAAAACCTTCACGCAGCGAGTAATTCTTTCTCAAATTGAACGGCGTCTCTTACGACGGATGGGGAAGCTTCATAGAGATATGCAACGCGAGCAATAGAGCCTTCGGCCTCGACAGCCTCGGCGAGCGTTACCGTCGGTACGCCCGAAGTAGCTGCGATTGGCTGCCCGAAGGCGCGCGCAGGATCGATGACAATCGAAGGCTTGCCGTTGTAGGGTCTCCAGCGGGTCACCGCGTTGTTTTCAATGTCGAGGTCTTTGAACGTGCGCTCAATGATTTGCTTGAAGGCGTATTGCTTCTTTTTCAGGTCAAGCAACTCAGCGTCGCCGGACTGCCGGAGCCCTTCAAGAAAGATAGTGCGGCCGTCAGTTTGGAAGCGGTGCGTTGAAAACGGTCGGTCATCCTTTACGCATTCGCGTGCAAAGTCGAGGCAATGACGAATTGTTTTAAGGCCAAGGCCGGCATTGATGAAGGCTTGAACGAAGCGAAGTTCAATTAGGTCTCGAAAGCCCAACTCGATGTGGTGTTCGCCGCGCGGGAGTTGGGGCGTCCACAAAGGCGGCATCTCTTTGCACTCACCATGGTCGGTATAGGTGTAACCGCCAAGCCAACGGCGAATGTTCAAGGGCGAAATTTTCAGCAAACGAGACGCCTCGGCCACAGTGTAGTAGCCGATTCCCAAGGGAACATGTTCTGAGCTCGAAATCAGGGATTTTCGCATAAGGTAGGATAAGTCTTTCTTCAGGATTTGGCCACACCAATGCGAGCGGAGCGTAATCGAGTATTTACAGACCAGCGGCGCCATATTGCTTCGACCGCACGATCCAAGAGCTTGGCGCTCAGATTGCGACGATTTGCGATACGGACGATGGACGCCATGCGCCCTTTTTAAAGTTGCAGCTGGCGCCTCAATCCGTTTTCGAAAAATCCGGAATCTTGAATCCGAGCTTACCCTGGCGCCACAGATAAAAGGCGGCGCCGCCGGCGACGAAAACGCCGAAGGCGATATAGAGATAGATTCTTCGTCGGTGACGAGGCCGACCGAGAACGGGGCGCCGGCCTTCGAAACTCTCGCGCCGTCGTCGCTCGTCAGGCACGGACAGAGTAACGTCACTGCCGAATCGTAATTTTGGGCGTCCGCGCAGCGCGTCTGCTCCATCGCTCGCTTCGCTCGCGCCCCCTTCCGGCGCTTCGCGCCACCTTCCCCCGTTTCACGGGAGAAGGGAGAACGGCGCCGTCGCGGCTCTGGCCGCACATTCACGAATCGTCATGACGCGCGCGACCTTCTCCCTCTCTTGCGCGAAGCGCGGGGGAGGGTTGGGGAGGGGGCTCGCTAAGAAAGCCCTCAATCCGTCTTCGAAAAATCCGGAATCTTGAATCCGAGCTTACCCTGGCGCCACAGCGTAAACGCCGCGCCGCCGGCGACGACGACGAAAACGGCGAAGGCGATATAGAGATAGACTTCTTCGTCGGTGACGAGGCCGACCGAGAACGGGTGGCGGCCGATAAAACTCTTGGCGCCGTCGTCGCTCGTCAGCCTGGCGTAGAGCACGTAATTGCCGGCGTCCTTAAAATTCTGGTCGAAATTCACCATGCCGTTGCGAAATTTCTGCACCGGCAGGCGGCCGACGACATCGGCGTCGGGGTCGGCGTCGCCGTTTTGCCCTCTGCCGCGCAAGATGCGAACGTCCCAGTTCATGTCGCGCAATTCATTGTCGGCGGCGTCGAGCACGATGACGCTTGGCCCGACGTCGGGCAGCGCGACGCATTCCCGGTCGATGTTCTTTTTCGGCTGCATGGCGACGAATTTCATCGACTTGCCGCCAAGATCGATCGGACATTCGGGGTCGTAGTAATGCCAGCCGGCGGCCGAGGCCGTGCGTGCGCTCAGGGCCGCGAGGATCAGCAACGCGGCGCCAAAAAGAATTCTGCTCAAGGTCAACCCCGCCTTCACATGCCGGCGTCGAGATAGGCCAGCATCTGATCCATGGCAAGCGCCGGCTCGGCGCAGCGCGCGTCGCCGACGATGCGGGCCGGCACGCCGGCGACGGTCTTATTGGCGGGGACCGGGTCGAGCACGACCGAGCCCGCGGCGATCATGGCGCAGTGGCCGATTTCGATATTGCCGAGGATTTTCGCGCCGGCGCCGATCAATACGCCGCGCCGCACCTTCGGGTGGCGGTCGCCGCGCGCCTTGCCGGTGCCGCCGAGCGTGACGCCATGCAGCATCGACACTTCGTCCTCGACGACGCTCGTCGCGCCGATGACGACGCCGGTGGCGTGATCGATGAAGACGCTCTTGCCGATTGCGGCGGCGGGATGGATGTCGACCTGGAACGTCTGCGACGACAGGCTTTGCAGGAGGAGGGCGAAGTCGCTGCGGCCGTTCTTCCACAGCCAATGCGCCAGACGATAGGTCTGCAACGCATGGAACCCTTTGAAATAAAGCGCCGGTTCGATCAGCCGCGTGCAGGCGGGGTCGCGCTCCAGCACGGCGAGAATGTCGGCGCGGAACGCCTCGACCACTGCCGGCTCGCGCGCCACGCATTCCTCGAAAGCCTGGCGGATCGCGATATAGGGCGCCTCCGGCCGGTCGAGGCGCTGCGCCACGCGATGGGCGACGACGCCGGCGACGCCGCTCTGCGACAGGATCGCCGGATGCAGGAAGCCGCCAAGCTCCGGCTCGCGCCGCAACACTTCTTCCGCCTCGACGCGCAGCCGCGCAAAAAGCGGATCGCTTTGGGCGAAGTCGATGATTTTCGCGCCCTGTTCGCGCGTTTCGGCGCCCATCCGCCCCTCCTTGGTCGGGAAGTTATCCTAGTCGGGCAGTTATATAGCGGACCGCTTCGCCAAAGGCACGCGGGCCCCGCTCGCGGCTGTCACGGCCGCGTGTCGAGAAATTCCAGCGCCGCCTGCTTGTAAATCCGGTCGCCGACCGCCCGGTTGTGGTCGCGCCCGGGAATATCGACGATTCGGACGTTGGGAAAATACTCCGCCAGCGGATGCGGGTCGCCAGCCACATCGTCGCGGGTGCCGACGCAGATCAAGACCGGCGCGGCGATCTGCGCGAGAAGCTCGGGCGCGATGGCCTTGCGCGGGCCCCGCGCGCAGGCGGCGAGCGCGGCCAGATCGCTGCGGGTGGATTCGGCGAAGCCGCGGAAGATTTTGAGCGTCGAATCGTCGATGTCCTCGATGCGCTCCGCCTCCATGGCCTCGGCAAGGCCGCGGGGCAGGCCAGAGTCCTCGATGAGATTTTCGCCGATGCCGCCAAGGATCAGCGAGCGCACGCGCTCGGGCGCGGTCAGCGCCAGCTGGGTGGCGATGCGTCCGCCGAGCGAATAGCCCATGACGTCGGCGCGCGGGATCGACAGATGGTCGAGCAGATGCGCGACATCGGCGGCCATCAGGTCGAGGCTGTAGAGCGCCGGATCATAGAGCTTGGCGGAGCGGCCATGACCGCGATTGTCGAACACGACGACGCGGCGGCCGTCTTCGGTCAGCGTCTTGACCCACTGCGTGAACAGCCAGTTCACCGCATGGGTCGAGGCGAAGCCATGAATGAGTACGATCGGTTCTCCGCGATCTTCGGTTAGGGGCTCGAAATCCACATAGGCTATCTCGACGCCATTCGACTGGAACGTTT
>JACOWC010000136.1 GCA_016177005.1 Methylocystis sp.
TTGGCGCCGCTTCTGATCGATTGCAGCGCGGGACAGGACTGGTGGACGATGAAGGTTCCGGAGGCAGGGGTCTCAGCTATCGCGCCATGGACGATGAGCGACAGGGACGACCAAAGCAAGGATCGAAGAGCGAATGCGCGCAAGGCGATAACTCCAAAAATGAACGTGCAGATGGTAATCGCGGCGGCGCGGTTGAGCAAGCGTCGTCCGATTTGACCAGTTCGGCTTCGATGATAGCGGCGTCTTTGGCGCAGCCTTCAAACCTCCGCCAACGCCTCCCGCAACGTCTTCAAATTCGCCGGCAATTCGCTTTCGAACATCATCTCTTCGCCGCTGATCGGATGCTCAAACCCGAGCGTCGCCGCGTGCAGCGCCTGACGGCCCAAATGTTCGACAATCTCTCGCGCGCGCGGCGCAAGCTTCGTCGCCTTGGTCTTGAACCCCGCGCCATATGTCGAATCGCCGATCAGCGGATGGCCGATATGGGCCATATGCACGCGGATCTGATGCGTGCGGCCGGTTTCGAGTTGGCAGCGCAGCAACGCGGCGACGCCGTAATCCTCGATCTTCTCCCAATGCGTCACCGCCTCGCGCCCGCGCGCTTGCGACACGACCGCCATTTTCTCGCGTTGCGTCGAATGGCGTCCGAGCGGCGCTTCAACCGTTCCATGCGCGCGGTCGGGAACGCCCCACACAAAAGCGAGATATTCGCGCGTCAAGGACAGCGTGCGGCCGTGATCGGCGAAGAGTCGCGAGAGGCCATGATGCGCGGCGTCGGTCTTGGCGACGACGAGGAGCCCGCTGGTGTCCTTGTCGATGCGATGCACAATGCCGGGTTTCTTCACGCCGCCGACGCCGGAAAGACTGTCGCCGCAATGGGCGATCAGCGCATTGACCAGCGTGCCGCTCTGATGCGCGCTCGCCGGATGCACGACGAGCCCGGCGGGCTTGTCGATGACGAGAAGATGCCGGTCCTCGTAGACGATGTCGAGCGCGATATTTTCGCCCTGCGGCTCGGCGGGCGCCGGCGGCGGCACTATAAGCATGACTTGGTCGCTCGCGGCGAGCTTCTTGGCCGGATCGCGCGCCGCAACATCCGCGACCCTCGCGCGGCCTTCCTCAATCAGCGTTTTTATGCGGCTGCGCGAGAGATGCGCGGCGACGATTTCCGGCTGTTCGGCGAGAAAGCGATCGAGCCGAACGCCGGCATGTTGCGGCGCCACGAGAAATTCGAAGCGTGCGTCGGTTGCGTCAATTTGAGGCGGGGCCGTTACGGTCATTCAGCTTTTTTCCGCACGCCGGCGCGCGCATGATATGAGAGCCGCAATCGCAGGCGTGGCGCAAACGAGAAACCTTCGCATTCTGCGGATCGACAACGCCGCCCAGGGAGGCTCTTCCATTAGCGACGCCGAGGCTCCGATCTGCGCCGTCATCGGCGCGGGCCCCGCCGGACTTTTCGCCGCCGACGCTCTCGCGCGCGCCGGGGCGCGCGTCGTCATCTATGAGCACAAAGCGAGCCCGGCGCGCAAATTTCTAATGGCGGGGCGGGGCGGACTCAACATCACTCACAGCGAAAGTCTGGAGCGCTTCATCTCCCGCTACGGCGCGGCCGCCGAGCGTCTTGCGCCATTCATCCGCGCCTGGCCGCCGCAGGCGCTGCGCGGCTTCTGCGCCGAACTCGGCGAAACGACCTTCGTCGGCTCCAGCGGCCGCGTCTTTCCCGCGAGTTTCAAGGCCTCGCCGCTCCTGCGCGCATGGCTCAAGCGGCTGTCGCGGCTCGGCGTGGCCATTGCGACTCGGCACGCCTTCACCGGCTTCGCCGAATCCGGAGCGCTTCGTCTCATTGGGCCGGAGGGCGAATTCATCCGCAAGTTCGACGCGCTGGTTCTGGCGCTCGGCGGCGCCTCCTGGCCGCGTCTTGGCTCCGACGGCGCATGGGCGGCGCGGCTCGGCGCGCAAGGCGTGCGCGTCACGCCGCTCGCCGCCGCCAATAGCGGCGCTCTGATCGAATGGACCGCGATCTTTCGCAGCGATTTCGAAGGCGAGCCGATCAAGACGGCCTCGCTACGCCATGGCGCGTCCGTGGCGCGGGGCGACGTCGTCGTCACGCGCGGCGGACTCGAGGGCGGGCCAGTATATGCGCTCTCCTCGCAATTGCGCGTCGCGACGCAAAAATACGGCGACACCACGCTGTCGATCGATCTGCGTCCCGACACGACGCTGGAGTGTCTGGCGCGCAAACTGTCACGCCGTCCGCAAAAGCAGTCGCATGCGAATTTTCTGCGCAAAGCGGGGTTCTCGAAAGTCGAGATCGGCCTTCTGCGCGAGGCGCGCCGCGGCGGACTGCCGCGCGACGCCGAAATGCTGGCCGCTCTGATCAAGAACGCGACGCTGCCCGTCATCGGGGTCGCCGGTCTTGAGCGCGCCATCTCGACCGCCGGCGGGGTCTGCTTTGAAGAACTCGACGACGATCTGATGCTCAAGAAACTGCCGGGCGTTTTCGTCGCGGGCGAGATGCTCGACTATGACGCGCCGACGGGCGGCTATTTGTTGCAGGCGGCCTTCGCGACCGGGCTGGCGGCAGGGCGCGGCGCGGCTCGCTATCTTGGACTTTCGCCCGATCAACCCGTCGCGTGTCCTGAGCACGATCAAACCGGCTTGTCGCCGCGCCACTCGCCAAACGGGCGCGCGCCGGAAGCGTCGAACAAATACAGTTTGTAGACTTCCGGCTCGCCCCCCTCCATCCCCGGCGACCCCGCCGGCATGCCGGGCGCGGCGAGGCCGATGGCGTTCGGCCGCTCCTTCAAGAGTTGCGCGACCGCCTGCGGGGGAACATGGCCTTCGACGATATAGCCGTCGATCTCCGCCGTATGGCAGGACGCGAGCTTTTCAGGCACGCCGAGTCGCTTCTTCACCGCCTGAATGTCCGCTTCAACGATCTCCTCGACGGCATAGCCGGCTTCGCGCATGCGCGCCGTCCACGCGCCGCAGCAGCCGCAGGTCGGGCTCTTATGCACGACGACCTTCGTCGCGCCTTCCGCGCGCGCCCATCCCGGTAAGAGCGCGATCGCCCCGGTCGCGGCGGCGAATACGAGCGCCTGGCGGCGGGTGGTTTGTTTCTTCGACATAGTTAACTCCTGTGCGTCATTCATCATATAGGCCCGCGGCGGCCTTTGCGCATTTCCCTTCCAGCCCAAGGCGCATATGCTCACCGCCATGCTGCCGTCGCCCTTCTGGATGGAACTCTCGCTGCGCGACATGCGCGCACACGACATGTCGCGGGTCATCGCCGTCCTGCCGATCGCGGCGGTGGAGCAGCATGGGCCGCATCTGCCGCTCGGGGTCGACGCAATGATCATGGAAGGCTGCGTCGTGCGCGTTGCGGCGCGACTGCCGGAAGACCTCGACGTCGCCTTTCTGCCGATCCAGAGCGTCGGCGTTTCAACCGAGCATCGGGACTTTCCCGGCACGCTGACGCTGACAACCGAGACGGCCTCGCGCCTTCTCGTTGAGATCGCGGAAGGCATTCTGCGCTCAGGCGTGACGAAGCTGGTGCTGCTCAATTCGCATGGCGGCAATTCGGCGCTGGTCTCTCAGACGGCGCTAGAGCTGCGCGCCCGGTTTGGCGCCTTGGCGGTCATCGCCTCCTGGGCGCGCTTTGGCTATCCCGACGGGCTTTTCTCGGAGGCCGAGCTGCGTCACGGCGTTCATGGCGGCGAGATCGAAACCTCGCTCATGCTCGCCTTTCGACCCGAACTCGTCGATATGGCCCGCGCAAAAAACTTTCCGCCGGCGACGCTCGATTTCGAACGGGATTTCGCCTGGCTACGGGCCGACCGCCCCGCCGGCTTCGGCTGGATGGCGCAGGACCTCTCGCCCGCGGGCGCGATGGGCGACGCCTCAAAAGCCAGCGCCGAGAAGGGCGAAGCGGTGGCGGATTACTGGGCGACGGCCTTCATTGAACTGTTGCGCGACGTCGAGGCGTTCGATCTTGCGCGGCTCAAGAGCTTGGATGATTGAAAATTAAGCCGCCGGCGCGGTCCAGGGATAGGTCCAGGTCTCGGTGAGCGTGCGGCCGTGCGCCCGCAGAAACAGCCGCAGATCGGCGGTCTGGCCGGGCTTCACCGACACGTCGAAGAGCGCGCGCAGCCCGTCGATATGCGGGTTGGCGGCGACGCTCGCGCGCAGCAATCGCCCAGTATTCGTCGTCGCCACCGCTTCGATCTGACTGGGATCGGCGACGTAATAGGCGAGGTCGCCGCCTGCGAAATCGACGATGAAACGATGCGACTCGGGGTCGAAGGGTTCGGTCGAGCCGAGCGCCCGCGCCGGCGCCTCAAAAGTGTTGACGACGACGCCATTGGGCGCGAGCCGCGGCATATCCAGTCCCGCCGTGATTCGATAGGCGTAGACGAAGGGCGCGCCGGGTTCCGGCGATTTCGCCGGGATCCAGCTCGCGACAATATTGTCATTGGTTTCGTCACGCGTCGGCAGTTCGATCAGCTCCACGCGGCCCTCGCCCCAGTCGCCGATGGGCTCGACGAAATAGCTGGGGCGGTTTTCATAGGCGAGGTCGAGATCCTGATAGGATTCGAAGGTCCTGTCACGCTGCAGCAGGCCGAAGCCGCGATTGTTGGCGTCGAGAAATGATGAAATCCGTTCGCGGGGCGGATTCCCGACCGGGCGCCAGAGCCATTCGTCCGCGCCAGTGTGAATCAGCAGCCCGTCGGAATCATGCAGCTCCGTACGAAAACCGTCGCGCATGCGCCGGTCGTTTTCGCCGGTCAGATACATCGAGGTGAGCGGCGCGAGGCCAAGTTTTGTTCCCGTCCGGCGGGGGAACAGCGTCGCCTGGGTCTCCAGCGCGCTTTCCTGTCCAGCGAAAAGATCGAACTTAAAGGCGCCCGTCGCGGCGTCGCTGTCGAGCAGCGCGTAAAGCGTTGCATGATTGCCGCCTTTCTCCGGCGTTTCGATCCAAAACTCCCGAAAGAATGGAAAGCTCTCGCGATCGGCGCCGGCGTCGACGCAAAGCGCCCGCGCGGATAACCCATATTGCTGGTCGCGGCCGAGAAAGCGGAAATAGCTCGCGCCGAGAAAGGAGATCACCTCGTCATGAACATGTGGCTCGTTGAGTGGAAAGTGCAGGCGGAAGCCGGCGAAGCCGGTATTGACGGGCGGCGCCTTCTCGACCTTGAGGCGGCCATAGTCGAAGAGCGCCGGCGAATAAGGAATGGGCGTCGCAATCCCGTCGCGGATCGTGTTCACCGTCACCGGGCGACGATAGAGAAAGCCCAGATGGAAGGTCTCGAGGCGGAAGCCGCCATCCGCGACGGCGAAGACATCATGGTCGCGCCGAAAGCGAATCTCTCGCCAGGCATCAAAGTCCAGCGCATCGAACGGGTCCGGCAGGCGCGAAGGAACGGCGTTGTCGAACGGCGCAAGCGCAAGATCGCGCGCCCGCTGCACCACGTTCTCGAAGCCGAACCGCGGCGTGGGGACGACGGTTGCGGCCTGCGCTGAGCCTTTGAGCGCAAAATGCGCGCCGACTGCGGAGAGCGCTCCAGCGAATTGGCGCCGTGTTAATCGTTCCCGCATCCGAACCAGGGTTTTCCGTTTTCCGAGCGACTGCCTGCTTGCTGCTCTAACTCTATCGTTTCGGTTGCGCAAGAAGCGGGCGTTCTGCGGCGTCGCGTCGCGCCACTATGCATCATCCGTCGAAAAAATAATCGCTTGGCGCAAAAACCGCTTGTCACGGCGGCAAAAGCGCGTATCTAAGTCGTTGCCCAAATCGCACGTGCCTGTGGTCGTGTGTCGGTGGGCGGGGATCCGGACAAGAGGCCGGTCAACCGCCAGCGTAGAACCGGCAGCCGGAGGCGAACCGGCGAACTCCGTCTCTGCGGAGGATCGCGACTTAAAGCAACGACGGACCGGGCTTTTTCGTCTCTGTCGACCCTAATCGATGGCTGTCCTAGCGGAAGCGTGCGCGCTCAGGCGCGCATCATTGCGCGTCGGTCAGTCAACGGCGCATCAACCGGCCGTTTGAGCGCTTCGCGCTCGCACGGTCTTGGACCGCTGAAACCAACGTTCGTCGCGTCTCCATCGCGCGCGGGCGAAGGGAGCGGCGCGTCCGTTGACGCTCAAATGATCTGGGCGCGGTTCGCCGCGCAAGGGGGCCACCAATGACCGACCGCATTCTCGAATTCCTCGCCGAGCGCCGACGCAACGGCCGCGACAATGGACCATGCCTCGTCGTCGATCTCGACGTGGTGCGCGAAAACTATCTCGGATTCGCCAGGGCGTTGCCGGATACGCGCGTCTTCTATGCGGTGAAGGCCAATCCGGCGCCGGAAGTGCTCGCGCTGCTCGCTTCGCTCGGCTCGTGCTTCGACACGGCCTCGGTCGTCGAGATTGAGCAGGCGCTCGCCGCTGGCGCGACGCCTGATCGAATCAGCTTCGGCAACACCATCAAGAAGGAGCGCGACGTCGCGCGCGCCTATGCGATGGGCGTTCGGCTGTTCGCCGTCGATTGCGAGGCGGAAGTCGAAAAGATCGCGCGCGCCGCGCCGGGCGCCAAGGTGTTCTGCCGCATTCTTTGCGACGGCTCCGGCGCCGAATGGCCGTTGTCGCGCAAGTTCGGCTGCGTCCCCGAGATGGCGACGGGCGTGCTGGAACATGCGCACCGACTCGGCCTCAACGCCTATGGCGTTTCTTTCCACGTCGGTTCGCAGCAGACCAATCCGCGCATGTGGGATGGCGCGCTGCAGTCGGCGGCCGACATTTTCCGCGAACTCGCGGAGCGCGGAATCAACCTGCAGATGGTCAATCTTGGCGGCGGCTTCCCGACGAAATATTTGAAGAATGTGCCGGCGGTGAAGCAATATGGCGCGGCCATCTTTCGCGCGCTGTCGAAGCATTTCGGCAACCGCATTCCGGAGACGATCATCGAGCCGGGCCGCGGCATGGTCGGCAACGCCGGCCTGATCGAAGCGGAGGTCGTGCTGATCTCGAAGAAGTCGGAGCAGGACAGCGAGATCCGCTGGGTCTATCTCGACATCGGCAAGTTCAACGGCCTGGCCGAGACGACGGACGAGATGATTCGCTACCCGATTCGCACGCCCGCGGACGGCGCGCCGACGAGTCCATGCGTCATCGCCGGCCCGAGCTGCGACAGCGTCGACGTGCTCTATGAGAAGCAGCCGTACGATCTGCCGATCTCGCTCGAAATCGGCGCGAAAGTGCTGATCGAAGGAGCCGGGGCCTATACGACGACCTATTCGGCGGTGGGCTTCAACGGCTTCCCGCCGCTCGAGACTCATGTGATCTGAGTCGGCTCCGCCTTCTCCCGCAAGCGGGAGAAGGAACAACCTCATCATTACTGTCAGTCCCGTTCGGCGGGCGCGTCATGCGCCAGGCGCGAGGGTCGCTTGTCCTTCTCAAAGGGAGGAAAAGATGGCCTTTGAACTTCTATGCCAACATCCCTCCGCCGCTTGCGGCGCGCCGACAGCGCTCGACGCTGCGGCATGCGCAATTCGCGAAGAAGCGCCGAGCGACGCTAACGCCCGCGAAGCCTTGCTGGACGACGCCTTTGGTCCCGCGCGGTTCTTGAAGACCTGCCAGCGGCTGCGCGAGGGATCGGCGCCGGCGCCGGGCCTTGCGCTTGTCGCGATCGACAATGGCGGCGCGCTCGTCGGCACGGTGCGGCTTTGGCCGATTCTCGCCGGCGGAAGCGCGGCGCTGCTGCTCGGCCCGGTCGCGGTCGCGGCGCAATATCGCTCGCTCGGGATCGGTCGCGCGCTGATCGACGAATCGCTCGCGCGTGCCGCTGCATTCGGCCATCGCGCCGTTTTGCTCGTCGGCGACGCGCCCTACTATGCGCGCTTCGGTTTCGCGCGGCGCTTTGCCGAAAGGCTGACGATGCCCGGACCTGTCGAGCGCGCGCGTTTTCTGGGTCTAGAACTCATTCCCGGCGCGCTTGAAGGCGCGCACGGCCGCGTCGTCCCGACCGCACGGCCGGCGATTGCCCTGCCGCAGGCGGCGTGAAGCCTCACCAATAGGCGAGGACGCCGCTCGCGAGCGGATAGGAGAGGGCGCCGCCGAGCGCGACGCCCGCGATGACGTCGCTTGGATAGTGATGCGCGGTCGCGATTCGCGACCAGGCCATCGAGAGAATGAGCAGCGCCGCCGAAAGCGTCGCCGCCGGCCAGGCGATGACGATCGGCGCGAGCACGCCGGTCAGCGTCATCGCGTGGCCGCTCGGAAAAGAATGATCGTCGAGCGTGCGCAAAAGCGAGGGCAGCCGCGGATCGGTCTGGAAGGGGCGCTTGCGTCCGAACCGCCGCTTGATCAGCGGATAAAGCATATGCAGGAGCGCCGCGTTCAATCCGGCGAGCGCCGCGACATGCGTTCCCTGCCAGCCGAGCCCGATGAGAACGATCGGCGCGAGGATGAGATAGATCCAGCCGTTGCCGAGCTTGCTGATGGCGACCGCGAGAAATTTGCCGAGCGCCGAACGCGCCGTTCGCGAGAAGAGATGAACCGCCGCGAGATCAAGGTCGAAGAGGCGTTGACCCCATGTGGCGGCGGCGAGTGTTTGCGGCTTTGATGACGCATCTCGCGTCAGCTTCGCCAGCTGGTCCGATGTGAACGCCATGACGCAAGGCTACGCGCGCGAGGCTGCGGTTTCGCGACGCTGCGGCTGCGTTTCGATGACGGCGGGATAGAGATTGCGTGACGATAATGTGATGTTTGGATGACGATGGAGGCGCGCTTACATACCGGTTTGGTTTCGCGGTACTGTTTCAGTTAT
>JACOWC010000137.1 GCA_016177005.1 Methylocystis sp.
CAAGCGATCCGATCGAAAAAATCTGTTCCCAACCCCTTGTGAGCGGGGGCCGTCCACATATGGATTCCCGGTCAGGCCTGCGGCCTGCCGGGAATGACAGGCCCAACCGAATGGATCAGCCGGAATCCGTATTACTGGCCGGTCGCCGCTTCCCCTGAAGCCTCGGCCGAAGGCAGGGCGACGGGTTCGGCGGGACGGGTCAAAAAGGCGGCCGGAATATTGGGCTGGCCTTCCTCGGTCAAATGTTGCGCGGAGTCCGGCGGCGGCTTCCATTCGAAGGCGTCGAGGCGGCCGGTGACCGGCGATATCGGCAGCCAGTGCTTCGCGACGACGCCGTCGGCGATCCAGACCGGATCGCGCGGCGCGCGCGAGCCGCGCGCGAGCCATTCGCGCACCGGACCTGACGGGCCCTGCTCTCCGTCTTCGATCTCGGCCATCAACAGGCATGTGTGCGCGGTCGGATGCCGCCCGCTGGCGACGAGCGGCGCGAGCGCCTCGCGCCCCTTGGCGAAATTGCGGGCCGATAGCGCGACCTCGGCGACGATATGCCGGCTCTCGGGCGCATTGGGCGCAATCCGCGCGAGCTTCTCCACCCGCGCCAGCTTCGCGACATTCGATTGGCCCGCCAGCGCCTCGAGATAGGCGGCGGCGAGATCGGGGTGCGGCTTCGTCGCCCATACCATTTCGATCAGCTTCAAGGCTTGCTTCTGGTCGCCATGGCGCACGAGGACCCGCGCCGCCGCGACGGCGGCGGGCGCGAAGCCCGGCCGGCGCTTCAGCGCCTGGCGCGCGAGATGGAGCGCGTCATGCGGATGGTCGCGCTCCTTCTCCATCGCCATCGCGGTTTCGACGACCGCCCGCAGGTTCTGGGCCGTCCGCGTGTCGAGCGCCTTCGCGGCGACGCTGGCCTCGATCGCCTCGCGCGCCTTCTGCCATTCGCCCTGCGCGGCGAGATGCTCGAGCATCGCGGCGCCCGCCCAGGGCACCGGCGCAATGTCATGCGCCTCCTTGGCGAAATGATGCGCCGCGTCGGCGTCGTCGCGTCGTCGCGCCTCGATATGCAGGCCGCGCAGCCCGAGAAGCTTGGTTTGCGGCGTCAGCGTCATCTTGTGAAAGGTCTCTTCGGCAAGGCGCCGATCGCCGATGAGCTGCGCCGCCTGGGCCTTCAGAATCTGCGTCAGCGGCTCGTTGGGCAGCAGCCGTTCGGCGACCAGCGCGGCTTTGCGGGCGCGGGCGGCGTCGCCGGAGCCGGCTGCGATCAGGCCCAGCGAAAGCGCGTCGAACCCCCTGTCGCGGCGTTTCATCCGCGCGCCGCCGGTCCAGCGGCCGGGCATGCGCAGCGCCGCAAAGAGAATCGCAAACAGGATGATCGTCGCAGTGATGATCAGCAGCAGTCCCCCGACCGCCACCGGTATCGACGCCTCGAACTGGTAGCCGGCGAAATCGAGCGTCAGCGATCCGGGCTGTTCCATCAGCCATTCGAGGCCATAAGCGACCGCCGCAAGCGCAATGATGAAGAAGAAGAGAAACAGCATGGCGATTGATCCCGCTTATTCCTTCGTTGCGCCGAGCGCGGCGATCGCGCCATGCAAGAGATCTTCGGCCGCACGTCCTGCATCGATGCGCGCGCGCAGCGCGGCGTTGAAGTCCTTGGCCTCGTTTTGCGCCGCCTCGGGAAGCGCCGCGAACAGCGCGGCGGCCTGAGCAAGGTCGCCATGCGCCAGCGCGGCGTCGATCTGAGCAACTTTCTCGTCGACCGTCTGAGCCTCGCTTGTCGGCGAGCCGGACGGACGAACCCGCACGAGCTTGCTCGCGCCTTTCATCAGATGTTGCGCGAGATCGCCGGAATCGCCGGCCTCGAGCGCGCGAATGCGTTTGGCGGCGGTCGCGAAGTCAGCCTTCAGTTGCGCCGCGGTCGGCGCGCCTTTTTCGGCCAAGGGCGAAAGGGCCGCCAGCGCGGCGGGATTAGCGCCGAGCCGGGTCAACGCTTTGGCCTCCACGGCATAGGGCCGGCCAGCCTCGAGTTCGCGCTGAAGCGCATAGGCGACGACGACGAGAGCGGCGGGTCCGTCCGGAACCTTGGCGGCGGCGGCGTCCGGCGCCGCCCGCGTTTCGCTTTTTGGAGAGTCAAGCCGCTCGCGCAGCGCTTTCACTTCTTCGCCGAGTTCGTCGATGCGGCCTTCGAGCGCGGACACCTGATCGCCGACGGTGAGCCCGCTTCGCTCGCCCTGTTCGCTGGGGGCGGCGATCGCCGGTCCGGCCTTGGCCGCCGCTTCGGCCGCCGCCTTTGCTGAATCGGCCGCGGCTTCGGCGGTCGCCTTTATTGAATTGGCCGCCGCCTCGGCGGCTTCGGCGGCGCGCAACGCCCGTTGCGCCACGTCTTCGGCCGAAGCGACGCGACTTTGCAACGCCGCGACGGCGGCGTTCTGCGATTCGATCGCCGCATGCATCGCAGATTGGGACGCTTGTTCAGCCGCTCGCGTCGATTCCTGGCGTGATGGTTCAGCCGGCGTCTCGGCCGATCTGCTCGGCGCCGCCGCGGGCGGAGCCTCGGGGGCCGTCGTTTGCATCGGTTCGGTCTTGTTGAAGAGCGAACCGACGCGGTCCTTCATTGCGCCAAGAGCGCCGCTCGCCTGACCGACATAAGGCTCCGCGTAGTCGGCGACGATCTTCAACCGCTCGTCGCTGTCCTTGAAGACGATCGCCGCATAAAGAGCCGCGGCTGCGAAGACAAGAAGCAGCAGCGTCCACAGCAGCGCGCGGGAAAAGGCGCCGCGCTTGCGTTTGACGGGCGCCGGCGCCAACGGTTCAGGGGGCGATTCCGTTGGTTCGAGCGGCGCTTCCGAGAATTCGACGTGGTTCGGTTCTTCGTCGTCCGGCGAGACCATTGGCTAATCCTTGACTTCCCGGCCTCTTATAGTTGATGCGTTCGGCGCCCGCAAAACAGGCGGACACGTCAGCTCGCCGCCTCGACAAGTTGCAATGTGCGCCGGGCAATGTCGAGATGCAGGCGCTCGACCATTTTCCCGTCGATCTGCACCACGCCCTTGTCGGCGTTATCCGGCTCGTCGAACACGGCGATGATCCTGCGCGCGAAATCGACCTCTTCGTCGCTGGGCGCGAAAATCTCGTTCACCGGAACGATCTGGCCTGGATGAATGAGCATTTTCCCGTCAAAGCCGAAGTCGCGGCCCTGCTCGGCCTCGCGTCGCAGACCGTCGAGGTCGTTGAAGTCGTTGTAAATGCCGTCGATGATCTCAATGTTGTGGACCCGCGCCGCGAGCACGCCGGCTGAAAGCCAGGAAAGCAGCGCCTGGCGTCCCGGCGTCAATCGCGCGCGCGTCGATTTGGCGATGTCGTTGGGGCCGAGCACGAGAACTTCGAGACGCGAAGCCGCGTCGTCGGCGGCGCTCGCGATCTTGTCAATGTCAAGAACCGCGCGCGCAGTCTCGATCATCGCCCAAAGACGGGTCTTGCGCGGCGCGCCGGCGGCGACGATATCCGCCGCCGCCTTCAGGATCTCGTCGCGCGAATTGACCTTGGGAATGACGATGGCGTCCGGTCCGAGCGGCGCGATGGCGGCGACGTCGGGCTTATACCATTCGGAGCCGCGGGCGTTGACGCGCACGACAAGTTGCCGCGCGCCATAGCCGCCGTCCGCCACCGCCGCCGCAACCTGTTCGCGGGCCGTCGCCTTGGCGGATTCCGCCACGCCGTCTTCGAGTTCAAACATCAGAACGTCGGCCGCGAGCGTCTTGCCTTTCTCCAGCGCGCGGGCGTTCGAGCCCGGCATGGCCAGCACGCTGCGCTTCAGTCGCGAAATCATTCCAACCGCTCCCTCTCGCGGCGGTCCGTTCCGCCTGCCCTTGACCTTGCAGGGTGATCTACACAATAAGCGCCGGGTCCGCCAACTGGGGCGCCCATTCCAAAAAGATCGCGCGCGTCTTCCAGGCGCGATCGAAGGAGCGTACGACTCATGGCCGCAGAGGCATCCCCTCCAGGCGCGGGCGCGTTGCCGCCCCGGCTTCTCGAAGGCTATGAGGCCTTCATCAGCGGGCGGTTCCTTGCCGATCACCAGCGTTTCGAGGAATTGGCCGCCAACGGCCAGACGCCCCAGACGATGATCATCAGCTGCTGCGACTCGCGCGTCGCGCCGGAGGCCGTCTTCAATGCCGGTCCCGGCGAGATCTTCGTTTTGCGCAATGTCGCCGCGCTCCTGCCTCCCTACGAGCCCGACGATCACTATCATGGGGCTTCGGCCGCGCTCGAATACGCCGTCATGGCGCTCAAGGTCTCCGACGTCGTCGTGCTCGGCCACGGCCAGTGCGGCGGCGTCAAGGCTTATGCGGAAATCGCCGCCGATCCCGCCGCGCCGCGCTTGAGCCACAGCGATTTCGTCGGCGACTGGATCAAAATGCTCGGGCCGGCGGCGGAACGCCTCGGCCTTGCCCCCAATCCCGACGACAGGCGCTATGTCGAACGGCTTGAATTCGAGGCCGTCAAACAGACGCTCCTCAATCTGCGCACCTTTCCCATGGTCCAGGTGCTCGAACATCACGGCCATTTGCGGTTGCATGGCCTCCTGTTCCGCATCATGGACGGACGCCTCTTTTTGCTCGACGAGCCGAGCGGCGTCTTCAATCCGGTCGGCGACTCGGCTTACGCCGCCGCCTTCGGCGAACCGCGGTTTTGACGCCGCAAGGCGCGGCGGGCGCGCGCGACATTCCCTTCATCGATGGCCTTCGCGAGATCGCCGATCGCTATGAGGCGATTCTTTGCGACGGCTGGGGCGTGCTGATCGACGGCAAGCGGCATTTTCCTCAAGCCGCCGAGGCGCTGCGGCGCTTTCGCGCCAAGGGCGGAACGGTCGTCGTCATCACCAACGCTTCGCGTCCGGACGACGACGTCCGCCGCCAGCTCTTGGGCCTTGGCGTTCCGCAGGACTGTTTCGACGATCTGGCGTCGGCGGGGGAGCTCGCGCTGCGTGAAATCGTCGCCCGCAAGGGGCAGGCGGTCTATCACCTCGGACCGGCGCGCGACGACGGTCTGTTCCGCGAGGCGGCGCGCCGTCTTGGCGCGCCGGTGATGCGCGTCGGGCCGGACGCCGCCGATTACGTCGTCTGCACCGGCCTCTTGAACGAGCGTAATGAAACGCCCGCGGACTATGACGAGCTGTTGGCGAGGCTGATGGCGCGCGACCTGACGATGCTATGCGCCAATCCCGATATCGTCGTCGCGATCGGCAATGATCTCGTCTATTGCGCCGGCGCCCTGGCGGAGCGGTATGCGGCGATCGGCGGCCGCGTCCTGACTTTCGGCAAGCCCCATGCGCCGATCTACGCCGCCGCATTGGCGCGACTCGAAGGCCTGCGCGGGCGTAAGATCGAAAAATCCCGCATTCTCGCGATCGGCGACGGCGCCTTCACCGATCTCGCCGGCGCGGGCCGCGCCGGGCTCGATCTCTTGTTCATCCTCCATGGCGTGCATCACGAAGAGCTGCATCCCGAAGGCGGCGGGCTCGACGAAGCGGCGCTCGAATCGCTCTTTGTGCGCGCCGGCGCCCGTCCCAAGGCTTTGGCTCGCGAGCTTTTCTGGTAAAAGGGGCTGCGCGGGCCTCTCTCCTGCCGTTACGATCAGCGACGCAACCTTCCGGTGCCTCCATGTCGACGCCGTTCAAAATCTATTATTTCGAAGATCTGAGCGTCGGCATGCGCGAGACGCTGATGAAGGCGGTGATGGACGACGACGTGATCGCCTTCGCCGATCTTTCCGGCGACCGCAATCCGATTCATCTCTCCGACCACTTCGCCTCGAAGACGCGGTTCGGCGAGCGCATCGTTCACGGCCTCTATACCGCCTCTCTCATCTCGACGGTCATCGGCATGTATCTGCCCGGCCCCGGCGCCGTCTATCTGTCGCAGACACGGCGAAGCCTTCGTCATGGTGCCGAGCCGCGAACAGGTCATCCGCGTCGCAGCGCCAGCGCCAGCGGAGGAGAAGCCGGCCTCGGCTTGAATTTCCGGCCCGCGCCTTGTCCGCGTCCTTCATCGTCGCGCGCGACCCGCAAGCGCCACCGCCGGGCCTGGAAGGCGCCGTCGCCGCGCTCGGCAATTTCGACGGGCTGCACAGGGGCCATCGCGGCGTCATCGCCCGCGCCCAGGCGCTCGCCGCACGACTCTCGCGCCCTTGCATTCTCCTGACCTTTGAGCCTCATCCGGCGGATGTCTTCGCCGGACAGACGGTGATTTTCCGGCTCACGCCGCCCGACGCCAAAGCGGCGCAGGCGGCGAGACTCGGCCTCGACGGCATGATCGTGCTCACCTTCGACAAGGACTTCGCGCAAAGTCCGGCGCGCGTCTTCACCGAAGAAATCCTGCACAAGCGCCTGGGGCTGACGGCCGTGGTCGCCGGCTATGATTTCCGTTTCGGGGCGGGCCGCGAGGGCGGACCGGAGTTTTTGCGCGCCGAGGGCAAAAGGCTCGGGATGATCGTCGAGATCGTCGACCGCATCACTCAGGATGAAGAGGGCAGCCTCGACGCCGTTTCGTCGACGGCGACGCGCGAAGCGCTCGAGCGCGGCGACGCGGCGCTGGCGCGCCGCCTTCTCGGCCACCCCTATTTCATTCGCGGCGTCGTGCGCCACGGCGACAAGCGCGGACGCGAACTGGGCTTTCCCACCGCCAATATCGCGCTCGATCCCGCCAATCGGCTCAAGTACGGAATCTACGCCGTGACGATTGAAGTCGACGGGAAGATTCACCAGGGCGTCGCGAGCTTCGGTCGGCGGCCGACCTTTGACAATGGCGCGCCGCTCCTTGAAGTCTTCGTCTTCGATTTCGACGGCGATCTCTACGGCAAGGAGGCGGAAGTCGCCTTCTACGGCTTCATTCGGCCGGAAGCGAAATTCGACAGCGTCGAGGCGCTCGTCGAAAGAATGCGCGTCGACGTCAAAGAGGCGCGCAAAATATTGGCCGAGAGCGGCGCGGCGAGCTCGAACCCATGATCTGTTGCCATAATTTGCGCGCGATCTAGCTTGGAGACATCACCCCCGACAGGAGGGAAGCGTCATGACCGAAGAGCCCAAGGGACGGGTCGAAATCATTTTGCCGGGCGAGGAGACCGACGCCTCCCGCATCTGGGTCGCGACCGGGCGCGCCGGCCGGGTCAAGGTCGTCAAGCTCTCGCCCTGGCAAAGCCTGATGGTCACCGCGGCGCTGCTGCTGTTTCTATTCATAGGCTTCACGCTGCTGTCCGGAGCGTTTCTGGTGTTGCTCGTCATCGCCGTCGTGGCGGGCGGCTTCGCCTATCTCGGCGGGCTGCTGGGGCTGAGACGGCTGCGCTAGAGCGCGGCTCGCGAAAAAGCGGACGCCGGCTTTTTTGCGCAAAGCGCGCTTTAAGCTTTTGGAATCGATCACGTCACATGCATTCGGGCGATTGCGCCCAATGCAGCGTGATCGAGCTGGCCTCTTTTCGAGCGGGACTTGCGCTGCTATTGAGGACCGGATGCCTTTCCTGATCGCCATTCGAATTACCTGCCCGGCTTGCGCTTGGAGCTGACGCTCGCAAGGTCCGGGTTACGGCGCGATTGGCGCTCTTTCCACAAATCCTCTAATCAGCGCGGCGACAGCGCCGCTTATGGCGCCCGCGTTCGCCCGAGCCGGTTTTAACGACAATGAACGACGACAGCCCGAAGGGGCCGGACTATTCGAAGAGCCTCTATCTGCCGGTCACGGATTTTCCGATGCGCGCCGGCCTGCCGCAGCGCGAGCCGGAAATCCTCAAGCGCTGGGAGGAAATCGGCTTAACGGAAAAAATGCGGCAGGCTGCCGCCGGCCGT
This sequence comes from Methylocystis sp., assembly GCA_016177005.1. Taxonomy (GTDB): domain Bacteria; phylum Pseudomonadota; class Alphaproteobacteria; order Rhizobiales; family Beijerinckiaceae; genus Methylocystis. The sequence goes on from JACOWC010000137.1 coordinate 7,838, forward strand.
CCGAAATTCACGCTCCATGACGGGCCGCCCTACGCCAACGGCAATATTCATATCGGTCATGCGCTCAATAAAATCCTCAAGGATCTCGTGACGCGCAGCCAGCGCATGTCGGGCAAGGACTGCGTCTATGTGCCGGGCTGGGACTGCCACGGCCTGCCGATCGAATGGAAGATCGAAGAGGAGAATTACCGCGCTTTAGGAAAGCAGAAGCCGGATTTCACCCATCCCGAAGCGATGGTCGCCTTCCGCCGCGAATGCCGCGCCTATGCCGAACATTGGCTCTGCGTGCAGCGCGAGGAGTTCAAGCGCTTAGGCGTCGCCGGCGAATGGGACCATCCTTATTCGACCATGGCTTACGCCGCCGAAGCGACGATCGCGCGCGAAATCATGAAATTCGCCGCCAACGGCCTGCTCTATCGCGGCTCGAAGCCGGTGATGTGGAGCGTCGTCGAAAAGACCGCGCTGGCCGAAGCCGAAGTGGAGTATGAGGATTACACCAGCGACCAGGTCTGGGTGGCGTTTCCGATCCCGCGCGGCGCGGAGGGAGAACTGAGCGAAGCGCGCGTCCTCATCTGGACCACGACGCCGTGGACGCTTCCCGGCAATCGCGCGATCTCCTTCTCGTCGAGGATTGATTACGGACTCTATCGAGTCACCCATGCGCCCGAAGGAAACTGGGCGTTGCCCGGCGCAACCTTCGTCATCGCCGACAAGCTTGCGAGCGACGCGTTCAAAGCGGCGAAGGTCGATGGCTACGAGCGTTTGCACGACGTTCCCGCATCGATGCTGGCCGAACTGATTTGCGCGCATCCGCTTGCGCATCTCGGCTACGACTTCGACGTGCCGCTTTTCGACGGCGAGCATGTCACCGACGATACGGGCACTGGCTTCGTGCATACCGCGCCGGGCCATGGCCGCGAAGACTTCGACATCTGGATGGCGAACGCGCGCGATCTGCAGGCGCGTGGAATCGATACGCGCATTCCCTATACGGTCGACGAGGACGGCTTCTATACCAAGGACGCGCCGGGCTTTGCCGGCAAGCGCGTCATCACCGACAAGGGCGACAAAGGCGACGCCAATGAGGCGGTGATCGCCGCGCTCGTTCAAGCAGGTAATCTCGTCGCGCGCGGAAAATTGAAGCACCAATATCCGCATAGCTGGCGCTCGAAGAAGCCGGTGATCTTCCGCAACACGCCGCAATGGTTCATCGCGATGGATAAATCCATCGCGTCCGGGTTCATCGCGATGGATAAGTCCATCGCGTCTGGGTTCATCGCGATGAACTCGCCGTTCTCTCAGTCGAACCCTCATCCTGAGGAGGCGCCGCAAGTCGGGTTTACCCGACTTGCGAATGTAATGTCGATCTCGGGCAAGCCCGAGATCGAAGGCGCCGTCTCGAAGGACGAGGGTTCGGCGGCCGCATCCTTCGAGACGCGTGCTTCGCACGCTCCTCAGGATGAGGTTCATGGAAATCGGCCAACGCTCCGCGAAATCGCGCTTGAAGAAATCGCGCGCACGACATGGACCCCGGCGGCCGGCGAAAATCGCATTCGCGGGATGATTCAAAATCGTCCCGACTGGGTCGTGTCGCGCCAGCGCGCCTGGGGCGTGCCGATCGCGGTCTTCGTCAAGAAAGATACGCACGAGCCGCTCGTCGACGCGCGCGTCAACGCCCGCATCATCGATGCGTTCGAGAAGGAAGGCGCCGACGCATGGTATGAGGCGAACGCCGCCGAACGCTTTCTTTCGCCCGATTACAAGGCGGAGGATTACGAGAAAATCTCCGATGTTCTTGACGTGTGGTTCGATTCAGGCTCGACCCACGCCTTCACGCTCGAAGACCCGAGACATTTTCCGATGCTCGCCGGCATCCGTCGCAAGCGCGACGGCGGCGACGACGAGATCATGTATCTCGAAGGCTCCGATCAGCACCGCGGCTGGTTTCATTCCTCTCTTCTCGAAAGCTGCGGCACGCGCGGCCGCGCGCCCTATGATTCCGTGCTGACGCATGGCTTCGTGCTCGATGAGAGAGGGCGGAAAATGTCGAAGTCGCTCGGCAATGTCGTCGCGCCGCAAAAAGTCATCGCCGATTCCGGCGCCGACATCATGCGGCTCTGGGTCGCGGCGTCGGATTACGCCGACGATCTGCGCGTCGGGCCGGAAATTCTGAAAACCTTCGTCGAGCTTTATCGCAAGCTGCGCAACACGCTGCGCTGGATGATCGGCGCCCTGGCGCATTATCAGCCAAATGACGATGCGGCGATGCGCGAGGCGGGAGAGCTTGAACGGCTGATGCTGCATCGCCTGCATCAACTCGACGAGTCGATCCGCGCAGCTTACGCGGCGTATGACTATAAGCGGGTCGTCGCGCTGCTCACCCATTTCATGACGAGCGAGCTTTCGGCCTTTTATTTCGACGTGCGCAAGGATGCGCTCTATTGCGATCCGCCGTCGAGCGTCAAGCGCAAGGCGGCGCTCGCGACCATCGATCGGATCTTTCGCAGCGTCACGACATGGCTCGCGCCGATTCTCGTCTTCACTGCGGAGGAGGCGTGGCTGTCCCGCTATCCGAATGCGTTGTCCGTGCATCTCGAGCATTTTCCCGCCGTCCCCGAAGCATGGCGCGACGAGGCGCTTTCGGCGAAGTGGGAGAAGATTCGCAAGATCCGCTCGGTTGTCACCGGCGCGCTCGAAATCGAGCGCGCGCAAAAGCGCATCGGTTCTTCGTTGGAGGCGGCGCCGATCGTTTACATTGCCGATGAGCGATTGCGCGCGGCGTTGGCGGGCGTCGATTTCGCCGAAATCTGCATCGCCTCCGACATTCGCGTG
>JACOWC010000138.1 GCA_016177005.1 Methylocystis sp.
CTTCGAATGCTCGATTCCGTAGCGCAGCGGATGCGCGCCGGTGCCGTGGCCGCCTTCGAAATTCTCCGGCGTCCAATAGGTGCCGTCCGCCTGCTGGATCGAAATCGGCTCGTCGAGGATCGACGAAGACGGCGTGTAGCCATTGTCGAGCGCCGTCGCATAGACGAACGGTTTGAACGAGGAGCCGGGCTGGCGCAGCGCCTGCGTGGCGCGATTGAACGACGACTGGTCGAATGAGAAGCCGCCGACCATGGAGAAGACGCGGCCCGTATGCGGGTCCATCGCCACCATCGCGCCGGAAATGTCGGGAATTTGCCGCAACCGATATTGATCGGAGCGGCCGGCGAGCGGCTCGACATAGATCACGTCGCCGGCGCTCAAGGCCGAGCGCGGGCTGCGGCCGGCCCAGCGCATGCCTTCCGTGGTCAGAACGCCAGTCTCGCGTTCGCGCGCCACTTCGCCTGATTTCTCGCGTCCCGGCTGAAGGCCGATGCGCGCCGAGTCGCCGGTCACGTCGAGCACGACGGCAAGGCGCCACGGCTTGACGTCGCCGAGCGCCGGAATCGCCGCGAGCGTGACGCCCCAGTCGGATGCGATGTCGATGTGATTCATCGCGCCGCGGAAGCCATGCGCTTCGTCGAAGCGCACCAGACCGTCGGCCAGGGCCTTTCGCGTCCAGGCCTGCATCTTCGGGTCGAGCGTGGTGCGCACCGACAGGCCGCCCTCGTAGAGATTCTTCTCGCTGTACTGCTCCAGCAGTTGACGGCGCACTTCTTCGGCGAAATAGCCGGCGACATAGGTGTTGGGCGACAGAACGCGCGGATTGACGCCGAGCGGCTCGGCCTTCGCCTTCGCGCCTTCTTCTTCTGTCACATAGCCGTCGGCGATCAGGCGATCGACGACATAGTTGCGGCGTTCGATGGCGCGCTCGCGATTCTGAAACGGATGATAATTGCTCGGCGCCTTGGGAAGCGCGGCGAGATAGGCCGCCTCGGCGAGCGTCAGCTCATTGACTGATTTGTTGAAATAGTTGAGGGCGGCGGCGCCGACGCCATAGTTTCCAAGGCCGAGATAGATCTCGTTCAAATAAAGTTCGAGAATCTTGTCCTTGGGATAGGCCGCTTCGATGCGGAAGGCGACGAGCGCCTCGCGAATCTTGCGGTCGATCGAGCGTTCGTTGCCGACAAGGAAGTTCTTGGCGACCTGCTGCGTAATGGTCGAGGCGCCCTGCACATGGCGCCCGCCTTGGGCGAGCACGGTCATGGCGCGCATCACGCCTTCCGGGTCGACGCCCATGTGATTGTAGAAATTCTTGTCTTCGGCGGAGATGAACGCCTGCTTCACCAATTGCGGAATGGCGGAGCTCGGCAGGAACAGGCGGCGTTCATGCGAATATTCGGCGAGGATCGAGCCGTCGCCGGCATGGAGCCTTGTCGTCACCGGCGGCTCGTAGTTGCGCAGCTGCTCCGTGTCCGGCAGGTCCTTGGAGAAGTAGTAGATCAGCCCGGCCGCGGCGATCGACCCGATAAGGAATACGATCGTCGCGGTCGCGAAGACGAAGCCCAAAAACCGTGCGAGCATTCGCATGAAATATCACCCTTCGAGCGGCCGGCGCGCCGGGCGTCGGCTAGATCACGCTGCATTTGGGCTGAATCGCCCAAATGCAGATAACGCGATCGATTCCACAAGTTTAGAGCGCGCTTTACGCGAAAAACCGGATCCTGCTTTTTCGCGAGCCGCGCTCTAGTGTTTCAATGCCGAATTCCGTTTCTCGACGCCGGGGGAACGGGTCCGGCCGAAGCGCTGCCGGTTCGTCCGCCTCAGATATAGTGGGCGATCGCGCGTTTTGCGTCGCCGTCTCCAACAACGCCCCTTTGGATATCATTTCGCCATTCGGCGCGTTCCAGCGTCGGCGCCCCGCTCATTTGTCAGCGAACGCCGCCGGTCACGAAATTGCCGCGACGCCGGAAGCGCTTATCGCAACTATATGGCGCCGTGTCCGCGTTTCTCGTTGGTCGGCGCCTGCGACGCCCGGGCGGTCGTGCGTCGCGAGCGTCCCCATGTGCCCCGATTTTGTGTTTTATTGTGGGCGCGTCGCGCCGGAAGGATCGTCGGCGGGCGCTCGCGCTTCCCGGCTGCGCGCGCTGACAAAGGCGTCTATGGCTTCGGCGGCTCTATGCGCCGCGCGCTCGCGCCAGTCCTGGGAGGTCAGCCGGGCGAGATCCTTGTCGCTCGAGAGATATCCGAGTTCGAGAAGGACCGAAGGAACGTCGAAGGCTTTGAGAACAACAAAGCCGGCGGAGCGGCTGGGATTTTTGTTAAGCGCGCCAACCTCCTTCCAAAAGGAGATCAGCGAATGCGAAAACTGGCGGCTGTAGGCGTGGGTTTCCCGCCGCGTCAGTTCGAACAATATGTCTCCAACTTCTTCAGCGTCCGCCTTGCTCTCGAGTCCGGCGGATTGATCCGCGAGATTCTCCTTCTCCGCCATCCGCGCCGCTTCGGCGTCCGACGCGCGCTCCGAGACGGTGTAAACGGTCGCGCCTTCGACGCGGGAAGCGGCGAGCGTGTCGGCGTGAATCGAGATAAACAGCGACGCGTTGTTTTCACGGGCGATTCGCACGCGGTCGGCGAGCGGCAGAAACATGTCGTGATCCCTGGTCAGCAGGACGCGCGCGCGCCCGCCCTCTTCGATCTTCTGCCGCAGCGCGCGCGCAAATTCGAGCACGAGGTCCTTTTCAAGCTCGCCGTTCTTGCCGGTCGCGCCCATGTCGACTCCGCCATGGCCGGGATCGATGACGACCATCGCCTTGTCCGTGGGCGGCTTGGCCGATTGCGCGACCGGTGGCGGCGGGGGGACGGCGGGCAGATGGCGGGCCTGTTCGGCGGCGGTCGCGGCGAAATAGGCGGAGCTGGTCGGAGCGAGCTCAATGACGAGCCGCGGGCCGCCCGCCGCCGCCTCGCTGTCAGCCTTGAGAATTTTGGCTGGACCCGCGAGATCGATCACGACGCGCGAGCGTCCCGGCGCAAATATTCCATAACGATATGATTTGATGAGCTTGTCGACTGGCGATAGCCCCGCGTTCGCCTCAATGCGGAAGAGCACCTGGGGCAAATCGACGATGATGCGCGGCGGGTTCGCCACGGGATAGGCCGTCACGGGCGGCAGGCCAGTGAGATCGAACACCAGGCGGGAGCGATCGGGGAGCGCTTCAATGCGGGCGGTCAGCGCGGAGATTTCCGCCCGCCGTTCATCGGCCGCGGCGGGTCGCGCAAGCGCGCCCGCGACGGCGAGCGCCAGAATAAACAGTCGTGGCGCCCCTGCGCGCAAAGCGATCCTGCTCACGTTGCCCCAAATGTTCCTGTGCCCGCCCATTCTGAAAGAACGCCGTTAATGCATCGTTAGCTTATCTGAAAGACCCCGCCACAGCGACCTTTCTCCACGATTTTTTTGGTGAATAGCCGAGCGGGCGCTTGCGCCGACCGAGTGCGATCGATATGTAGGATGAAAGCTGCGGAATTCTGCGGCGCGATATTTGCCGGGCGGTGCTGCCGTCAAATCGGGCCTGCGGAATTTCGGGACAGTTGACATCTTTCCGTTACGCCGCCCTGTGCAGGCCGTGACGTTTGGTCGCCGCCTTATGGCGTCGCGAAAGGTTTTTTGACGATCTCATGGCCAGGACCGTGATAGGCGCGAGAGTGGGCGTTTTCTCCGTGCGGCTTGTCCGCGCGGCGGGGCGCGGTTTCGCCAAAAACATGGTCCTTCGGCTCGTTCGTCATATTTTCGGGACGAGGCGCGGCGCGCTTCGTCCCGTCGGCGCGCGCGCCGGTCAGCCTATCGCAGGCCTCTGGCCTGTCTCCCCTATCCTCGCAACAAGCGTTCGCGCCTTGAGGCTGCGCCAAAGAGCGGTCGCCGAGTCTTCTGGACTCTGGCTTGCCCCGTCGGCGTCACTGCGCGCGGCGCCTCAGAAGAGTCCCCCATGGCAAACAAGATGCTCATCGACGCCTCCCACCCGGAGGAGACCCGCGTAGTCGTTCTACGCGGGAACCGCGTTCAGGAATTCGATTTCGAGGCCGCTGACAAAAAACCGCTGCGCGGCAATATTTATCTCGCGAAGGTCACGCGCGTGGAGCCGTCCCTTCAGGCCGCCTTCGTCGACTATGGCGGAAACCGTCACGGCTTTCTGGCCTTTGCCGAAATCCACCCCGACTATTACCAGATTCCGGTCGCCGACCGGCAGGCGCTGCTCGAGGAAGAGAGCCGCGCCCACCAGCAGGCCGAGGAAGAAGAGCGCGCTGCTCCCCATGGTCGCGACGGCCGCGGACGCCGTTCGCGCCGCCGCCAGTATGAGGGCGCCGAAAAGCGCGCCAGCGCCGACGAGACGATGACGAGCGAACCCATCGACGACACGGTTGCGGCGTCGATCGTCATCGAGGACCAGGCCGAGACGGGCTTCGCCGACGCGCCGGACGGCCAGGCCGGGGCGGACGCCGCAGAGGCGGCTCCGCCGGCCGCGATCGGAGGAGCCGAAACGCCGGCAGCGGAGGCCGAAGCCGGAGAGGCTCACGTCGCCGGGGAGGACGCGGAGGCTCAGGCCGAGCGCCGCGCCAGCGAGACTAAGGTTGAGCGGAGCGAGGAGGGCGAACAGCCGATCCTTTCGGCGCTTCATGAGCAGATTTCCGTCGATCCCGCCGGCTTTGGCTCGGTCGAGACCGGCGAAGCCGATGAGTTCGTGCTGCAGGCGCTGGAGCCTGACCATGAGTTAAAGGCGCGGCGGCAGGATGAGCGCGACGCGGCGCGTGAACGCGCCCGCGACGAATCCGAAGACGAGACGGCCGAAGTCAGCGCCCGCGTCGAAGCTCCGGTCGAGGAGCACGACGAAGAAGAGCACGACGACGAGGAAGACCACGTCGAACATATCGGCGGCGACGCGATGGACGAGGCGCCCTACCGCGCGCCGCGCGCGCGCCGCCAATATAAGATTCAAGAGGTCATCAAGCGCCGTCAGGTGCTGCTCGTGCAGGTCGTCAAGGAGGAGCGCGGCAACAAGGGCGCCGCGCTCACCACTTATCTCTCGCTCGCCGGCCGCTATTCGGTGCTCATGCCCAACACCGCGCGCGGCGGCGGCATTTCCCGCAAGATCACCGACGGCGCCGACCGCAAGCGTCTCAAGGAGATCGTCCATGATCTCGAAGTGCCGGAGGGCATGGGCGTCATCCTGCGCACGGCGGGCGCGACCCGCACCAAGCAGGAGGTCAAGCGCGACTTCGAATATCTGCTGCGCCTATGGGAGAGCGTGCGCGAACTGACGCTGCGTTCCTCGGCGCCGACGCTTGTTTATGAGGAAGGTTCGCTCATCAAGCGCGCCATCCGCGACCTCTACGGACGCGACGTCGAGGAAGTGATCGTCTCGGGCGAAGACGCCTATCGAGAGGCGAAGGACTTCATGCGCATGCTGATGCCGAGCCATGCGAAAAACGTCCGCCAGCACCGCGAAGCCTATTCGATCTTCGCCGAATCCGGCGTCGAGGCCCAGCTCGACGCGATGTTCTCCAATCATGTCACGTTGAAGTCGGGCGGCTATCTGGTCATCAATCAGACCGAGGCGCTCGTCGCGATCGACGTGAACTCGGGGCGCTCGACGCGCGAGCACAATATCGAAGACACGGCGCTTCGCACCAATCTCGAGGCCGCTGACGAAGTCGCGCGGCAGTTGCGGCTGCGCGATCTCGCCGGGTTGATCGTCGTCGATTTCATCGACATGGAAGAGAGCCGCAACAATCGCGCGGTGGAAAGGCGACTCAAGGACGCCCTGAAGAGCGACCGCGCCCGCATTCAGGTCGGACGCATTTCGCATTTCGGACTGCTTGAAATGTCGCGTCAGCGCATCCGCGCCGGCGTCGTCGAAGGT
>JACOWC010000058.1 GCA_016177005.1 Methylocystis sp.
TGCGGATAATCTTGTTCACGGACGGCTCCCTCGTTTGAGATTCGACAACCTCATTCTGGCACAAACGATGCCGTCGGGGGCCGTCCACCCCAACAGAGCAACGCCCGCGATCGTTGTGGTTGCTCTGGATTCCCGATCGCGTGCGTTGCGCGCGTCGGGAATGACACCCACGCCGTTCAACCGGACTTCCACATATGACTGCAAGGATTGCCGCCTAACGCGCACGATCAGCCCGGCGGATGCGCACATAGAGCGCGCCTTCGCCGCCGTGATGGCGCGCGGCTTCGCCAAAGCCCACCACAACATCACGCAAGTTCGGCGCTTCGAGCCACATCGGCACGACGCGGCGCAGCACGCCGCCTTCTTCGCGGGTCAGCCCCTTGCCGGTCACGATAATGGCGATACGCGCGCCATTGGCCTGGCATCTGCGCAGGAAGGCCGTCAGAGAGCGCTGCGCCTCCGCCTGTCGCATGCCGTGAAGATCGAGCTTGGCGTCGACTTCAAGCCGTCCGCGCTTGATCTTCGCGAAAGTGCGCGAGTCAATATCTATTGGCCGCGGCGGAGATTTCGGCGCGGGTGGTCGGTCGCTGACGATAGAAGCGGCGGCCGGCGTGCCGGCTTCGACGCAACCCGGTGGCGGCGCCGGCTTCTTTTTAGGACGCGCGCGGAACGGCCGGACGTCGGCTGTCACCGTCATCCACAGCTCGGCTTCGGCCTGCGACAGCCGGCGGGCGTATCGGCGAGAATTCTCCTCGCTCACGGATCGTCTCCAACGTCCTTCGGCAGCAGCACGATCATTTGGGCGGCGTGCCGCACGTCGCCCGCCCGCCGGCCCGCCGCTTCGCCCGCGCCGAAAAAAAGGTCGGCCCGCGCAGGTCCAATTATGGCGGATCCGGTGTCCTGCGCGATCATTAGGCGACGAAATTCCGTTTCGGCCTGGCCCTGCCAGGGAATGCGCGCAGCGATCCAGAACGGCAGGCCGTAGCACCAGATCGAGCGGTCGACGGCGATCGACCGAAACGGCGTCAGCGGCGCGCCATGACCGCCGATGGGGCCAATGCTGCGTTGCGCCGATCCGTCGATCTGGAAAAATACGTAGGAGCGATTTTCCTGCATCAGGCGGCGACCGGCGTCGCCAGGCCCGGATCCAAGGCGCCGCAGCGTTTCCTTCATCAGATCAAGCGACATTTCCGCTTGCTTCGCGAGGCCTCGTTCGATCATCAGACGGCCCACGGACGTATAAGGCCAGCCGTTTCGTCCGGCATAGGTCAGCGCCATGACGCGGCCGCCCGGCAATCGCAGCCGCGCCGAACCCTGGACCTGAATGAGGAACAATTCGACCGGATCGCGAACATAGGCGAGCGGATGCGCGCTCGGGGCCGCGCCTTCCTCTTCGATCGCGCGCCGGTCGGGATAGGGCACAAGCGCGCCATCGGCCTGACGTCGCGCGCTCGTCAGCTTTTCTCCGGAAGGAAGCGGGAGCGGCGACTCGTTCAGCGTGACGAGATCGAGCGGTCGCGACAGGACCGGGGTCGTGAAGCCGGGCTCCGGCGACAGTCTGGCGTCGACCTCAACCTCGTAATAGGCGGTGACGAAGCCTTGAGTCTTGATGAGCCGAGGGCGAAACCAGTTTTTAAAGAAACGAGCGGCGTCATCGACGCCTTCGAGCGAGGCGCGCGAGGCCGAAATCAGCGATGGCGGCGGCGGAACGGCGCTGCGCTGCTCTTGCGCATTGGCGACGATAATCTCGGCGGAGCGGCGGAAGGCGCTGAACGCCGCAGCGAGATCGTCGGCGAAAAAGCCGTCGATCTCTTCAAAACCTATTTTTTCGAGCAGATCGGAAGCGGAAGACACGCGGCGCATTTTTCCGCGACATGCTCAGTCTTCGGCCTGCGTCGCGACGAGCTTCCAGTTGGGATCGTTTGCCTTTGGATCGCGCGCGAAAGTCCAGCGCTCGACGACCTTGCGGGTCTGCTCGCCGTCGATCGTTTCGCCGGCGCGGTCACGGCGCACGCTCATCAGCCGGGCGACGAAGCGCACCGTCACTTCATTGCGGCCGGCGTTCGCGCGAGCGGCGTCGACCGTCGCCGCATCAATCGCGACGACGGCGGTCTCCATGGTCTCGCCTTGCTGTTCGCGCCGCGCGATCTCCGCAGAAAAGCCGTCAAAGACGTCCTGCGCCAGGAGCGGTTTCAATGTCTCGCGATTCCCCTTGGCGAAGGCGGTGACGATCAGCTCGTAAGCGCGACGCGCGCCATTCAAAAAAGCTTTGCCGTCGAAGTTGGTATCGGAGGCCGCGACGGCGTCGAGCCCGCTCCAGGCGGAAGCGACGCCTTTCTCGGCGACGCCTTCCCAACGCTGCGCGCCGCTGGGGGGCGCCGGCGCTTCCGAGACGGGCGTAGCGCCGGGCGCAGGCGCGACCGCGGCAGGCGCCGGGCGGCGCGGCGCGAAACGCGCCGGCGGCCGCGACTCGCGATCCACCCGCATTCCGAGCACCGAGCGCAGCTTCCAAATGACGAAGACCGCGAGCACAGCGAAAACGATGAGGCTCGGATCGAAGAGGTCGCCGGACGCCGGCATTAGCAACTCCCGAATATTTCTATGCTCGGCTATCATGTCGATGCGGAGTTGTCACGAATCAAGGGGCGGACGCATTGCCGCGGGCGTAGGGCGCAAAGAAACCCAAAAAAACGCGAGAAGACGGACGAATCGGTGAATTCGAAGCTTGTCGGCGCAGGCCTTGCAGCCTGGATTGTGCTGGAGATTCTCTCTTTCGCGCTCGTCGTGCGCGCCGTCGGGCTTCTCGCGGCGATTGCGCTCGCCATCGGCGCTTCGCTTCTGGGCCTTGCCGACGTCAAGCGCCTGCTCGACTTCCTTCGCGCGCGGGTCGCCGCGAAGGCGAAAGGCGAAAGCGGCGCCGGCGCTGACGGCGCGATGCTTGACGGCGCGATGCAGGCGCTCGCGTCGATCCTTCTCATTCTGCCGGGTTTCGCCTCCGATTTCGTCGGATTGGCGCTCAAATCTCCATCCGTTCGGCAAAGTCTGGCGCGGCGGTTACGGTCGCGCTCCAAAGCGGCCGATCCGCGCCTCATCGACCTCGACCCTCGCGAATGGCGGCGAGAAGCGCGCCGGCCGCGGCGAAGCGTTGCGAAGTAGGGACGAACGGCGCGCCTTGTTAGGGTCTGTGAGACGTGTTAGGCGGGCGCGAATTCTCATTGCAACGGCTTTGCTGGAGACCCTCACATGACCGATACGAATGGCAACGGCGCGCAAGGAGCGCCGGGCGGCGCTCCGGCCCTCAATTCGCTCGCTCAATATCTAAAGGATTTCTCCTTCGAAAATCCCAATGCGCCGCGTTCGCTCGGACCGCAGGAGAACGCGCCGAACATTGCGATTCAGGTCAACGTCAACGCCAAGCAGCTGGCGCCGACCGACTTTGAAGTGAGCCTGACGCTCGACTGCAAGGCCGGCGAGGGAGAGGGACTCCTGTTCAAGCTCGACCTCGAATATAGCGGCGTGTTCCGCCTGCTGAACATTCCCGAAGAGCAGGTGCATCCGATCGTGATGATCGAATGCCCGCGCATGCTGTTTCCCTTCGTGCGCCAGATCGTGGCCGACGCGACGAGCAAGGGCGGCTATCCGCCGCTCTATATCGATCCGATCGATTTCGTCGCGCTCTATCAGCAAAAGGCGGCCGAAGCGACTGGCCACACCGCCGCTCAGCCGAACTAATCAGTAACGGTCGTCACGGCCTCGTCGCTTGCAAGATATCGGTCCCAGATCGGCGATTTGATTGTTGCGACAAAGGCGAGGTGGGCCGTCGCCTCCGCCGCGCTCAACCGCGGCGCAAGCGCTTCCGGACGCCGACGCAGCAGGTCGATGGAGCCAGCGACGCGTACGGCGTGGACCGTCTGAAGCGACAGCGCCGCTTGACGCCCGCCGCAAAGCTCGGCGTAAACCTCCGCGAGAAGATTGGCGTCGAGCAGCGCGCCATGCTTGTCGCGGCGCGAGAGATCGATCGCATAGCGCTGGCACAGAGCGTCGAGAGAATTTGGGCCGCCCGGATGGCGCCGGCGCGCCATGGCGAGCGTGTCGATGATGCGCGCGCCGTTTAACGGCGGCAAATTCATCAGCGCGAATTCGGCGTTAAGAAAGCGCGTATCGAATTCGGCGTTGTGAATGACCAGCGGAATATCCTCGATGAAGTCGAGGAATTCGGCGGCGATCTCCTTGAAGACCTTGTGCTGCGCCAGAAATTCGCAAGAGAGCCCATGCACGCGGAAAGCGTCTTCCGGCATGTCGCGCTGTGGATCGATATAGCGATGGAAATAGCGGCCGGTCGGGATAAGATTGGAGATTTCGACAGCGCCGATCTCGACGACGCGATGGCCGCTCGAAGGATCGAGCCCGGTCGTTTCGGTATCGAGAACGATCTCACGCATATTAAGCGAACCCCGGCTGATCCCTTTGCTCAAGCCGGGTCATTCCCGGCAGGCCGAAGGCCTGACCGGGAATCCAGAGCAACATCCATAACGATTGTCGCTGCTCTGGATTCGCGATCGCTTCGCAAGCGAAGCGTCGGGAATGACATCGGCGTTGCGCAACAAATACCGCATCATGTCTCCAGATGCGCCTTAAGCGCCTTCAATATATTGCGCACCTCTTCGCGGGCGGCGTCCAGACCCTTGTCGGTGTGGACCACGAAATCGGCGCGGGCGCGCTTTTCTGAATCGGGCGTCTGCTTGGACAGGATGGACGCAAATTTCTCCGCCGTCATGCCCTTGCGGGCAAGCACGCGGGTCTTTTGCACATCTTCCACCGCGGTCGCGACGACGATGGCGTCGAAATCCTTTTCGGCGCCGGTTTCGAACAGCAGCGGAATATCGAAGACGACGATGCGGTCGCCCTTCCGTCGGCGCTCTTCCACGAGCGCGTCGCGCGCCGCCCACACCATCGGATGCACGATGTTTTCGAGACGTTTGAGCGCCGACGGATCGTTGAGCACGCGGGCGGCGAGACGTTGACGGTCGACGGCGCCGTCAACGACGACGCCAGGAAAAACGCGCTCGATTTCCAACGCTGCCGGACCTCTGTAGAGCTCATGCACGAGTTGATCCGAGTCGAGCACCGCTATGCCTTCGGCGCGGAACATGTCGGCCGTCGTCGACTTGCCCATGCCGATCGAGCCGGTCAGCCCGACGCGCAACATTTTCTGTTTGCTCACGAGAGCAGCGCTCCTTCGCGCCGAAGCGCTTCGAGCAGCGCCAGAAGCGGCAGGCCCATGATGGTCCAGTGATCGCCTTCGACCTTCGAGAAGAGTTGCGCGCCCAAGGCTTCGATCTGATAGGCGCCGGCCGAGGTCAGGGCGCCGTCTCCCATCGCCGTCAGATAGGCGGCGATGAACGCGTCGCTTAACCCGCGCATTGTGAGATCGGCGATTCCGACGGTCTCAAAAATGACGGCGCTGTCACGCACGAGAGCAATTGCAGAATGTAGACGATGTCGTCTTCCAGAAAGAAAACGCAACAGCGCCTCAGCCTCGCGCCTGTCGGCAGGCTTGCCGAAAATCCTGCCTTCGCAGCTCGCTGCCTGATCCGCGCCAAGCACCAGACGGCCCGGCGCAGAAATCGCGAGCGCTTTGGCGCGCGCAAGCGCCGAAGCGATTGCGTCGGCGCCGCCTCCCTCTAGCCGCGATTCGATCGCGCGCTCGTCGACGTCGGCCGGAATCGATTCGAACGGAACGCCCGAATGCAGCAACGCCTGCCGCCGACCGGCGCTCCTCGAGGCGAGAATCAGCGGTGCCGATTCGCGCCAGAAGGACGAGGGCGAGCGCTCGCTCACGTCCACAGCCCTCGCGCGTTAGCCAAAGAGCGGGGATAAAACGCGACCAAAACCCGCTCCGACTCTCTTAACGGGCAAAGCTCGGCCAATCGCTCAACAGGCAAAGGCTTGTCGAACGGATTCTGAAAGAAGCCGGTACAGAACGGATTCACAGGCGATCCACAATCATTCGCGCCGACAAATGCCGATATAACGATGATTCCGTTCGCTGTCTTCGATTTCTCCCGCAGGCGGCGCCGGCGGCCGTTCTTCGCCCTTCGCCTGTGGGCGACTGGTTAATAAAAATTAACCTTTGTGTCTTCCAAGACATAATTGAAGAATCAATTCTTATTAAAATGAATTTTGTTTTAATGGCGTTTCGGGCTACGCCCAGTCCAAGGAACGACAGCGATGGATCGAAATTGATGGCGGACGAGAAGGCGCTTCTTTCAGTTCTGCGCAAGGAGGCGCGAAAAATTCCGCCGCTGTGGCTCATGCGCCAGGCGGGCCGCTACCTTCCCGAATATCGTGACGTGCGGGCGACGACGAGAAGCTTTCTCGATTTTTGTTATTCGCCAAAGAAGGCTGCGGAAGTGACGCTGCAGCCGATCCGGCGCTTTCATTTCGATGCGGCGATTCTGTTCTCCGACATTCTCGTCGTGCCGGACGCGATGGGCCAGCGGGTCTCGTTCGAAAGCGGGGAAGGGCCGCGGCTGGAGCCGATCGAAACGCCGCAACAGGCGGAGCGGCTCGGCGCGTTCAGGATCGAACATCTCTCGCCTGTGTTCGAGACGATCGATCTTGTGAAAGGGGCGTTGCCGTCCGATGTCGCCTTCATCGGCTTTTGCGGCGCGCCGTTCACGGTCGCGAGCTATATGATCGCCGGGCAGGGCACGCCCGATCAGGCGCCGGCGCGACTCTTCGCTTACCGTTTTCCCGAGGCTTTGGCCAAGCTCATCGATCGCGTCATCGAGGCGTCGATCGACTATCTGGCGCGCCAGATCGAGGCGGGAGTCGAGGTGGTGCAGATTTTCGACAGCTGGGCCGGCGTCTTGCCGGCACATGAATTTCAGCGCTGGTCGGCCGAGCCGGTTCGCCGGATCGTCGAAGGCGTCAAGACACGCCATCCGCAAACGCCTGTGATCGCTTTCGTGCGCGGCGCCGACGCGCATTTGCCCATGCTGACGCAGACGATCGGGGCCGACGCTTACGGAATCGATACGGCGCTCGATCCCGCCTGGGCGGTGGCGCAAACCGCCGCCGATGTTGCGCTGCAAGGCAATCTCGATCCGCTGGCGCTCGTCGCCGGCGGCGAAGCGCTCGACCGCGAAGTCGATTCGATTCTCGCCGCATTCAAAGGACGGCCGCATATTTTCAATCTCGGCCACGGCATATTGCAGCAAACGCCGATAGAAAACGTCGATCGTCTCGTCGCGCGGGTTCGAGGCGCGGGAGGCTGAACATGTACGCCTGGATCAAAGCGCTGCATGTCATCGCCATCATTTCCTGGATGGCCGGGTTGCTCTATTTGCCGCGGCTCTTCGTCTATCACGCCAGCGCGGGCGGAGGCGCGCTCTCCGAGACCTTCAAGATCATGGAGCGGCGGCTCTATCGCTACATCATGACGCCGGCCATGCTCTTCGCCTGGATGACGGGACTTTATCTCGCGGTCGAGGGAGGGGCGCTGTCGTCAGGCTGGTTTCACGCCAAAGCGACGCTCGTCGTGCTGCTCACCGCGGCGCATCTCCACGACGGCGCGCTGATGCGTCGTTTCGCGCAAGACGCCAATCTTCATTCGCCGCGCTATTATCGGTTCATCAATGAGCTGCCAACGCTGCTGATGATCGGCGTCGTCATTTTGGCGATCGTCAAGCCGTTCTGAGGTTGGCCCTCGTTAAGGGCAAGGGCGAGGAAGGGGGACCGCCGTGGAATCGCATTTTTTGGAGCGATCGATGAGCGCTCTTGATTCGTGTCTGGAAATTGTCTAAGGGAGCTTTATCCCTCTGAGGCCCGTGTCTGCTTGTAGCGGCATCGCCGGAATTTCCGCCGGCGCTCGGGAATATTCTATCCCCCGCCCCACCGCTTATCCCCGGCTTCTCTCCACCTGCGCGCAAACACCCAAGGTCCATCCTGAATGCGGGAAATTAAACTCTCGGACTTGAAGGCCAAGTCCGCCGCCGAACTCCTCGCTTTCGCCGAAGAGCACGAAGTCGAAAACGCCTCTCTGCTGCGCAAGCAGGAGCTGCTTTTCGCCATTTTGAAGCAATTCGCCAGCCGCGACGTCGAGATCGTCGGCGAAGGCGTGGTCGAAGTGCTGCAGGACGGCTTCGGCTTCCTGCGCTCGCCCGACGCGAATTATCTCGCCGGCCCCGACGACATTTACGTCTCGCCCTCGCAGATCCGAAAATTCGGCCTGCGCACCGGCGACACGGTCGAGGGCATGATCCGCAGCCCCAAGGAAGGCGAACGCTATTTCGCGCTGTTGAAAGTGAACAGCATCAATTTCGAAGATCCGGAGAAGGTGCGTCACAAGGTGCCCTTCGACAATCTGACGCCGCTTTATCCGGATGAGCGCCTCAAGCTCGAAATCGAAGATCCGACCAAGAAGGATTATTCTTCGCGCGTCATCGATCTGGTTGCGCCGATCGGCAAGGGCCAGCGCGCGCTGGTCGTCGCGCCGCCGCGCACCGGCAAGACCGTGCTGTTGCAGAATGTCGCGCAGTCGATCACCACCAATCATCCCGAATGCTATCTCATCGTTCTCTTGATCGACGAGCGGCCCGAGGAAGTGACCGACATGCAGCGTAGCGTGCGCGGCGAAGTCGTGTCGTCGACCTTCGACGAGCCGGCGGTGCGCCATGTGCAGGTCGCCGAAATGGTGATCGAGAAAGCGAAGCGCCTCGTCGAACACGGCCGCGACGTTGTGATCCTGCTCGATTCGATCACCAGGCTCGGGCGCGCTTACAACACCGTGGTGCCGTCATCCGGCAAGGTGCTCACCGGCGGCGTCGACGCCAACGCCCTGCAGCGGCCGAAGCGCTTCTTCGGCGCGGCGCGCAATATCGAAGAGGGCGGTTCGCTCACCATCATCGCGACGGCGCTGATCGATACCGGCTCGCGCATGGACGAAGTGATTTTCGAAGAGTTCAAGGGCACCGGCAACAGCGAGATCATTCTCGACCGCAAGGTTTCGGATAAGCGCGTGTTCCCGTCGATCGACATCACCCGCTCCGGCACCCGCAAGGAAGAGCTGCTCGTCGCGCCCGACATCTTGAAGAAAATGTACGTCCTGCGCCGCATCCTCAATCCGATGGGCACGGTCGACGCGATCGAATTCCTGCTCGGCAAGCTGCGCGAGACCAAGAACAATCAGGGCTTCTTCGATTCGATGAATACGTAAGTGCACCCCAATGGGGCTCGCAGTCATACAAAATCCGCTTGAACGGCTCGGATGTCATTCCCGACGCGCGCAACGCGCGCGATCGGGAATCCAGAGCAAGACCAGCGTTCTTGGATTGAGTCTGGATTCCCGGTCAGGCCTCCGGCCTGCCGGGAATGACACGGTCCGAACGAATGGATCATTCGGGATCCCTATCACGCGTTTTCGCGCTGCTCGATAAGCCGGGTCGTGATCGCGAGGTTGTTTTTTACCATTTCGTGGCCAGCGGGATGCACTTGCGGCGTGTATACTTTTAGCGCCTCCTTATAGCGCTCGATGGCCTGCAGGAGTTTGTCGGTTCCGCCTTCGCGCTCACCTAAGCTCGAAAGAGTACTGCCAAGATCGTTCTGGGTCATCGCCCAGTCTAGGGGCACGCGCTCTCGCGTAGATTCTTTGAGAGCTTCTCTAAAGGCGTCGACGGCTTGCAAGAGTTTTTCGGTTCCACCTTCGCGCTCGCCCAAGCTCAAAAGTGCGCTACCAAGATTGTTCTGGGTCGAGGCCCAGTCGAGTGGCGCGCGCTCGCGCGTTCGTTCCTTGAGCGCCTCTTTGTAGGCCTCGACGGCTTGCAAGAGTTTTTCGGCTCCGCTTTCGCGCTCGCCCAAGCTCGAAAGAGCATTGCCAAGATAGTTCTGTGTCGCCGCCCAGTCGAGGGGCGCGCGTTCGCGAGTCCGCTCTTTGAGCGCTTCTCGAAAAGCGTCGACAGCCTGAGCAAGTCTCGTTGAATCCGCCGAGCGTTCTCCAATTTGCCAAAGAGCAACGCCCAGGCGATGTTTGGCTTCCGCCCAATCCGCAGCATTTTTTGGCGTAATATTTTCGCCTGTCGTGCGAAGCAGTTCGAGGCTTTCCTGCAATAAATGCGGCTCCGCCTGACGCTCTCCAAGCAGATATAACGCCTTGCCCAAATCTAGCGCGCGCCGGTCGTGATTTTCGTTGGATTGATCTTCCCGCCGCAACAATTCGCGATACCGCTCGACCGCTTGTTCGAGCGGTCGTGAGTCAGCGGCGTTTGCGCCATATTCGAGGGCGGCGCGCGCCGCCTCTTCGAGGAGGTCCGATGCGAAGCGGGAAAGATCGCTCACGGCGCCAGCGCCTTTTCTGCAAGGAGATAGGCTTCCTGATATTTGCCTTGGAGGCGAAGTTCGCGGATTTTGGACGTGAGATCGTCTCCCGCTGCGTTCATATCCAGCGCCGCTTGCGCCGCCGCCAGACGCTGATTGGCTTTGTCGATTTCGCGCCGGATGTCGTCGAGAGCGATTTTCGATCTGCCAATTTTCTCCATCGCCCGCCGCGACGTTTTCAGCGGATCGGAAATGGCGGTGGGAGCGCCGAGTTGAAGCTCCCGACAAAGCTCCATAAAGAAGGCGTCGGCGTCCTGCCCGACGAGGAGGCCGCCGTTACGCGTGGTCGCAAGAAATTGCGCGGCGTTGTCGCTCAAATGCGCCGGATTGTTTGAATAAAGAACCCAATAAAGTTTCTTGTCGTCGAAATTCTTGGCGGCGTCGATCAGCAAGTTCATGACGCCGGGCTCTCGCCCCTCGTAGCCGATGACGATGAACGCCTTGGCGTCGCGCATCAGGCTCTGGATGGCGCCCACGGCGACTGAACGCGTCCGCACGTCTTCGACATCCTCCCGTCGATTGCGCAACACATAGCTGTGTCGGGAACCGTGCAGTTCGATGAGTTGCGGATGACGCGGCGACGAATCGATACGATTTAGGGACTCCACGCCATCGCAAACAACAGGGATGATTCCGGCCTGAACCATGCCGGCAAGCGCGAGCTGATCGAAATTCGTGGTAATCACTGTCGACACGAGGTTTTTAGCAACAAGTTCTCCAAGACAAAGATGCGCCCAATTGATTGCGCCGCCGGTCTCGTTGATGAGCGATGAAAAAAGCTCGCGAGTCGCATCGCGGCTTGCATAATGGCGTTGGAACATTTGATCGCAGACATGGTACCAATCGATCTCTCCATCTGCCGGAAGCGGCGTGCCCGGGGCCTCGCTTGGAGGGTTGAGCCGCCCTTTAGCGACCAGCGTTCGATAACAGTCTTCGTCGCTTTGCGCGGGCTTGCAGCCGCAAAGCGAATGGGCGACGTGTCGAGTCATGCGCCGTGCGATATCGGGCGCTCCGGGAACGCCGGCCGATACCGAACATCCGGCTCCTATCAGGAAGACAACGCGTCCGAGCCGATTTGGCTCTTGCGCAAGCTTGATGGCGTCGGCGACTTCCGCGACGGATGCGATGCGTGGCTCGGCAATAGACGAAGACAAATATCAAACCTGATTTGTGATGTTGTAGAAGTATTATTTGTTCGCTCCCTGTCGGCAAGAGCGATGTGGCTGCCCTTCGCAGCGAACCGGTGACAATGTTCGCGACATTCGACAATGGATCGATGGACAATCGCTCACGATTCGAAGCGCACCGCCCGTCGCGGCGGCTCGGCGCGTTGTGTGTGTTCGATGACATGATTTTTGTGCGGCGCAGCATTTTTTGCTCCGATCCCTCAAATGCCGGCAGGCGGGGGGGAATTTCTGTGTTTGCGCCGGGACGGGCGGCCGCCGCCCCATGACCTCGCCCGACACGATTTTTGCGCTCGGGACCGGCGCCGGGCGTGCGGCGATCGCCGTCATCCGGATATCGGGGCCGGCGGCGGGGGAGACGCTCAAGGCGCTCTCCGGCAAGCTCCCGGAGCTGCGGCAGGCGAGTTTCGCGGTTCTGCGCGATCCTGCGACCGGCGAAACGCTCGACCGCGGAATCGCGCTGTTCTTTCCGGGTCCAGCGTCGTCGACCGGCGAGGATTACGCCGAGCTACAGCTCCATGGCGGCCGCGCGGTGGTTCAGGGGACGCTCGCCACGCTGCGGCGGCTTCCCCGCCTGCGTCCGGCGGAGCCCGGCGAATTCGCCCGTCGCGGCTTCGCCAATGGCAAGCTCGATCTGTCTCAGGCGGAAGCGCTCGCCGATCTGATCGACGCCCAGACCGAGGCGCAGCGCCGGCAGGCGCTGCGGGTCGCCGGCGGCGCCTTGCGGCGCAAAGTCGAAGGCTGGCGGGGAGCTTTGGTCGAGGCGCTGGCGCTGCTCGAAGCGGAACTCGACTTCAGCGACGAGGCCGATGTCGGGGCTTTTTCGTCGGCGCGGCTCTTGGCGCTGCTGTCGCCGCTCGCCGAGGACATGCGCGCGGCGCTGCGCCTCGCCCCGGCCTCCGAGCGCATGCGCGACGGTTTTGTCGTGATGATTCTCGGACGGCCCAATGTCGGCAAATCGACGCTGATCAATGCGCTGACCCGGCGCGATCTGGCGATTGTCTCGGCGCTCCCCGGCACCACCCGCGATATGATCGAGGCGCATCTCGACATCGGCGGCCTGCCGGTCACGCTGATCGACACGGCGGGCCTGCGCGAGGCGGCGGACGAGATCGAGCGGATCGGCGTCGATCGCACGCTGGCGCGCATCGAGTCCGCCGACCTCGCGCTGTGGCTGTCGGATTCGGACGAGGCGCCGCCGGGCGGCGACATCGAAACGATCCGGGTCGCCACCAAGACCGATTTGAAGCCTGCGCCTGAGGGGGCGATCGGAATCTGCGCCTTGAGTGGGGAGGGACTGGAAACTGTCGCCGCCGCGATAGAGGCCCGCGCCCGCGCGCGGCTGGGCGACGGGACTGAAGCGCTGATCGTCAGGGAAAGACACCGCCAGGCGCTGGAACAGGCGGCGGAAGGCGTCGAAGCCGTGATCGGCGGAGAAGCGGCGCTCGAGCTTCAGGCGGAAGAACTGCGTTGGGCCAGTCGGGCGCTTGGGCGGATTGTCGGCGCCGTCGATGTCGAGGAGGTGCTCGACGCAGTTTTCTCGCGTTTCTGTATCGGCAAATGATATGTTTCACGTGAAACAGGTTCGCCCATGAAACATTTCGACGTCATTGTCATCGGCGGCGGGCACGCCGGCTGCGAGGCTGCGGCCGCCGCCGCGCGGCTTGGCGCGCGCACGGCGCTCGTCACCCAGAATCGCAACAAAATCGGCGAAATGTCCTGCAATCCTGCAATCGGCGGGCTAGGGAAGGGCCAGCTCGTTCGGGAGATCGACGCGCTCGACGGCCTGATGGGGCGCGTTGCCGATGCCGCCGGCATCCAGTTCCGCGTGCTCAACCGCTCAAAGGGACCAGCGGTGCGCGGTCCGCGCGCCCAGGCCGACCGCAGGCTCTATCGCGCGGCGATGCAGGCCGCGTTGGGCGAGACAGAACATCTGACGTTCGTCGAATCCTCCGTTGAGGATCTGATCATGGAAGGCGGCGCCGTTCGCGGCGTGGTCACGCTCGCCGGCGACATCGGGGCCTCGGCGGTCGTCGTCGCCACCGGCACATTTCTCGGCGGCGTGATCCATATCGGCGACGCGCGAACCCCCGCCGGCCGGATGGGTGACGCGCCGTCGAACGCGCTGAGCCGACGCCTGCGCGAGAAGGGCTTTGCGGTGGCGCGGCTCAAGACCGGCACGCCGCCGCGGCTCGACGGCCGCACGATCCGCTGGGAGGCGCTCGAAGAACAGTGGGGCGATCCGACGCCCGAGCCCTTCTCCTATCTGACGACGGCGATCGAAAACCGTCAGATCGCCTGCGGCGTCACCCGCACCACCCCGGCCGCGCATCGGATCATCCGCGACGATCTGCATCGCTCGCCGCTGCGCACCGGGGCGATTTCCGGCCCTGGCCCGCGCTACTGCCCATCGATCGAGGATAAGGTGACGCGCTTCGCCGATCGGGAGGCGCATCAGATTTTTCTCGAACCCGAGGGGCTCGACGACGACACCGTCTATCCGAACGGCGTCTCGACCTCGCTGCCGCTGGCGACCCAGCAGGCCTTCATCAACGCCATTCCGGGCCTCGAGAACGCGCGCATTCTGCGGCCGGGCTATGCCATCGAATATGATTATGTCGATCCGCGCGAACTTTCGGCGACGCTCGAAACTAAGCGGATTGGCGGGCTGTTCTTCGCCGGCCAGATCAACGGCACCACCGGCTATGAAGAGGCTGCTGCGCAAGGACTGTTGGCCGGGATCAATGCGGCCCGCCACGCGGCGGGAAAGGAGCAAATCGTCTTCGATCGGGCCGAGGCCTATCTCGGCGTGATGATCGACGATCTCGTCACCCGCGGGGTGAGCGAGCCCTATCGCATGTTCACCTCGCGGGCGGAATATCGCCTGTCGCTGCGCGCCGATAACGCCGATGAGCGGCTGACGCCGCGGGGCGTCGAGATCGGCTGCGTCGGCGCGCGCCGCGCGGCCCATCACAAGGCCCGCGCCACCCGACTCGCGGCGGCGCGAACCATGCTGCAGACGCGCGAACTGACCTCGGCGGCGGCGCGCCGCTGCGGACTGCCGGTCAATCAGGACGGTCTGCGCCGCAGCGCCTATGCGCTGCTGTCGTTTCCGGACATTACGCTTGATCGTCTCGCGTCGATCTGGCCCGAATTCGGCGGGATTGATCGCGAAACCGGGGAGCGGCTGGAGACGGAGGCGCGCTACGCGGTATATCTCGACCGCCAGCAAGCCGATATCGACGCGTATCGGCGCGACGAGCGTCTGGCGTTGCCCGAGGGGCTGGACTATGCGTCGGTCGCCGGCCTCTCGGCGGAATTGCGCGGCAAGCTCAGCCATCTTCGGCCGCGCACCATCGGTCAGGCCCAGCGCATCGACGGCATGACCCCTTCGGCGCTCACCTTGCTGGCGGCGCGGGCGCGCCGCGCGTGACCGGAGAAGCCGGCCGGGAAGAGGCGCTTCAGCGCTTCCCGGAACTCAGACGAATTCAGGCGGAGCTTGCCGCTTATGAATCGCTGCTCGCGCGCTGGCAAGCGAAAATCAATCTCGTGTCCGCGGCGACGCTCGACGACATTTGGCTGCGCCATTTCGCCGATTCGGCGCAGGTCCATACGGCGGCCCCGCATATTGCGCGCTGGGCGGATATGGGATCCGGCGCCGGCTTTCCCGGTCTGGTGACCGCGCTGCTGCTGAAATCGACGCCGGGCGCCGTAGTCCATTTGATTGAAAGCGATCAGCGCAAGGCGAGCTTCCTGCGCGCTGTTTCACGTGAAACAGCGGCGCCGGCAATTATTCATGCTGAGCGAATTGAAGGCGCCCTGCCTAAATTGGCCGGCCAAATCGATGGCGTCAGCGCCCGCGCCCTCGCGCCGCTGTCGCGTCTCGCGCAGCTTGCCGAAATCCCGCTGACGGCAGGCGCCATTGGCGTATTTTTAAAGGGGGAAGAATGGCGAGACGAATTGACCGCGGTTGAAGCGGTCGGTAGTTTCACTTGCGAGTCGGCGGAAAGCCGCACCCGCGCGGGCGCGTGCATCGTCGTGATCAAGCGCAAGGCTTCCCCATCGTGACCGCTTCGTCTTCGCCGCGCATTCTTGTGCTGGCCAATCAAAAGGGCGGCGTGGGCAAGACAACCAC
Source organism: Methylocystis sp. (assembly GCA_016177005.1). Classification (GTDB taxonomy): domain Bacteria; phylum Pseudomonadota; class Alphaproteobacteria; order Rhizobiales; family Beijerinckiaceae; genus Methylocystis. Next base: position 15,697 of record JACOWC010000058.1, read on the forward strand.
CGCCATCAATCTCGGCACCGCGCTCGCGGCCGTCGGCGAGGACGTTCTCGTCATCGACCTTGACCCGCAGGGCAACGCCTCGACCGGGCTCGGCATCGATCGTCAGCACCGGCCGATTTCGACCTATGACGTGCTTCTCGGCGAATCGAGCCTCGCCGACGCCATCATCGCCACGGCGGTGCCGCGGCTGTCGATCGCGCCGTCCACCCTCGATCTGCTCGGCGTCGAACTCGAAATCGCCAATGACAAGGATCGCGCCTACAGGTTGAAGCGGGCCTTCGCCGAGCTGGCGGCCGAACATGATGTTGAACGGCGCTACAGCTATATTCTCATCGACTGCCCGCCGTCACTAAATCTCCTAACAATCAACGCGTTAGCTAGCAGCGACGCCGTCGTTGTGCCGCTGCAGTGCGAATTTTTCGCCCTCGAAGGCCTGTCGCAGCTGCTGTCGACGGTGGAACATGTCAAGCAAACTCTCAACCATAAGTTGTCGATCCACGGCGTCGTTCTGACGATGTACGACCCGCGCAACAATCTCGCTAATCAGGTCGCCGCGGACGTGCGCCGGTTCATGGGCGAGAAGGTCTATGACACGATGATTCCGCGCAACGTCAGGGTTTCCGAGGCGCCGTCGCATGGCAAGCCGGTGCTGCTTTACGACCTCAAATGCTCCGGCAGCCAAGCCTATTTGAAGCTGGCCTCGGAAGTGATTCAGCGCGAAAAGCGGCTGCGCGCGGCTTAAGCACAAACCAAGGAGCGTCTCCAAGATGGCGGAGGATTCGCGGCGCCGGCTCGGCAGGGGATTGGCGGCGCTTCTCGGCGACGCCGCCGCCGTGGACGCCGCGCCGATCGAGCGACCCCGGGGTCCGCGAAAGGCGCCGATCGAATTTCTGCGCGCCAACCCGCGCAATCCGCGCACCTCCTTTGGCGAAGCGGATCTCGCCGAACTGACCGCGTCGATTCGCGAAAAAGGCGTGATCCAGCCGATCGTCGTGCGCGTCATTGCGGGCGTCGCCGACGCTTACGAAATCATCGCCGGCGAAAGGCGCTGGCGGGCGGCGCAGATGGCGGGCCTGTCCGACGTGCCGGTCGTCATCCATGAGGCCGACGACAAGGAAGCGCTTGAACTCGCCATCATCGAGAATGTGCAACGCGCCGACCTCAACGCCATCGAGGAGGCGAAGGGCTACGAGCGACTTGGCGCGGAGTTCGGCTATGCGCATGGCGACATCGCGAAAATCATCGGCAAGAGCCGGTCGCATATCGCCAATACGATACGTCTCTTGAATTTGCCGGAAGCAGCGAAGAAACTGGTGAGCGAGGGCGCGATTTCGGCCGGCCATGCGCGCGCGCTTCTCGCCGTCGCCGATCCGGCGGCGGTGGCGCGGCGAATCGTCGAACAGGGATTGACGGTTCGTGACGTCGAACGGCTGGCGCAGGCGCAAAGCGAGAAGGTTCGTCCGTCGAAAAATTCCGCGCGCGTCGCCAAGGACGCCGACGCCCGCGCGATCGAAAAGAGTTTGAGCGACGCGCTCGGCCTGCAAGTCGAGCTGCGGCCGAACGGCGAGAAGGGCGAAGTGCGGATCAGATATGGTTCGCTCGAACAGCTCGAGTCGATATGCCGTCTCCTCAGCGAATAGCTTGCGCGAGAATGCGCTGCGTCGCCATGCGTCATGCCGGCGCTCGTCGGATTTCATTGCCGACACGCGTACTCTGCACGTCACGCCCGCGCTTGTCGCGGGCATCCATGCGGCGCCGTTGTGCGAGCCTTGCAGCCATTGCGCATCGCCTCGGCGTGGATGGCCGGGACAAGCACGGCCATGACGGCTGAGGGACTGCGCCGCTTACTCGCGTAGATTTGGCGACAGCATGCGATGAATACGGGTCATGAAGGCGACCGCAAAGAGCGGCGTCAGCACATTCAGTCCCGGCGTCGCAACGAAGACCGCGATGAACAATCCGGCGACGAAGAGCCATGGCGCGTGGCGACGGCGCAACTCTTCCGACTCCTGCAGCGAACGAAAGCGCGTCGCGGCGAAAAGAAAATATTCGCGACCGAAGAGATAGGCGTTGGCGAGAAGAAAAGCCGCGGCGTTTATGCCCGGCACGAACAGCAGCAGCAGCGCGAAGAAATTGACGATCGCCGACACGCCGGCAAAGCGCAGCCCCATGAAAATCGCCTGAGCCGCAGGAATGGCGCGCCCGCGCTGTCCCGGCGGATAGAGATCCGCTTCGACATGATCGGCGAGATCGTCAAGGAACAGTCCCGAAACAAGCACTGAGACGGGGGCGATGAGAAACGCCATCAGAAAGAACAGTCCCGCGCCCGTCGCATAGGCCAGAGCCGTGTGCAGCCAAGGATGATCAATCATCACGAAGGACATGGCGAGCTTGTCGAGGCCGACCCAGGCCAGCGCAAGCAACAGGAAGGTCATGCCCAGACTTTTCAGCAATACCGCGCGAAAGGGCGGCGTCACGATTTGGCGCAGCGCCGCCAAAGCGGCTTCGAACATTCCGGTCATTGCGAGTCAGTCATTACGAGTCGATCATGGCGGCGCATGAGGCGCGTCGCATCCGTCATGCAGATGGCGTTTCGCGCAAAGCGGCGCAAGCGCCGTCTCCTCGATCCGCCGGCGCTATTTGCTTAACAGCGCGCCGAGATTTTCGAGGCCTTTCTCGAATTGGGCGCCAATCATCTTATCGCGACTCATGAAGACGTTCATCGCCTTGCTCATGAAGCCGGCGTCGCCGGACATGCTCCACACGACGCGAGTCTTACGGGGCGCGGAGCCGCCGGCAAAACCCAGCGCCCGCGCGAGCCATCGTTCCTGCGTCGCTTCGCCCTCGGGAGAAAGAACAAAGGTCACGTCATTGGCCGCGACGAAGGGCTTGCGCATCTCGAGTCGGATGTCGATGCGCTCGCCTGGCCGACTGTCGACGACGGTCATCCGCCCGGCGCCGATCCTTTTGTCGCCTGACCATTCGAATGCGGCGCCGGCGCCTGCGGCGGGCCCCTCGTAATGCGTTTCGGCGCTTGGATCGAGCTTGGCCCAGGGCGACCACGATTCCCAATTGCGTAAATTGTTGATCGCCGCAAAAACCTGGCGCGGCGGCGCGTCGATGACGGCCTCGCGTCGCACCACGAAACGACTCGGCTGAAGGTAAACGGCCAATGCGAGCAAAGCTGCGGCGGAAACGATCAACAGCAAGACGGTCATGAATCCTCCTTTGACGCCCGCGCCAGAATTAGCGCGCCGGCCTCAGGCTTCAAACGATCGCTCTGTCGCAGCCAGCGCGGATGTATGCGCTTCCTCGATGCAAAATTGCGCTTCGCCCAGCGCCGCCGCCGCGATGAAGAAACCGCCGCGCCGCCATTGCGCAACGCCATAACTCTCGCCGGCGTCGCTGGTAACGCCAGGCGGCGACAGGTTGACGACGAAGCTGTCGAGACCGCGCGCGAGTCCCCGCCCGTCGGCCTTCAAGACGGCCTCCTTGAGAGTCCAGATCGCAAAAAACATCTCGCTCTGCAAAATCGGATCGGATTCGGCGCGCAGCAGCGCGACCTCTTCGCGGGCGAAGAAACGTTCGGCGACTTTGATTGCGTCTCGAGGCGTCAGAAAGGACTCGACGTCGACGCCGACCTCTCGCCCCGACGCGATCGCCACGGCGGCCATGCCTCGCGTATGCGAGAGGCTCACGTCGAGGCCGGCAAGCGGCGCGAGCAGGAAGGGTTTGCCATGCGGCGTCGCGTCAAAACGCCATTCGCGGGGCAAAATGCCGGTTGAACGCCGAGAAAGGCGTGTGCGCAACAGCGCATGCGCGGCGACATAGGCACGCCGATCATCGTCGAAAGCGAAACGCGCCGCCCGCGCCGCTTCGCTCTCATCGAGAAGTGCGGCGAGCTTCGGCCATTCGTCGTCGGCGATCGCCGCAACATCGATGAACGTTACATCGACGACGGCGGCGGACCTCTCGTGAGCAGCCTCGGCCGACGTCAGGAGACCCCGAGCTTCTTTTGAAGATTGGTCGAGGACGTCGTGTATTGGAAGAGCAGCTTCTTGTCGGGATAGATGTAGCGATGCGCCTTCTGCGAAGCGAGCGCGGCCTCGTGGAAGCCCGAAAGAATGAGCTTCAATTTGCCCGGATAAGCATTGATGTCGCCGACGGCGAAAATGCCGGGATGACTCGTCTCGAATTTTTCCGTGTCGACGGGGATGAGATTTTCATTGAGCTGGAGTCCCCAATCGGCGACCGGACCAAGCTTCATGGTGAGGCCGAAGAACGGCATCAGCCGCTCGCAGGCGAGTTTCTCTTCGACGCCGTCATTGCCCTTGAGCATGGCGCTCATCAATTCGCCGTCTTCGCCTTCGACTGCGGTGATCTGGCCGAGCCGGAAGGCGATCTTGCCCGCCGCCGCAAGCTCCTGCATCGCCGAGACGGAGTGCGGCGCGGCGCGGAACTGGTCGCGGCGATGCACGAGCGTGAGGCTTTTCGCGACCGGCTGCAGATTGAGCGTCCAGTCGAGCGCCGAATCGCCGCCGCCGACGATCACGACGTTCTTGTCGCGGAAATCCTCCATCCGACGCACGGCGTAAAACACCGATTTGCCCTCGTAGGATTCAATCTTGGGAATCGGCGGCTTCTTGGGCTGGAACGATCCGCCGCCGGCGGCGATGAAGACCACCTTGGCGTGGAAGATTTTTCCTGTGTCCGTGCTGAGCCGAAATGCCGGCTTTTCGGCCGTTCCAAGCGACACGAGGGTTTCGACCATTTCATTGAAGTGAAAGGTCGCACGAAAGGGTTCGATCTGTTTTAGGAGATTATGCGTCAGCTCCTGACCGGTGCAGACCGGCAGGCCGGGGATGTCATAGATCGGCTTTTCGGGATAGAGTTCCGAGCATTGGCCGCCGGCGCGCGGCAGAATGTCGATCACATGCGCCTTGATGTCCAAGAGGCCGAGTTCGAACACCGAGAAAAGACCCGCGGGGCCGGCGCCGACGATGACGACATCGGTTTCGATCGCGGCTTCTTTAAGCTGGTTCATGGTCAATTCCCGGTAAAAGCCTCAAACCCTTGGAGAGGAAAGACGCCGTTGGCGCAGCGTCTCGAACCGACGCCGCCCGCGCGGGACGCTTCTTGCGATCGCCGCCCTCGGAGCCTAATCCGTCCCTTTCGTCTATCGCATTGGTCGAGAGATTCAAACCCGCGCGGCTGCGATATGGAATAATTGGAGTTAGCCCTGCTGGGCGGGCGTCGTCACGACCAGTCCTTCGAGTTCCGGCCTTACGGTGATCTGGCAGCAAAGCCGGGAATTCGGCTTCACGTCAAAGGCGAAGTCGAGCATGTCCTCTTCCATCTGCGACGGCTTGCCGGTTTTTTCCGTCCAGTTATCATCGACATAGACGTGGCAGGTGGCGCAGGCGCAGGCGCCGCCGCACTCGGCGGCGATCTCGGGAATATCATTGCGGCGGGCGGTCTCCATGACGGTGGAGCCGATCTCGCCTTCGACGGTGCGGGCTTGACCCTGCGAATCGATGAAGGTGATGTTGACCTTTGTCGGCGCGCCACCGCCCGGCTCCGCGCCATAGCGGGTCGCAGCATCCTCAAAGCTCATCTTCGCCATGACGCCTGTCTCTTCCTCGTGCATGCTCAATGTTCGCGGCGCTTCCCATCGTCGCAGGGCCGAACGCCACGGCCTTTTTTTCGCGCCGCGCGCGGTTCGCCGGCGGGCGCCTAAATCGTCGCCGTCCAGTTAGCACCCGTCCGTTTGCGGCGCTAGAGCGCGGCTCGCGAAAAAGCGGAATCCGGTTTTTTCGCGCAAGGCGCGCTCTAAGCCTTTGGAATCGATCACGTCATCTGCATGTGAAGGCTCAATCCCACGATGGGCTCTTTTGGCCGTTACATCCGTGCGCGCGTCCATTGTCCGATTTGCAGCGTGACATCCGCGGCGGCGGCGCTGAGCGCCCGCGCCGCCTGCGAGCCGACGTGATCCGGGGCCGGCGTCTCTTCGACGAAGATTCGCGCGGCCCGCGCCCGGCCGCCGCCGTCCATGAGCTCAACGGAAACTTGAATGACGGCAAGATTGCGGGAGACGTCGATCTCGAAGCGCCGCACGTCGGTCCGCAGCGTGGTTTGCGCGCCGTTCTCGGCAGAGGCCGAAAGACCGCATTTCTGCAACGCTTCGATCAAGCGGCGCTGAAACAGGCGCGGCAATGGATCGGACCACTGCACGCCGGGAAGAACCGTGACGCTGTCGTCGGCCGCACGAACGACGATCCGATCCGAGGAGGTTGGCGCGACCGCCGCGGGCGCCGGGACATAGACGGCAGGGCCGCTGCGCAGGGCGACGCTACGCAAAGCGCCCGAATCGGCGGTCAGATCGAAGGTCTCGCGCGGCGCAGTGGCGCAGGCCGTCATGAGCAGCGCGAGCATTGCGAGCGCCGTCGTTCGCGCCGCCTTCCATTGCGTCGACCTGGACGCCTTCAGTTTCATGCTGAGCCGTCGCCCCATCTCGCCCGCGCCGAGTCGGGCCACGTTCTTCTAGCCGATCGGCGCATCGACTCAAAGCCGCGCTTGGTCAGTTCTATTGGCCCTGATACTCCGGCACGGACTGGGACGGTCCGAAGATGAATTGTGAGGGATTTTTCTCGACCGAACGCAGCGTGCGGTCGAATGTGTCGACCGCCTTGCGCCCATCGACGGCGAGCTGTTCATACTCGCGAAGCCCGGTCGCGGCGAAGCGGCTGATGCGTTCCGACGCCCCGGCGATACTGCCGGTGATCGCCTTGACCTGCTTGGGGTCGATCGCCGCGATCACCTTCTCGCCGGCCGCGAGCACTTTGTCGAGCCGCGCCGCCACGGGCTTCATCGACTGCGCGACATCCGAAGCGTCGCGAATGAAGCTTGCGATCGACGCAGAATTGTCGGCGAGAGTCTTGCTGACTTTCTCGGCGTTTTTGAGCGTCGCCATCAGGGCCGGACCGCCGTCGTCGACGAGCTTGTCGACTTTCGTGATGAGTTCGGCGGCCTTCGTCGACAGATTCTGAACATTGACAAGCAAGTTCTGGAATTCAGAAGGATTCGCCTGAATCTGAGGATATTTTTGGCCTTCTTGCGCCGTGAGCGGCGGCGCGCCCGGCGTGCCGCCGATGAGCAGAACGTCAGCGACGCCGGTAAAGCCGCGAAACTCCAAACGCGCCCGCGTGTCGGTCTTCACAGGGGTCCGATTGTCGATCTTGACAAGAACGTCCACCCTGCCCGGATCTTGTTCGGAAATGCCAAGATGGGTGACTTCGCCGACCTTGACGCCATTGAACAGCACTGACGCCCCGCGAGTCAGGCCTGACACCGACCCTGGGAAAACAATCTGATAGGTTTCCTGTCGACCGATCTGACTGGGTCCGGAAAACCAATAGACGAAGAGGAAGGCGGCGAAGGCGACCGCCAGCGTGAAAGCGCCGATCAGGGCGTAGTTGGCGCGGGTTTCCATTCTTCGTCCTTATGCTCGACGCGCGCCGCGCTCAGACGGCCGCCGCGCACGCCGTGGAAATAGGCTCTCAGCCATGGGTGGTCGGACGCGAGTAAGGTCTCCAACGGCCCTGAGGCGATGACCCGACCTTCGGCGAGCGCCGCCACCCTGTCGCAGATGGAATACAAACTATCGAGATC
>JACOWC010000182.1 GCA_016177005.1 Methylocystis sp.
GATTTTCTGCGGCTCGGCCTTCAAGAACAAGGGCGTGCAGCCGCTGCTCGACGCCGTCGTGCATTATCTGCCGTCGCCCGTCGATCGCGAGGCGATCAAGGGCTCCGACATGGACACCGGCGAGGAGATGGCGCGCAAGCCCTCCGACGCCGAGCCGTTCTCGATGCTCGCCTTCAAAATCATGGACGACCCCTTCGTCGGCACCATCACCTTCGCCCGCGTCTATTCGGGCAAGATCGAATCGGGCACGACCGTGCTCAATTCGACGAAGGAGAAGAAGGAGCGCATCGGCCGCATGCTGCTGATGCACGCCAATAACCGCGAAGACATCAAGGAGGCCTACGCCGGCGACATCGTCGCGCTTGCGGGCCTCAAGGACACGCGCACCGGCGACACGCTCTGCGACCTGCAGAAGCCTGTGATCCTGGAGCGCATGGAGTTTCCGGATCCGGTCATCGAGATCGCCATCGAGCCGAAGTCGAAAGCCGATCAGGAGAAGCTCGGCATCGCTTTGCAGAAGCTCGCGGCGGAGGATCCCTCCTTCCGCGTCTCGACCGATCAGGAAAGCGGCCAGACCATCCTCAAGGGCATGGGCGAACTGCATCTCGACATCAAGGTCGACATTTTGAAGCGGACCTACAAGGTCGACGCCAATATCGGCGCGCCGCAGGTCGCCTATCGCGAGCGCCTCGGCCGCAAGCAGGAAATCGACTACACGCACAAGAAGCAGACCGGCGGCACCGGCCAGTTCGCGCGCGTCAAGATCATCTTCGAGCCCAATGAAGCCGGCAAGGGCAATGAGTTCGAAAGCAAGATCGTCGGCGGCGCGGTGCCGAAGGAATATATCCCCGGCGTCGACAAGGGCATTGCGTCGGTGACGACCTCGGGCGTGCTCGCCGGCTTTCCCGTCGTCGATCTGAAGGCGACGCTCATCGACGGCGCCTTCCATGACGTCGACTCGTCGGTCCTCGCCTTCGAGATCGCGTCGCGCGCCGCGACCCGCGAGGCGCTGCAGAAGGGCGGCTCGGTGCTGCTCGAGCCGATCATGAAGGTCGAGGTGGTGACGCCGGAGGAATATACCGGCTCGGTGATCGGCGACTTAAATTCGCGTCGCGGACAGATTCAGGGTCAGGACATGCGCGCCAACGCCGTGGTGGTCAACGCCATGGTGCCGCTCGCCAATATGTTCGGCTACGTCAACCAGCTGCGCTCCTTCACCCAGGGTCGCGCGAGCTACACGATGCAATTCGATCACTACGAACAAGTGCCCGAAGCGGAGTCGAAGAAGATTCAGGCGAAATACGCCTGATCTCGATCACTACGGGCGAACGGAACTCTTTAAAAGGAGCACGGCGATGGCCAAGGAAAAGTTTTCACGCACGAAGCCGCACTGCAACATTGGGACGATTGGACACGTCGACCATGGCAAGACGTCTTTGACGGCGGCGATCACC
>JACOWC010000183.1 GCA_016177005.1 Methylocystis sp.
CCGATATAGGCGAGCGCATACCAGCGCAGCGGCAAGGGACCGAGATTGACCGCGACGGGATCGATGACTGGAAAGGGAAGCACGAAGATCGGCATTAAGCAGGTCCGGGCGCGGGCGCGCGATTCGAACCTACACGCCCCACCTGTCTTTTACCCGCCGGCCCTTCGGATGTCATGTCCCGGCCGGCAAGCCGCAAAGCGCGTCCGAGCCTAATCACGCCGCCAGTTTCTGCGGCATGAAGCGTCCGTAAAATGTTTCGCCTTTCGCCGCCATGTCACGCAGCAGTTGCGGCGGCTCGAAACGCGGGCCGTATGTCGCGGCGAGCTCATCGCACAGCGCGACGAACGGCTTGGCGCCCATGCCGTCGATGTAGGAGATGACGCCGCCGGTGAAGGGCGCAAAGCCGAAGCCGAGAATTGAGCCGACGTCGGCCTCGCGCGGATCGGTGACGACGCCTTCCGCCACGGCGCGCGCCGCCTCGACCGCCTGGGTGACGAGAAAGCGCTGCTTCATTTCGGCAACGTCGAGCGTATCGGGATCGAGCGCGTTCTGCGCCAGGGCCGAGAGGCCGGGCCACAGGCTTTTCGTTCCATCGGCGTGATAGTCGTAAAAGCCTTTGCCGTTCTTGCGGCCGAAGCGGCCGTTTTCCTCGACCATGAATCGCAGCGCGCGCTCCTGCGCAGGATCGACCGCGCCTTCGCCGAGGTCCTTCTTCGTCGCCTGCAGGATTTTCCATCCGAGATCGAGCGCGACTTCGTCATTGAGCGACAGCGGCCCGACCGGCATGCCGGCCATGCGGGCGACGTTTTCGATCATCGCCGGCGGCACGCCGTCGATGAGCATGATCTGCCCTTCGCGAACATAATTGAGCACGCAGCGATTGGCGAAGAAGCCGCGCGAATCGTTGACGACGATCGGCGTCTTCTTGATGATGCGAACGAAATCGAGCGCCGTCGCGAGCGCGCGATCGCCGGTTTTCTTGCCAAGGATGACTTCGACGAGCGGCATTTTCTCGACCGGCGAGAAGAAATGAATGCCGATGAAATTCTCGGGTTTCTGGGCGGTTTTCGCGAGCGAGGTGATCGGCAGGGTTGAGGTGTTCGACGCGAAGATCACGTCGCTCCCGACGACATCCTGTGCGCGCCTGGTCGCTTCAGCCTTGACCGCGCGATCCTCGAACACCGCTTCGAGCACGAGATCGCATCCTTTGAGCGCCGCATAATCGGCGGTGGCGACGACGCGGGCCATCAGCGCGTCCTTGTCGGCGGCCGTGGCGCGGCCCTTCTTGACGGAACTCGAAATAAGTTTGTCGATCGTCGCCACGCCCTTGTCGGCGCTTTCCTGATCGCGGTCGACAAGAACGACATCGAGGCCGTTGAGCGCGCTCACATAGCCGACGCCGGCGCCCATGAAGCCCGCGCCGATAATGCCGAT
>JACOWC010000139.1 GCA_016177005.1 Methylocystis sp.
TGGAGGCGTTTTTTTCGATTTGGGCTGCGCGCTCAGAGAGGTGAACGGCTGCGCGCGAGTGTTCCGCACGGGCACTGGAAGACGACGACCTTTGTCGGCGCGCTGCGGCTCACGGGCATGGTTGCGCCGATGGTTCTGAACGGGCCGATCAACGGCCAGCGGTTTTTGGCCTATGTCGAGCAAGTTCTCGTTCCGACGCTGCGCAAAGGCGACGCGGTGATTATGGACAATCTCGGCAGCCACAAAGGCGCCGGCGTTCGCAAGGCCATTGAAGACGCAGGTGCGACGCTGCTTTACCTGCCGCCCTACAGCCCCGACTTCAATCCAATCGAAAACGCCTTCTCGAAGCTCAAAACGCTGTTGCGCAAAGCGGCAGAGCGAACCATCGATGCGCTGTGGGACCGCATCGGCGTGCTGCTTGGCGAGTTCTCCCCGCAGGAATGTGCAAACTTCTTCGCTGCCGCAGGATACGAGCCGGATTAAAACCAATCCGTGTGTTTCGGCGTGCAATTTTGACCCCTAAGCCGGGGGATCGGCGTCCAAAATTGACCCCCATCTGAACTGTTTGCAGGTCTGCCCGCTTTGGCATCGAGCGGGCGGTGGGGGATGCTTGTTGTGGAGACGATTGGCCGGATTCGGCGGGAGCATTTCCAGAAGGGCAAGTCGATCAAGGAGATTGCGCGTGATCTGAAGATATCGCGCAATACGGTTCGCAAGGTTCTGCGATCAGGCGAGACGTCGTTTTTCTACGAGCGGGAGATTCAGCCGCGTCCCAAGCTCGGCGCCTGGAAGGCGGAGATCGACCGAGTGCTCGCGGAGAATGCAACAAAGCCGGCGCGCGAGCGGCTGACGCTGATCCGTGTGTTCGAAGAGTTGCGGGCGCTTGGCTATGCCGGCGGGTATGACGCGGTGCGGCGTTACGCGCGGAGTTGGGCGCGAGACCATGCAAGCGAGACGGCGAGCGCCTTTGTGCCGCTGAGCTTTGCGCCGGGCGAGGCTTACCAGTTCGATTGGAGCCACGAGATCGTTCTGATGAACGGCGTGACGATGACCGTGAAGGTCGCGCATCTGCGGCTCTGTCACAGCCGGATGTTTATCGCCCGAGCCTATCCGCGCGAGACACAGGAGATGGTTTTCGACGCGCATGAGCGTGCCTTTGCCTTCTTCAAGGGCGCCTGCGGCCGGGGCGTCTACGACAACATGAAGACGGCGGTCGAAACGATCTTCGTCGGCAAGGACCGGCAATATAATCGCCGATTCCTTCAGATGTGCTCGCACCATCTCGTCGAGCCTGTGGCCTGCACGCCGGCGTCGGGCTGGGAGAAGGGGCAGGTCGAAAATCAGGTCGGCCTTGTGCGCGAGCGCTTCTTCACGCCTCGCCTGCGGTTCAAGACCTTCGACGAGTTGAACGCTTGGCTGATGGATAAATGCATCGCCTACGCCAAGGCGCACGCCCATCCGGAGCGCGCCGACAGAACCGTCTGGGAGGTCTTCGAGGAGGAGCGCCCCCGGCTCATTCCCTATCGCGGCCGCTTCGACGGATTCCACGCGCTGCCGGCTTCCGTGTCGAAGACGTGCCTGGTCCGCTTCGACAACAACAAATACTCGGTGAACGCCGGCGCTGTCGGCCGCCCGGTCGAGATCCACGCCTACGCCGATCGTATCGTCATTCGGCAGGATGGCAGGATTGTCGCGGAACACGCCCGTTGCTTTGGGCGCGGCGAGACGATCTATGACCCCTGGCATTACGTCCCCGTTCTAGCGCGAAAGCCCGGCGCGCTGAGGAATGGCGCGCCGTTCAAGGATTGGCTGTTGCCTGGCGCGCTCGAGCGCGTCCGCCGCAAGCTCGCCGGGTCTGACGACGGCGATCGTCAGATGGTCGCCATTCTCGCCGCCGTGCTTACGGACGGCTTGGCGGCGGTCGAGGCCGCCTGCGCCGAGGCGCTGGAGAATGGCGTCCACTCCGCTGACGTCATCCTCAACATTCTCGCGCGCCGGCGCGATCCCGAACCCGCCGCGGTCATTGCGACCCCGGCGGCCTTGCGGTTGACGCACGCCCCGATCGCCGACTGCGCCAGATACGATCAGCTCAGGAGCGCGTGACCATGGAACGAACCGAAGTGCTCGACATGATGGGAGAACTCAAGCTCTATGGCATGCGGAGCGCCTATGACGAGACATTGGCGACAGCGCTAAAGCGCAAACATGAACCGCAGCGCCTGGTCGGCGACCTGCTCAAGGCCGAGATATCGGAAAAGCAGGCGCGCTCGATCAAATATCAGCTCACCATCGCCAAATTGCCGCTCGCCAAGGATGTTGACGACTTCGCCTTCAAGGACACGCCGATCAATGAGGGGCTGGTGCGCGATCTCGCCGGCGGCGCCTTTATCGCTCAACAGCGGAACGTCGTTTTGGTCGGCGGAACGGGCACAGGCAAAACCCATCTTGCGATCGCCATCGCCCGAAGCTGCATTCGCGCCGGATCGCGCGGGCGCTTCTACACCACCGTCGATCTGGTCAATCGCCTTGAGGCGGAAGCGCGCGCCGGACGGCAGGGGCGGCTCGCCGATTATCTGACCCGTCTCGACGTCGTCATCCTCGACGAACTCGGCTATCTGCCCTTCGCCCAGGCCGGCGGCCAACTCCTGTTCCATCTGGTCAGCCGACTCTACGAGCGCACCTCTATCATCGTCACGACCAACCTGGCCTTCGGCGAATGGCCGAGCGTCTTCGGCGATCCGAAAATGACGACCGCGCTGCTCGATCGGCTTACCCACCACTGCGACATCGTCGAGACCGGCAACGAAAGCTGGCGCTTCAAGAACCGCGTCTGATCACGCCGCCGCGCGCATCGTAACTCCGGTCGGGCTACGCCCTCCCTCCGTCACGACGCGCGCAACAGAGGGGTCAATGTTGGACGCCGATAAGGGGTCAAACTCCAACGCCGATTGACAGCCTCGACAAACGCGGGAGTAGGGCAAATGCTACTTGACACTCCGCGCCATGTGCTTCTATGGCGCGACAATCTGGATGAGGGGAGCGCGACAAACAGGATGAGAGTTTTCGGTCGCGGTATCGAGATGATTGTCGCGGAGCGACAATAAGGCAAGCGGATTTTCGCTGCGGCCGATTTGTTTGTCGTGGAGCGACAATCAGGATGAGGCTTTGATTGTCGCGCGGGCGGCAGGCCGGCCTGGGCCGGCGGCCTTTTTGATGGCGGCCTTTCGGCGATAGCTGTCGACGTTCATTTCGAAGATCGTTGCGTGATGAACGAGCCTGTCGACGGCGGCGAGCGTCATGGCCTGATCCGGGAAGATTTTTCCCCATTCGCCGAAGGGCTGATTTGCCGTGATGAGCAAGGAGCGCCGTTCGTAGCGCGCGCTGATCAGTTCGAAGAGGACGCTGGTTTCGGCCTGATCCTTGGCGACATAGGCGAGATCGTCGAGGATGAGGAGGTCATATTTGTCGAGCTTGTCGATTGCCGCCTCGAGAGCGAGATCGCGTCTTGCGACTTGCAGCTTCTGGACGAGGTCCGTTGTTCTGGCGAAGAGGACGCGCCATCCGTTTTCGATGAGCGCGAGGCCGAGGGCTGCCGCAAGATGCGACTTGCCGACGCCGGGCGGACCGAACAACAAAAGATTGGCGCCTTTTTCGAGCCAGGCGTCGCCGGCGGCGAGGGCCTGAACCTGCGCCTTTGAGATCATTGGCACGGCGTCGAAGTCGAAAGCGTCGAGAGTTTTTCCGGGCGGCAGACGCGCTTCGGAAAGATGCCGGGCGAAGCGCCGTTGACCGCGATCGGCGAGTTCCTGCTCGACGAGAGCCGCGAGGAAGCGCGCGGCGGGCCAGCCTTCTTTGTCGGCGGTGGCGGCAAGCGCGCTCCAGACGAGTTTGACGCCGGAGAGGCGCAGTTCGGAGAGAAGGAGGTCGACGCGGGCGGCGTCGATTTTGTCGCTCGCCTTCATGCCGCCGCTCCTTCGAGAGAAGCGATCGCGTCATAGACGGCGAGCTCTGGCAGCGCGACGACGACGTTCGGCGCCGCGGCGTCCTTCGGCGCGAAGCGCTCGGTCAGCGCGGCGAGGTTCGGCAGCCGGCCGGAATCGAGGTCTTCCTCTATGACGGCGGCGAGTTCCGCCTCGCAGGCGCGCTCATGCGCGAGGGCGAGCAGGCCGACCATGGTTCGGCATGCTGCTTTTTCAGCGGCTTCAGCGAGCAGCGCGTCAAAGGCGCGGGCATAGGCGCGGCGCGGAAAAAGCTGATCGCGATAGACGAGGTTCAGGAGCGCCATCGGCTTGCGGCGCAGGGAATGAATGACGTGCCGATAATCGACGACGTGGCCATGCTTGCCGTTCGGCCTGGATCTTCCGCGCGGCAAGGTGAAGAGATGCGTTGCGCCCTGGAACACGTCGAGCCGATCGTCATAGAGGCGCACCAGCAGTTTATGGCCGATCAGACGTGAGGGCACGGTATAGAAGACCTTTCGGAGGGTGAAGGCGCTCGACGAGGTGACCGTGACGCGCGCTTCTTCAAAATCCGACGTCTTGCGCGGCGGCAGTTCCTTCAGTTCGGCGCGCTCGAGATCGATGCGCGCGGCGTTGCGGGCGTTACGCCGACCCACGAGTTCGTCGACGAACTTTCGCCACGTGGCGAGGGCGTCGAAGTCGCGCGAGCCGCGCAGCAGCAGCTCGTCTTCGAGCGCGGCCTTGATGTGGCCGTGGGCGCTTTCGATCGAACCGTTTTCGTGAGAGACGCCCGCGTTATTGCGGGTCGGCGTCATGCCGTAATGGGCGCAGAGCGCTTCGTAGCGGCGGGTGGCGTCTTCCCTTTCGTCGGCGTCGAGATTGCGGAAGGCGGCGGAGAGACTGTCGCTGCGATGCTGCTGGGGCGCGCCGCCAAGCGTCCACAGGGCGTTTTGCAAACCTTCAGCGAGCGCGACGAAGCTCTCGCCGCCGAGCACGACATGGGCGGATTCGAAGCCCGAGAACGGCAGCCGAAAATGATAAAGCCGGTGATCGAGCGGGACGCCGGCGACGCTGACGCCAAGATCGCGCATGTCGCAAAAGTCAGAAAGCCCCATGCGGCCCGGCGGATGCTCCTGGCGGAAAATCACTTCTCGCTCAGGACCGTGGACCGCACGCCAGTTCCGGATGCGCCGCTCCAGCGTGCGCCGCACGCCGGGATCAAGACCGGGATGGCGGCGGCGCAGCTCCTCGAACACGCCGATCGGCCTCAAGGCGGGCGCCGCTTTCAGCATGGGCACGACCTCGCTGTCCCAGACGGTCTCCAGCGGATCGGCGCGCCGGCGGGAACGCGGCGCCTTCCTTTGCGAGGGAAGACGCGGGTCGTTCTCTAGCCGGTAGGCAGTCGCCGGGCTGAAGCCGGCTTTCGCCGCGGCGATGGCGGCGGGTTCGGACTTTCGAAATTGCATGAAGAGCCTCATCTGGCGGTCGGTGACATGGCGGCCGG
Organism: Methylocystis sp.; assembly: GCA_016177005.1. GTDB lineage: Bacteria > Pseudomonadota > Alphaproteobacteria > Rhizobiales > Beijerinckiaceae > Methylocystis. The sequence goes on from JACOWC010000139.1 coordinate 5,464, forward strand.
GCAACGAATCGGTCCTCCGAAACGGAAAACCGACCCTTCACTCGGCCCCGCGACCGTCAGACAGGCCATTTTTTCGGCGCGGCGGGGGTGCTGGCGCAACTACAGTCGGGCTTCGCCCTCCCTTCGTCGCGCCAGCACCCCCGCGATTCTCATCCTGATTGACGCTGGACTCTCACCGTGATTGTCGCGCGGCACCGAGCGTAATGCGGTCGAAGAAGCGGCCTGTTTCCAGCATGATGAGGAACACGACGGCAAGCGTCAGAGGCACGGCGGCCGCTACGACGATGCCGACGCGCCAGCCGAGGCTGAGCAGGCTCACCAGC
>JACOWC010000059.1 GCA_016177005.1 Methylocystis sp.
AAGAATGCGGGTAGAAGGTGAGTTTCTGGCCCTGCGCGCGCTGGCGCGCGACCCACAGCCAATCGGAAAGAATAATGTCGGCGCTGGCGCCCTGAATGGCGATCTTGCCGGCGTCGGTCGAGGCGAGCTCGGTTGCGTCAATGTCGAGCTTCGCTTCCTTGTCGAGGCCGAACGCTTTTGCGACGGCAAGCTCCCAGCCGAGCGTGCCGGTCTTCTGCAGCGCGACGCGCAGTTTTTCGGCCTGCGCCGGCGCGACGGCGAGAAAGACGCTGGCGAAACCGGCGGCGAGAGCGATGAAGAAGCTGCGCATGTTTTTCCTGAAGTTTCTTGGAATGTCTTACCGCAGGACCGACGCATCGTCGATGCGCGTCACGCGGGGTCTCATCCTCTTGGGCCTCGCCAAGCCGTTGACGGCCCCCTCCCTGTCCCTCCCCCGCTTCGCGGGAGAGGGAACGCTAACGAGCAACGCCGCGCGGCATTGATCGCAAGAGCCCAGCATTGATAAAGCGCCGAGTCGCACTCCCTCTCCCGCGAAGCGGGGGAGGGCTGGGGAGGGGGCCTGGCCCACCATCATGCGCGCGAATCGATCAGCGGTCGCCCATCGCCTCAAGGGACCTCAAGCGGAAGGCGGATGCGAGGCCTTCGCCGCAAGCGCCGATTCATAATAGTCCGCGAGCCGCGAAAGCAGGTCGGCGCAATCGCCCTCGTAACTCGAGCCGTGCATCGCTGCGAGGCGTCGGGGCTCGAGCGTCGCCAGCCTGCGAATTATCGGGCCGGTCGCCGGGGTCAGCGACGTGGCTTGAAAGGCGTTCTCCGCCGCGATTGCAGCATCGAGCACGCTCTCTTTGACGATCGCCGGCCCCTGACCGATTTGCGTGAAGAGATCGCCGCAAAACAGCGTGCGGGTCGCCTCCTCAAAGATCAGTCCCGATTCCCACGCATGCGGAACATGCGGCGTATCGATGTAGCGCACGCGCCTTCCGCCGATGTCCATGGTCTCGCCGTCGGCAAGGGCGCGCGGCGGCCGGTCAGCGAGATCGTTGAGCGACACCATGCAGGCGATTTGGCCGTGAATCACTTGCGCCTGCGGCGCAGCGGCGAGCCATAGATTCATCGCGCCGCATTCATCGGCTTCGACATGGCCGAAGGAAATCCAGCGCAGCCGTTCAATCGGCATGATCGCGCCCAACGCCTTTGATACAAGCGGAAACAGGGAGCGCGGCCCGCAATGAAAAAGAAGCGGCTCTTTGGCGTCGATGAGGAACTGGTTGAAGGTGAAACCGGCAGGCGCAGCGATCTCCGGCACAAATGTCGACAAGCGAAAAATGCGCTCGGCGATTTCGTCGATTTTCGTTTCCATCTTCAACCTCCGACGCCGATCGTTTGCTATATACCGCTCGACTTCGACGAGAAATTGAAGCCTTCGACGAGCATCGCCGGCGCGGCCGGCGCCCCGCCTTCGCCCGCCGCGCGCCAGGTCCGGCGCGTTGGACCGAGCGCCTTGATATTGGCGAAGAGCTCGCCGAGCCGCTGATTGAAGCGCATGTTGCGCATCGGCGCGACGATGCGTCCGTTCTCGATGAGAAAATTGCCGTCTCGCGTGAGGCCGGTGAGCAGCAGGCTCTTCGGCTCTACGATATTAGTGTACCAAAACCTCGTCACCAGAACGCCGCGGCGCACCGAGCGGACCATGTCGTCGATCGAAACATCGCCGCCCGACATCACGAAATTGCGCGCAAAGGGGATTGGTTCGGCGCCGGTCTTTTGCGCCCAGGCGCGCGAACGATAGAGCGTCGTCACGACGCCGTCGTCGACAAAGGCGCGGGCGCGATGCGGCAGGCCCTCGAAGCCGAAGGCGGCTTCCGGCGCGAGGGGATCGGCGGGATCGACGCGGATCGCGAGCTTTTCGTCGAAGAGCTTTTCGCCGATCAGCGCGCCGCCGCCGGGTCGGGCGAAGAAGCTTCTGCCCTCGTCCGCGGCGCGCGCCTCCATCGCTCTGACGAGCCAAAAGGCGAGTTCAGCCGTGGCGTCCGGCTCGAGAACCACCGTATAGGCGCCGGGTTCGAGATCGACGGGCGTCGCGTCATGCGCGCCCTTGGCGCAGGCGACGCGCGCGATAGCGTCGGCGTCGAGACGATCGGCGAAGAAGTGATGCGCGGCGGCCCAGCCCGACCAGGAGTCGGCGCGGTTGCGGGCGGTGGCGGAGAGATCAATTTCGCTGCGCCGCTCATAGGCGAAGAGGCCGGCGCTCGTCGCGAAGGCGTCAAATCGCCTGGCCGTCGTCGCGCAGCCGAAGGTGTCGACGCCGACACGCGCGCCTTCCTCCATGACCCGCGCCGCCGCGTCGGCGAGCGCGTCGAGGCGCAAACGCGTCGTCGCCTCGTCATAGCGCTTGGAGAAGCCGTAATTTTGCGGGCCGAGCGGCGCGACATAGTCGGGATCGACAGGCAACATGCGCGCGATCTCTTCCGAACGCGCAACGGCGGCGGCGAGAGCGTCGTCGTCAAAGCGCGAGATGCTGCAGGAGCCGATGCGCCCGCCGATATGCGACGAAATGCGCAGATTGGCTTCCGCGGTCGCGAGATTGGTCGTCGCGCCGCCGCGCGCAAAGCGCAGACTCTGGTCCAGGCCGCCCTGAATATGCACGGCGCAGGCGTCGGCCTTGGAGCGCGCGAGAACCTTGTCGGCGATCGCCTTTGTGTCGTCTGAAGAAAGAAACATGCGCTATGCGTCGTCGCTCGTGTTCAGCACGCGCACATTGCGAAAGAGCGCCGGCGGGCTGCCGTGCGAGACCGGCGCCACCTGCATCGGCTCGGCCTTGCCGCAGGTGAAGGTGCCGTCGAGATGATAGGCGCTCGCGTCGCACAGGCCGGCGAGAGAATTCCAAAATTGCGTGGTGCGGCCCTGATAGGCGCCGTCGCGCAGCAGATCGCCGAGCTTGCCGTTCTTGATTTCATAGAAGAGCTGCCCGCCAAACTGAAAATTGTCGCGCTGCTGGTCGATGCTCCAGCTGCCGGCGCCGACGACGTAGATCCCATTCTCGACGTCGCTGATCAGATCGTCAAAGGAACGCTTCTGAGGATTGGCTTTGAGCGAAATATTCGGCATGCGCTGAATGGGGAACGCCGTCGGGCTATCCGCATAGGCGCAGCCGTTCGAATGCGACAGGCCGATGAGATGCGCCTGTCCCAGCGCCATCTGAAAATTCTTGAACACGCCTTGTTCGACGATGGCAAATTCTGCCGCCTTAGCGGGGGCGCCGTCGTCGTCATAGCCGACCGTGGCGAGAGCGCCGGGCTGGGCGCGGTCGGCGACGATCGTCATCAGCTCCGAGCCGAACCGCAATTCGTTGAGCATATGGGGTTTGACGAAGCTCGTTCCGGCGAAATTCGCCTCCCAGCCCAGCACGCGGTCGAGCTCGGTCGAATGGCCGACCGTCTCGTGAATCGTGAGCCATAGATTCGTCGGGTCGATCACGACGTCGTAGTCGCCCGGCGTCACTTGCTTCGCGTCGAGTTTCGCGCGCGCCTGTTCGCCCGCCCGCGCGGCTTCCTCGATCAGGCCGGCGCCGACGAGATAATCCCAGCCGGCCCCGCGCGCCGGCGTCAGGCAGTCGCGCGTCGCGACGCGGCCCCGCGCGCGATCGATGGCGGTCGCCTGAAAGTTCGGCGCGACGCGCGTGCGCGTCTGATGAATCCGGCTGCCGAGGCTATTGGCGAAGAATCGCTCCTCGCAGGCGACCGAGAGCGACGCCGAACAGAAATCCGCGCCATGATCGCGCGCGCTGGCGATGATCGACAGCAGCAGGTCGGCCTTCTCGCCTGCCGGCGCCTCGAAGGGGTCGACGCCCATGGGCATGATCCATTCGGCCTCATGCGCGGGCAGGCGCTCGATCTCGATCGGCTGGAATTGGATGGGCTTTACCGCGCGGGCGTTCTCCAGCGCTCGCTCGACGCCGTCGCGCAAACTGCGTGGATCGAGCCGCCGCGCGCCGTAAAATCCCCAGCAGCCGTCGAGCAGGACGCGCAGGCCGAATCCTTGCGAGGCGCGCTCGTCGAAATTCTCCAGGCGGCCGTCCTTGGCGAAGGCGTATTCGCGCCGCGTCTCGCCGATCCTCAGGTCGGCGTAGCCGGCGCCGCTTTGCCTTGCAGCCGTGAGGGCGATATCGGCGAGATCATAGAGCAGCCCACGGTCCAGCGCGAAGGGGCTACGGCTGCGGCAAGAGGATTCCATAGAAGAAGGCGTGGCGGCGGCAGCCATGTGTCGCTCCAAATTGCCTCGATATGTAGGGCGTTTCAGCCGCGATTTGCAATCGCCGCGTTACAATTGCGCTTCGCCGCGCCATCCGCAGGCGGCGAGCGCCTCCGACATATGCGCGGGCGGCGCGGCGACAGCCTCAACGGGCGGCTTGCCGTCCTGCATCGGCACGCTCACCGCGCGCGCATGAAGATGGAGCGGCGCCGAGTTCTCGCGGCGACCGGAGCCGTAGATCGGATCGCCGAGTATCGGCCAGCCCATCGCTTGCGCATGTACCCGGATCTGATGCGTGCGGCCCGTGTGCGGCGTAAATTCGACGAAAGCCAGCGCCGAATCGGCGCTACTGCCGAGCACCCGCCAGGAGGTGCGCGCGGGCAGGCCGAGCGGGTCAGGCTGCATCCACCATCCGCGCGACGCGTCGAGCCGTCCGAGCGGAAGGTCGATCTCGCCTTGCTCGCCCGGCGGCGCGCCCTCGACGACCGCCCAATAGGTCTTGCCGACGCGGCCCGATTTGAACAGGCGGCCCAGTCGCTCCAGCGCCTTGCGGTGGCGCCCGAGCACGAGGCAGCCGGACGTGTCCTTGTCCAGACGGTGCGCCAGAGCGGGCGGACGGGGGAGTCCGAAGCGCAGCTGGTCGAAGGCGTCTTCGAGGCTCGGGCCGCCCTTCGGGCCGCGATGGACGGCGACGCCCGCGGGCTTGTCGATGATCAGCATCAGCCCGTCGCGGTGAAGCAGTCGAGAGAGGAGGTCCATGGCCGGCTTATAGCAGGGCGCAGCGGCGGAACGCGCTATTTCGCGGCGTCCTTTCGAAGCGAAAGCGCGCCGCCGATAAATTCTCCATATTTGTGGAAATATTCGTCGGTCAGATGCACGCCGTCGGCGGTGTAACGCCGCTCGTTGCCTTCATAGCGATCGATGAAATCGTCATATTCAATAGTGGTGAGTTCGGGGTGGTCGCGCCAAAGCGCGACGCGATAGAGATCGTTCACCTGCTGCTGGCATTGATCGTAAAAGCAGCTCAAAATGCGGCGTTTGACGGCGCTGTAGAGAGTCGGCGGTTTGAACCTGCGTTCGTTGACGCGAGGAATTGCGATGATTTGGACGTCGTCGACGTCGGAAAAATACTCGACGAGCTTTTTCGTATATTCGACATAGGCCGATGCGCCGACGTGCTGGATTTCGTCATTGACGCCGTTCATGAGCACGACCGTGTCGGGCTTCTTGCCGTCAAACAGGCGGTAGAGTTTTTCTGTCGGGAATTTCTCGCGCAATTCGGAATAGAGCAGCCGCGAGTTGCGGCCGGCAAAGCCAATGCTGCAGGCCGTGACGCCGCGACCTTGAAGTCTCTTGGAAACGGCGCGCGGCAGTTCGGGCAGAATCTTGCCGTACGAGGCCCAGGACTCGCCGACGATGAGGACCTTGTATTCATTGCTGCCGCCGTTGACCGTCGCGCAGCTGAGCGTCGGCTCGTCCGAGCGCTTCAGGCTGAGCAGCGTCAGCCCGCCTGTGACAGCCAGAACAAACGCCAATCGCTGCGCGCCAGGGAACATGGCGCACCCATAGCCCGCCGACTGGACTCACGCAAATTGTTGGATGTGGCGGCCCCGCAGTCGGTCTGACGTGAGACCAGGGAAGCGGGGCCCAAGCGCGCGGCTCAAGCGCGGCTCGCGAAAAAGTGGAACCCGGTTTTTCGCGTAAAGCGCGCTCTAAACTCTTGGAATCGATCACGTTATCTGCATTTGGGCGATTCCGCCCAAATGCGGCGTGATCTAGGCGAGCGCCGGGACGGCGTCGCCCACGGGAGCCGCCAGGGGCGGCGCAGCCGGCTCGGCCAGGAGCCGCCCGGAGACCCAGGAGGCGCGCAATTTGTTGATCGGCCGATCGAACAGACGCCAGATCAGGTAGGAGGCGACGAAGATGATGACGAGCGCCTCGGAGCAGAGCAGCGCGCGATCGAGATAGGAGCCTTCGCCGGTCTTCAAAGCGCCGATCACCGACCAGTGCAGCAGGTAGAAGATATACGACAATTCGCCGAACATACGGTCCTTGGCGCCGCTTGACTGCTGCGTCGTATAAAGCGCCCAGGGCGTCATCGTCGCGGCGATGAGCAGATTGGTCTTGCTGCTGAAGGCGAGCGCCATCGCGCCTTGAGCCCCGCCGACGTAAAGCTCTTTGGCGAGCAGCGCCAGGCAGAGGACGAGCACTGCGAGCGTCACGAACAGCGAGCGATAGGCGAAGGCGCGGCTGGGCTTCAATTCGTGGCTCGCCGCCGCGACGCCGATGCCAAAAAACAGCAGGAACGGCGCGACAGTGGCGGAGCCGCCAAGCCACGGCGCGCTGGCCGAGATCAGCAGGCAAAGCAGCAGCAGATGGATGTTCTTGGAAACGAGAAAGATGATCGCCGGCGCGATCAGATAGAACTGCAGTTCCATATCCAGCGACCAACCCGGAATATTGGCCTGGAAAGGCAGCGAATTATAGCCGAGGATCATGATGTTGGAGAAGAGCTGACGCATCAGCCCGCCAACAGCCTCCGGCGCCTCGCCGCGCCAGAACAGAAGCGCCCAGGCGATCGCCGAGCACAGAGCGAAAACCGGCGCGATGCGCCAGACCCGTGAGACGAGATAAGTGAAATAGGCCGACGTCGTCTTGGAATAGGTCTTGTTCCACATCGCCGCGACCCAATAGCCGCTCAGCACGAAAAAGATCAGCACGGCGGACATGCCGAGGTTGAAACTGGTCGTATGGTGGAGAAAGACCGCAAAGGCTAAAGTCAGCCGCAAGGCGCCCGGCGACGCGAATTTGTCGGTTCCCATCGCCTTGCTGCTCCAAATTTGCGAGGAGAGTTTCGCGAATGCGTGAAATCGAACTTAATCGCGATTGGTATGCGGCATGCTGTGGCACGAGGTCGCGGAAGCCGCGGCGCGCCGCGGCATTCGGTCGCGCATTGCGGCTCCGGGGCGGGCGCCGGTCCGTGGCTCGTCGCTTTTCGTTTCTGTGGTCTTGGAGTGGTCGGCGTATGTGGTCCGATCGCCCAGCGAATTGCGCTTTATCGACGCACAATGACCGATCGAGCGGCCTTTGAAGATTTGCTCACGAGGAACGATGGCAATTCAATCTCCGACCCCCAAACTGCGCGTTACGGTGAATTTCGGCGTCGCGCGGCTCTATATCGACAATCCCTCGAAACGTAACGCTTTCGACTTTGAGATGTGGCGCGCGCTGCCGGCGCTGATGCGCGCCGTCGACGCGGCCCAGGAGGCGCGCGTCCTCGTCATCAGCGGCGCGCCGGGAATGTCGTTTTGCGCCGGCGCCGACATCAGCGAATTCTCCACCCTGCGCGCGACGAGAGAAGGCGGCCGCGCTTATGAGAAAGCCAATGTCGAGGCCTTCGATGCGATATCGAATCTTTCCAAACCGACGATCGCCGCCGTGTCGGGATTCTGCCTGGGCGGCGGCTTCGGAATCGCCGCGGCCTGCGATTTGCGAGTCGCCGATGCGCAGGCCGTTTTCGCCATTCCGGCGGCGAAACTTGGCGTCGGCTATCCGCCGGCGGCGATGTCTTACGTCGTCGCCGCGGTCGGCCTGCAACTTTCGTTCGATCTCTTTTACTCGGCGCGCCGTCTGACCGCCGCCGAAGCCACGGAGCGCGGTTTCGTCAGCCGGCTGTTTGCGTCCGAGAGTTTCGACGGGGGCGTGCATGCGCTCGCTGAAACGATCGCCGCCGGCGCGCCTTTGACCTTGCGCGCCGCCAAAGCGGCGATCCGCGCCGCCGGACGATTGCCGGGAGCGCCGTCGCATGAACAGTGCGAAGCTTTGGCGAGCGCCTGCTTCGACAGCGACGACTATATGGAGGGCCGCGCCGCCTTTCTCGAGAAGCGGGACCCGCGTTTCTCGGGGCGCTGACGTTCCTCGCCCTCCAGAGCGCGCATCATCATCTGTCGGCGCTCGCCTCGACCTCAAGGCTTTCCAAAATCTCGCCGGGCTTTCGCAAAAGCGCATCGAGCGCGTTCACGCCTTTTTGCGCCACAAAATGCAGATGCAGGCGCTTCGGCTTCTCGATATAGGCCGCAACCGCTTCGGCGATTCGCCTGGCGTTGGCGCCGGCGCCGCCGAGCGCGGCGATCGCCGTCGATGCGGCCTTGGCGTAATCCGCCCGCGCTCGTTCGACCGACGTCTTCCGCTCCTTTGCCTCCAAAGCCAGCATGCGATCGATAAGACCGTCGCCTTCGAGCGTCACGTCGACCGACTTGATCGACGTCGCCAGCGTCGCCGCGCGTGAGATGATAGGCGAGGACGAGAACGCCGCGCTCGACACATTGCCGAAGAGCGCCGAGACGCGCGCCGCGCCCATGTTCCTGGCGTCGATCACGACAGGCGCCAACGCCGCATCCGAGGTCTTCTCGCGCCATTCGCCGGCGGCGAGTCCGGAAAGCGCGAGTTCGCGATAGCCGAGCGCCAGGAAATGCGCCGTCGTCTGCGTTTCGCCGCGCGCCGCGAGATCGACGCTGAAATTGTCGATGCGGCCCGAGAATTTCGTCGGCGTCGTTTCGAGAAAATTCTCAAACGTCGCGCTCGCGTTCTCGATGCTGAATTTGATTCGTGACGTATCGCCGCTCTTTGGGTCGGGCAAGTCGGCGGCGACGCCGCGCATGTCGAAGCGCGCGATCCTGGGGTAGGCGCCGCGCTGCAGGACAGGGGCAAGCTGCAAATCGTTCAGCGCAAATCGCTTTACCGATAGATTGCCTCCGTCAGATGCGGCGAGCGAAATGTCATCAAGAAACATTTCGCTGGCGCCGGCGTTCGCGACTTTGCGCATGCCGAAGCGCGCGATCGTCGACGTAAACGGTTTTCCTGCGGCTTCGCCCTTGCCGGTCGCGACGACAGCGTCAACGTCGATCGATGCGGCCTCGAAAGATCGAAGCGCATCGAGGAGATCGCGCATCAACGCGGGATCGTCCTCCGGTTTCGCCGGATTGAGCGTCTCGAACCGCGTGATGAGCGCGCCGGCGGGAGTCCGCAGCGCGCGTCCGCGCACGCCCGCGATCTTCACGCGGCCCGTCGTCACGACAATATTGCCGCTCGCATCTTCGAGACGCGTTGATTCAACCACTTCCTCGTCAACCAATGGCTTCAGCGGCGCGTCGGCCTCATTGCGCATTGTCCCGAGGCGCGCGATCTCTACGAGATCGACGCCTTTCGCCTCCAAGACGCCCCAATGAATGCGCTGAACCCCGCCCTTTGCGGATTCGATCGTTTCTTCGCCGCCGTCGGCGCGCACGATCGCAGCGCGGCCCGAAACGACATTCTCGAACACGAGCTTGCGATAGGCGGCGCGCTCGACGCGCGAATTATTGCGGCTTTCGCTCGACATCGCAGGCACGGCGATTCGCCGCGCCGAAACGCGCGGCAGCCGCGCCGCGACATTCGCGTCGCCGCTTGAGAACAGCGTGGCCAATTCCGCCCACGGCAGGCTTGCGCCTTCAATTTCGATGTGCGGGATACGATAGGTCGTCGCGCCGAGCGTGATGACGATATTGTCGAGCGTAAGCGGCTTGTCGTCGGCGCCGCGCGAAGGACAGGCGAAGCTCGCGAGCGAAAGCGACGTCGCGACGCCGGCGATGATGGACCTGCGCATCGGAAAGCCCTGATGAGGCGGACATAAAGAGGTCGCATGGGGCGCAGCCAGGGTAAAGGGGCGCGTGGTTTCGTCGCAGCCGGGATTTGGCGAGGAGCGGCGCGTGGCGGCGCGGCGGCGCCGTGATAGAGAGACGGCATGCGTCGACTCCTGCTCCTGCGCCATGGCAAGGCCGACCGGCATTCAGCCGGCGGCGATCGCGAACGTCCGCTCACCCGCAGAGGCGTGGAGGATGCGCGCCGCATGGGGGCGTTCTTGCGAGACGCGGACATCACGCCGGACCTCGCCGTGGCCTCCAACGCTCGCCGGGCCAAGCAGACGCTTGAGCAGGTTCTCGACGCTTTTCCAGGCCATGTCACGCATCTGATCGAGAATACGATCTATCTTGCGACCGTCGACCATCTGGTTGAAATTTTAAGGCAGACTCCTGACAGGGTCGGGACGCTGCTCGCCGTCGGCCATAATCCTGGCTTCGCGGAGCTCGCGTACTGGCTCGCCGGCTCGGGCGAGGCGGATGAACTGGCGCTGATGCGCGCTAAATTCCCAACGGCGGCGCTGGCGATGCTCGATTTTGAGATCGATCATTGGCCTGAGGTCCGCGGGGGCGGGGCCCGCCTTGTGCGCTTCGTGACGCCGGGCATTCTGCGGGGCGAGGCGGCGGAAGACCCCGACTAAGGCAGTTCGCAACCTTCAAAGGGGCGGCATGCTGATCGAAGCGCTCCTGACGATGCTGGCCGTGGCGGCGCCACAAAAGGCGCCGGCCGGCGTCGTTGCGCCGTCGGCAATGCTGGCGGCGGCGCCGAGCCCGGCCTATCAGGCGGACGCGCGCGCCGTGGACAATTGGCGCATCGAAAGCGCGCTGGCGCTGGACATGGCGCCGATCGCCGCGATCCGCCGCGCGGTCGGGGCCGAAGAGGGCGAACCGACCCGTTGCGTCAAGCTCAATAATTATTGGTGCATCAAGAGCGCGGGGTGGAGCGGCGAAATCGCCGCCGACTCCGACGGCCATGTCGCCTTCGCCTCGGCGGCGGAGGGAGCCGCCGTCGCGGCGCTGCTGCTGCGCCGCTACTATGTCGACTATGGGCGGCGCACCGCGCGCGCCATCGCCGAGCGCTGGGCGCCGGCGCAATGTTCGCTGCTCATGGCAGGCGCGGCGCGCAAGCCGCCGCCGCGCATTGCGCCGATGGGGCTCGCGCCGCGCGGCATTCAGAACACGCTGCGCGCCCGCTGGCTGGTGGCGCACGGGCGCGGCGGGGTCAACCGCAACACGGTGCGGCGACCTCTTGCGCCGCCGGTCGACCTGATGCCGGCGCCTTTGGCCGGAGTCTCAGAGCTTCCGGCGCGGCGGGAGAAGTTTGCCGAACTGATCCGACCGGCGTCCGCGACGGCGCTCGCCGACTTGGCGCTTACCGCCCCTCCGCCGGCGCCGGATGTCGGCGTTTCGAGTTGCGGCGGCGAGTTCGCGCGGATCGCCGCTTATGCAGTGAACATAGCCCAGGGCGTCGTCGGCGGCCCCAGCGAGGATCTCGGGCTCTTCACCGCCGCCGGCCTGCCGACCGAAAATCTTGCCAAGGTGATGGCCAATATGGCCGCGGTCGAGATCGGACCGGCGCGGCCGCGCGCGGCGCTGATCAGAACCGCCGTCGCGCAGCTGCGCCAGATGTTGGGGGAGCCCACAAAGTCGCCGCGCGACGCCACGCCCGCGGCGCAGGCGCAGCCGGCGCATGCAGGGCCATGAGCGCTCAGGAGCGCGACATCAGCTCCAGCGCGAGGCCGTAAACTTTGGTGCGCGCCGGTTCGGGCAGGGTTTTCAGCACTTCGAAATAGGTCTGCCCGGCGCCGCACATCCGCGCGTCTTCGAGCGGCGGATCGGGCATTTTGCCGTCAAGGAGCGCGTCGATCTCGACCTTGCCGAGGCCCTGCGCCGTAAGCGCGTTCTCCAAGACTCGGAAATCCGCCTCGGTCGGCGCGGTCCGTTCGATCCTGTTGGCCTGTCCGCTGACGATGGCCTCGAGTCCGGCGAGCGCCATGTCGGAGACGATCTGGCGGCGCGAGGCGGCGAATTGCTGGAAGTCGAGATTGGTCGCGCCGTAAAGGAAGGCGACGCACATGCGCTTGTCCTCCCGCGCCACCGCCTGCAGCACTTCAAGCTGCTTTTCAAAGACGCGGGCGATCGGCTCAGGCTCGGCTTTCGCCGCCAGCGCGCCGTGCGAGGTTCGGATACGGCGGACCGCTTCGGAAAGATAATAGTCGACGCTCTGTTCTTCTTTCGTCTCAGCGAAGCGGGCGGCGAAATCGTTGATCGCCGCTTCATAGTCGGCGGTGAAGGTCTCGCGGAGCCGGGCGAAATAGCGGGCATAGTCCGGCGTGGCGGCGATGAGCGTCTCGATCTGCTGGCGCGCGCTTCCCTTGTCGCCTGACGCAGCGGCGCCCATGCTCGCCATGCGCGCCGCCGGATTGAGGGCCATCCACGTCAGGCCGACGCCGGCTGCGATCGCCACCAGCGTCGCAGCCAACAGCGCCAGTATTTTTTCCAGATGCATCGCCGGCCTTTGGATCTTTGGATGAAAGCGTGAAGCTTAAAACATTGCGCAGGCGGGCGAAAGCGCGCCCCCGGCTCAGGCGCCGTTCAACAGCCGATTGAGCCGCGCAGTCTCGGCGCGATGGGCGACGAGCAGGCCGATGTGCCGGTTGAGATCGTAGCTCCAGTGGCCGCGACGCGCCCGTTCGGCGCGCATGGCGCGCTCGATTTCCTTGAGCGCGGCGCGCGCCGCGTCCGGCGATTCGCTCGCGATCGTCTCCGGCGACAGGCGATGAAACCGGGCCAGCGCGCTGGCGCGATCGTAGCCCCTTTGCCCCGCAGCGAGGGCGGCGTCGAGGCCGGCGCCGGCGGCGGCCGCGAAGCGGGCGCGGCGATCATCATTTGGCTGAGAAATTGATTTGCGCGTCATGGACCATCCTCCATGACGTTAAGAATGCTCTCCCTCAAACGCATGAGGATAAGTATTTTGTCTCTTGAATAGGAATTTAATCCGAACTACGGTCGCTGCTTCCACCCAAGCTGGAGATGTCGATGTTTTCCCGTCCCGCGCCCATTCCGGGCCTTAGCGCCGCCGCGGCCGCAGCGGCTCAGGCTGCGCCCTTCGCCGAGCTTCTCTCGGCCCGCCGCTCCCGCCCCTCGGTCGCCCGCGCCCGTCAGCTCGCCGTCTATCTCCACCATGTCGCGCTCGGCGCGAGCGTTTCGGGCTGCGCCAAGGCGTTCGCGCGCGATCGCGCCACCATCCGCCACGCCTGCGCGACGATTGAAGACTTGCGCGACGATCCCTCTTTCGACGCCGGCGCCGCCCGGCTCGAATCCGCGCTCGCCGCTCAGCGCGACATGATCTGCGGCCTTCTTGCGCAAGGGAGCGCGCAATGAAGAAAAGCGCAGGGCGTTCAGCCAAAGAAGACATCGGCCGCGCCACGCGCCGGCTGCTGCAGGCGCTCACTGAGCCCGGCGCGCGCGGCGCGCTCAGCGGGCTCGAAGCGTCGACGCTCGTCGTGCTCGCCGCGAGCAAAGGCGTCACCGTGGTGCGCGCGCGGCTTCCCGCCGCCGCCGGCGACGCGGCTCTCGCCGAGGGACTGGTGCGATGGGAGAATGAAGCCGGCGAGCGTCGGCTGGCGCTCACCGACGCCGGCCGCGCTTTTCTTCGCCGATCGTCCGCGCCCGAGGTCGAGCAGGCCGAGCCCTTTCGCGCGCAACATGCGTCCTATGCGTTGCGCCAGCTCGAAAAAAGCGCGCGTCCGACGCTGGTCAATGAAGCTGAAAGTCCGCTCGCCTGGCTCGCGCGGCGAAAGGATCGCGACGGACGAAGCTTTCTCGACGCCGCGCAGCTCGAAGCCGGCGAGCGCTTCCGCCGCGACATCGAGCAGGCCCAGCTGTTGCAGCGGGTGACCGCCAATTGGGAAGCTTCGATCAACGCCGCTCGGCGCGGCGCCGACTCAGGCGCCGTCTCGGAAGTCGCGATCGACGCGCGCCGGCGACTCGCGCGCGCCTTCGACGCCGTCGGGCCGGAAATGGCGGGACTGCTGATCGACGTCTGCGGCTATCTCAAGGGATTGGAAATCGTCGAGACCGAACGCGGCTGGCCGGCCCGCTCGGCGAAAGTCGTGCTCGGAATCGCCCTCGATCGACTGGCGCGCCATTACGGCCTCGCGGTCGAAGCCCGCGGCCGCGACCGCGCGCAGGCGCTGCTGCATTGGGGCGCCGAGGATTACCGGCCGAGGATGTGAGGAAGTTAGAACAGCCCCCTCCCTGTCCCTCCCCCGCTTCGCGGGAGAGGGGACCCTAACGACCAGCGCAATGGAAAAGAAACGCCGAATCTCACTCCCTCTCCCGCGAAAGCGGGGGAGGGCTGGGGAGGGGGCCTACGCCATCGCCTCGCGCGCTTCCTTCTTGATGCGCTCGACCATCGAGCGCAGGCCATTGGCGCGCTGCGGCGTCAGATGTTCGGCGAGGCCGAGCTCCTTGAAGAGGGGCTGCGCGTCGGTGTCGACGATGTCCTGCGCCGGCCGTCCCGAATAGAGCGCCAGCGCCAGCGCGACGAGGCCGCGCACGATATGCGCGTCGCTGTCGCCGCGAAAATTGAGGATCGTCCGTCCGCCGGGATCGCGCGTCGGCGTCGATTCGAGCCACACCTGGCTGGCGCAGCCGCGCACTTTGTTTTCGTCCGTATAGGCGTCTTTCGGCAGCGGCTCGAGCGTGCGGCCAAGCTCGATCAAATAGCGGTAGCGGTCCTCCCATTCATCGAGCAGTTCGAAATTGCCTATGATCTCGTCGAGTCGCATTTTGTCCCGCATCCTTGTGGCGAAGGCGCATTCTATCAAAATATTGTCGTCAAGCCGCGCCCTTTCCATGGCAAGGGCCACGCCTTACATTTTGCGGCAAGATCGTCGGCGCGTCGCGCCGCTCTTTGGGAGTTCTGGATGAGCGACTTTTCCCGCTGGCGCGCCGTCGCCGCCGCGATGTTCCTTTCGATCGGTCTTTCAGGCTGCGGCTACAACACGATTCCGACGCTTGAAGAAAACGCCAGGGCGAAATGGTCGGACGTGCAGTCGCAATATCAGCGCCGCGCCGATCTCATTCCCAATCTGGTTGAGACCGTGAAGGGCTACGCGAAGCAGGAAAAGGATGTGCTCACCTCGGTCGTCGAGGCCCGCGCCAAGGCGACGTCGGTCAAGGTCGACGCCGGCTCGCTGACCGACCCTGAAAAGATGAAGCAGTTTCAGGAGGCGCAGAACCAGCTCACCGGCGCGCTCGGCCGGCTGATCGCGGTGAGCGAAGCCTATCCGGACTTGAAATCCAACCAGAACTTCCTCGCCCTTCAATCGCAACTCGAAGGGACCGAGAACCGCATCAATGTCGCGCGGCGCGACTACATCGAGGCGGTGCGGGAGTTCAACACCTCGCTGCGCACCTTCCCGACGCTCCTTTGGGCGAAGACCTTCTTCGCCGGAACCAAGCCGATGGCGGAATACGCCGCGGCCGGCGCGGCGCAATCGCCGCCGGAAGTGAAGTTTTGAGAATGGATGCCGACGCGCAAAGCGAAGACCTGAGCGCGCTTGCGGCGGAGGCTGAGGCGATGTGGGCGCATATGCGCCGCGAAGCCGAGGATGCGCTGCGCCTCGATCCGTCGCTGACGCCCTTGATGCTCGGCGCGGTCCTCAACCGCGCGTCGCTGGAAGAGGCGGTGGTCCATCGCATCGCCGCGCGACTCGGCGCCTCGGCGATGGAAGCCGAAACGATCGCCGACGCCTTCCTGCAGGCGGTGCGCGACGATGAGTCGATCGCGGACGCATTTCGCGCCGATCTCGCCGCCTGCGTCGAGCGCGATCCTGCCTGCGGGCGCGTGATCGAACCTCTGCTCTATTTCAAGGGATTTCACGCGATCCAGTCGGCGCGGCTCGCGCATGCGCTGTGGCGCGGGCGGCGACCTGATTTCGCCCATTATGTCCAGAGCCGCGCCTCCGACGCGCTCGCGGCCGACATTCATCCGGCGGCGCGCCTGGGCAAGGGGCTGTTCCTCGACCATGGCACGGGATTCGTCGTCGGCGAGACGGCGGTCGTCGACGACGATGTCTCGATCCTGCATGGCGTCACGCTGGGCGGCACCGGCAAGGTCGCGGGCGACCGCCATCCGAAGGTCAGGCGCGGCGTGATGATCGGCGCGGGCGCGAAAATTCTCGGCAATATCGAGATCGGCGCCTGTTCGCGCATCGCCGCGGGCTCCGTGGTGCTGAAATCGGTTCCGCCGAATTCGATCGTCGCCGGCGTTCCGGCGAAGGTGGTCGGGACAGAATCCCGCGCCGAGCCCGCGCGCGACATGGACCAGCTCCTGCGCGGCCTCGCTTACGATTCTTTCGATTATGTGATCTGACGCTTGTACGTGATCTGACCCATGGCGTAGCCGGGCTGAGGCCGGCGCGCCGGTTGAGGGTTGCGCAGGGCCGGCGTTCTCCTGCTATGTGTCGGCCGAAAGGGCGGCCCGGTCGTGATGGGGCCGGAGGGCGGCGGCGGGCCCGGCAGGGGGATCGATGCTCGAGATAGCGGTCCAGATGGACCCCTTGGAACGCATTAATTTTGCAGGCGATTCCACCTTTGCGCTGATGCTGGAGGCAAAGTTCAGAGGGCATCGACTGTGGTACTACACGCCGGATCGACTGTCGCTCGAAGGCGACAGGCTGACGGCGCGCGCCCACCGCATCGACGTCTTCGACGATCCGTCCCGCTATTATGCGCTGGGCGAGGCGACAAACCTTGAACTCGGCGCGATGGACGTGGTGCTGCTGCGTCAGGACCCGCCCTTCGATCTCGCCTATATTACCTCCACGCATTTTTTGGAGCGGCTCGCGCCGAAGACTCTCGTCGTCAACGACCCCGCGCATGTGCGCAACGCGCCCGAAAAAATCTTCGTGATGGAGTTTGCCGACTTGATGCCGCCGACGCTGATCACCCGCGACCGCGCGGCGATCGAGCGCTTTCGCGCCAGGCATGGCGACATCGTCATGAAGCCGCTCTACGGCCATGGCGGCGCCGCGGTGTTCAAGGTCGCGCCGCGCGATCCGAATTTCGGTTCGCTCTTCGACATGTTCGCGACGACCTTTCGCGAGCCATGGGTCGTCCAGCGGTTTATCCCGGAGATCGTGAAGGGCGACAAGCGCATCCTCCTCATTGACGGCGAGGCGATGGGCGCCATCAACCGCATTCCCGCCGTTGACGACATCCGCTCGAATATGGTGCGCGGCGGGGCGCCGGCGGCTTCAGAACTCGACGCGCGAGAGAGGCAAATCTGCGCGAGGCTCGCGCCGGAACTGAAACGGCGCGGGCTGGTCTTCGTCGGCATCGACGTGATTGACGGCTGGCTCACCGAGATCAACGTGACCTCGCCGACCGGATTGCGCGCGCTAAAACGCGTCGGCGGGCTCGATCTCGCGCCGCCGCTGTTCGACGCCATCGAGGCGCGTCTGCGCGCCTTACGCGCATCTGGCCGATCGCCGGAATTTACTTCATGAACGAAGTGGCGCCGATCAGCGTTTTCGCTGGGTTTGATCCCAGTGAGCAGTTCCGCGGACTCCGCGAGGCGCTCGCGCCTTCAGTCGCGGCGATCTGCAAGCGGGAGCGCGGCCACGCGCGGCGCACGGCGATCGTCGAACTGTTTCGCTCCGTCCTTGCGGAGGGACGCGAGATCGCACAGGCGCGGCTCGAAGCGCGCGGCTCGGGACTGGCTTGCGCCAGATTGATCTCCGCGCTGGAAGACGAGCTGATCGGCGCCATCTACGACTATGTCGTGCGTTATGTCTACGTCGTCGACAATCCGACCTTTGCCGAGCGTCTCGCCGTTGTCGCGGTCGGCGGCTATGGGCGCGGGACGCTCGCGCCGGGCTCCGACATCGATCTTCTGTTTCTCGTCCCCTACAAGCAGACGCCTTGGGGCGAAAGCGTCATCGAGGCGATTCTCTATATTCTTTGGGATTTGCGCCAGAAAGTCGGCCATGCGACGCGCTCCGTCGCCGAATGCATGCGTCAGGCCCGCGCCGACATGACCATCCGAACGACGCTTCTCGAGGCGCGTTTCATTCTCGGCAACGCCGAGCTGTTCAGCGAATTCCGCGACAGCTTCGACCGTGAGATCGCCCGTTCGGACACGCGCGAATTCGTCTCCGCCAAGCTCGCCGAACGCGATGCGCGCGTGTTGCGCGCCGGCGCTTCGCGCTATCTCGTCGAACCGAACGTCAAGGAAGGCAAAGGCGGACTGCGCGATCTCAATACGCTGTTCTGGATCGCCAAATATGTCTATCGCGTGCGCGAGCCCAAGGAGCTCGTCGCCGCCGGCCTCTTTACCGCCGCTGAGCTCAGTCTGTTCGAACGGTGCGAGGAGTTTCTGTGGCGCGTGCGCTGCCATTTGCATTTTGCGAGGGCTCGCGCCGAGGAACGGCTTTCTTTCGACGTGCAGCCGACGATCGCCAAGCGCCTCGGCTATCACGACCGCAGCGGACTGTCGCCGGTCGAGCGTTTCATGAAGCACTACTTCCTCGTCGCCAAGGAGGTCGGCGATCTCACCGCAATCGTCTGCGCGGCGCTTGAAGAAAAACAGGCGAAGCCGCGCGCCATTTTTGAGCGCTTTCTGCAGCCGTTTCGGCGCCGGCGCAGTCGCGCGCCGCAGGGCGACTTTATCGTTGACCATGATCGCATCAGCATCGTCGACGCGGACGTGTTCAAGCGCGATCCCGTCAACATCATCCGGCTGTTCTGGATGGCCGATCATCACGGCCTGCCGCTCCATCCCGACGCCTTGCGCGCAGTGACTCTGTCGCTGCGCCTGATCGACGCCAATCTGCGTGCGAACAAGGAGGCCAATCGGCTGTTTCTTGAAATCCTGCTCTCGCGCAACATGACCGAAATCACGCTGCGCCGGATGAACGAGACCGGCGTTCTCGGGCGCTTCATTCCGGATTTCGGCAAAGTCGTCGCGATGATGCAGTTCAACATGTATCATCATTATACCGTCGACGAGCATCTGCTGCGCGCGGTCGGCGGACTGTCTGATCTCGAAGCCGGGCGCATGCCGGAGCATCGACAGCTCGTCGACGAAGTCCTGCCGACGATCGTCAACCGCAAGGTCCTGTATCTCGGCCTCTTCCTGCACGACATCGCCAAGGGCCGAAAGGATGATCACTCCCTTGCCGGCATGGAGGTGGCGCGCACGCTGTGTCCGCGGCTGGGGTTCACGCCCGGCGAGACCGAGTCCGTGGCTTGGCTCGTCGAACATCATTTGACCATGTCGAGTTTCGCGCAGAGCCGCGATCTCTCCGACCGCGTCACGATCGAGAATTTCGCCGCCATCGCTCAGACGATGGAGCGGCTGAAGATGCTGTTCGTTCTCACCGTCTGCGATATCAACGCCGTCGGACCCGGCGTGCTCGACGCCTGGAAGTCGCAGCTGCTGCGCGTGCTCTATTGGGAAACCGAGGTCGTGCTCGGCGGCGGCCATTCGGCGGTCGATCGCAAGAGCCGCGTCGCGGCCGCGAAAACGGAACTGCGCGCGGCGCTCCCGGAGTGGCGCGACGAGGAATTCGACGCTTACGCCAAGCGTCACTATCCGGCCTACTGGCTCAAGGTCGACGTCGCGCGCAAGGTTCGCCATGTCGAACTGCTTCGCGAGATGAATGGCGCGCCGGCGCCGCTGGCGACGGCGGTTGAGCTCGACAGAACGCGAGGGGCCGTGGAGCTGACCGTCGTGGCGCCCGACAACCCGCGCCTGCTGTCGATCATCGCCGGCGGCTGCGCGGCGGGGGGCGCCAATATCGTCGACGCGCATATCTTCACCACTGTGGACGGTCTGGCGCTCGACACGATCTTTTTCTCGCGCGCCTTCGATTACGACGAAGACGAAATGCGTCGCGCCCGACGGATCGCCGACCTCATCGGCAGGGCGCTGCGCGGCGAGGTCGTCGTGTCCGACGCGTTGAAGGCGCGCGCCAAAGCTCACTTGCCCACGGACGCGTTTTCGGTCGCGCCGGAGGTGGTCGTCGATAACAGCCTGTCCAACGTCTATACGGTGATCGAAGTTTCCGGACTCGATCGCGAAGGTCTCCTCTTCGAGCTTACGAACGCGATCTCCAGGCTCAACCTCAACATCGCTTCGGCGCATATCGTCACCTTCGGCGAGCGCGCCGTCGACGCCTTCTACGTCACCGATTTGACCGGCGCGAAAATCGCCTCGCCGCAGCGTCAGGCGGCGATCAAGCGCCAGCTCCTGGATGTGTTCGGCGGACAGGCGCCGCGCGGCCAAAAAACGCCCGCCGCCGCGGCGACTTGATTTTGACCTTTCGCGCGCAGATATCGTGGCCTTTACAAGAACTATGGTGACAGCATGAGCGATCCAACGAACGCGGAAAATAAGGCTGAAGCGACGAAAACTCAGGGAGCGGCGGAGCCCTCGTCCCTGTCTCAACCTTCGGCGGAATCCGACATTGCGCAGCCGGAACCGTTCACCGAGCTCGAAAATCTATATGCGGAAAATGCAGGCTTAAAAGACAAGCTTCTTCGCGCGCTCGCCGAAGTCGAGAATGTGCGTCGTCGCGCCGAGCGCGAGGTCGCCGACGCGAAAGCATACGGCGTGGCGAATTTTGCGCGGGAGACGCTGTCGTTCGCCGATAATCTGCGGCGCGCCCTCGAGAACGTGCCCGAGGGGTCGCGCGCCGACCCGGCGATGGCGGCGCTCGTCGAAGGCGTCGAGATGATGGAGCGCGATTTTCTGGCGCGGCTCGCCCGCTTCGGCGTCAAGAAGATCGACGCGCAGGGCGCCCGCTTCGATCCCAACCTGCATGAAGCGCTGTTCGAAATCCCCGACGAGACGCAGCCCGCGGGCGTCGTGGCTCAGGTCGTCGAGCAAGGCTATATGATCGGCGAACGCGTGTTGCGGCCGGCAAAGGTCGGCGTGACGCGCGGCGGATCGAAGCCTTCCTGACGGCCGGAGGACGGTCATGGACGAACGGGCGACGGCGACAAATCCTCAGGAAGCCGGCGTCGTCGCGGCGGCCGTCTATCACGGCGGCCGCAAGATCGCCGATATCAGGATCGATGAGGCCGGAGACTGGGCCAAGCGCGAGGGCCATGTCGTTTGGATCGGCCTCTACGAGCCGTCGAAGGAGCTGCTCGAGCGCGTCGGACGTCAGTTCTCGCTGCATCACCTCGCGCTCGAGGACGCTTTCAAGGCGCATCAGTTCCCCAAGCTCGAAGAGTATGAGCGCAGCATCTTCATCGTCGCGCGCACCGCGCAGATGGTCGATGGCCACATCGCCTTTGGCGAGACGCATCTATTCATCGGAGTCGGCTATGTCGTGAGCGTGCGCCACGGCGCTTCAAGTTCTTATGCCTATGTGCGCGAACGCAGCGAAGCGCGCGCGGAGCTTCTCTCCGAGGGCGAGGACTTCATCGTCTACGCCATTCTCGATTTCATCGTCGACAATTACTTCCCGGCGCTCGACGCCATCAACAATGAGGTCGAGGACATCGAGGACCATGTCATCACCACGACAATGGGCAGGGCCGAGATCGAACAGCTCTATACGATGCGGCGCGATCTGCTGCGTCTTCGCAACGCCGCGACGCCGCTTTCCGACGTTTGCCGGCGCTTGGAGCATAGCGACATCGTCGCCATCGATCCGGTTATGCGGCCGCATTTTCGCGACGTGCGCGACCATCTGCGCCGCGTGCAGGAGCGCATCGACACGATGCGGGAGACTCTGGCCTTCGCGTTTGAAGCGAGCCTGATGAACTCGCAAATGCAGCAGACCGACATCGCCCGCCGCCTTGCCGCATGGGCCGCGATTCTCGCCGTGCCGACAGCCGTCGCCGGCATTTACGGCATGAATTTCGAGCATATGCCCGAGCTCAGGTGGGATTATGGCTATTACGTCGTCCTGGGCGTGACGGCGACGATTTGCGCCTATCTCTACTACCGGCTCCGTCGCGCCGGCTGGCTGTAGGCTGGGGCGCCGCCTTACGAAAGTTTCATCCCGCCGCCATTGGCTGGCAAAGCGGTCATCTCCATCTTTCAGTTCACAGCGACGTTGCGCTTCTCCTCCGCGGGGCGTCGCCCAGAGATGGAGATTTTCGAGAAATGCCTATAGCCATCAATCCTCGCGACCGCGCCATGAAAGCGCCGCGCCGCGCGTCCCGACTGGCGCTGCTGGGCGCCGCGGCCGCGCTCGCGCTTGGCGCCGCCATTGGTCCGGCGCCGCTGACGCCGGCCTACGCCGAAGCGCCGCTTTCGGGATCGGTTACCGCCGCCGGACCCGCATCTTTTGCCGACATTGTCGAGCGCGTGAAGCCCGCGGTCGTCGCGATCAAGGTCAAGGCGGTGGAGGATTCGCAGGGCGGCGCCTTCGAAATGCCCGACATGTCGCCCGACGACCCGATGTATCGTTTCTTCAAGCGTTTCGGGGATCAGGGTCAAGGCCGTCCGCAGAAGCGCATGACGATGTCGCAGGGCTCCGGATTTATTATCAGCGCTGACGGCTATGTCGTCACCAACAACCATGTCGTCGAACACGCCAGTGAAGTCGAGGTCGCGCTCGATGACGGCCGAACGCTGCCGGCCAAGGTGATCGGCGCCGACAAACGCACGGATTTGGCGCTGCTCAAGATCAATGACGGCCATACGTTGCCCTATGTCGAGTGGGGCACGACGGCGCCGCGCGTCGGCGATTGGGTGATCGCGGTCGGTAACCCGTTCGGCCTCGGCGGCTCGGTGAGCGCCGGCATCGTCTCGGCGCGCGGGCGCGATATCGGCGCCGGCCCGTATGACGATTTCCTGCAGATCGACGCGCCGGTCAATCGCGGCAACTCGGGCGGCCCGGCGTTCGACTCGCATGGCAATGTGATCGGCGTCAACACGGCGATTTATTCGCCATCGGGCGGTTCGATCGGCATCGGCTTCGCCATTCCGACCGAGGTCGCCAGGGACGTCGTCGCGGCGCTCAAGGAAAAAGGCTCCGTGTCGCGCGGCTGGATCGGCGTCAAGATTCAGAACGTGACGCAGGAAATCGCCGACAGCCTGGGGCTGAAGTCCACGAAAGGCGCGCTGATCCTCGGCACATTGCCTGACGAGCGGGAAGCGCGCACCGACGACGAAAACTTCTCAGAGCAAGGTCCGGAACTGTCCGGCCTTGGAATCGAGGTCGTGCCGGCGACCGAGGTGCGCGGCGCAGGCAAGGAAGGGCTCCTCGTGACGGATCTCGATCCGTCCGGCGCAGCCGCGCAAAAGGGAGTGCGCAGGGGCGACGTGATCGTCGAGGCCGGCGGACAGCCGGTCAACTCCCGCCGCGACCTTGCCGCTGCGCTCGACGCCGCTCGAAAGGACGGCCGTCGATCAGTGCTGCTGCGGGTGAAATCTGCGGACGGCGCGAAATTCGTCGCCGTTCCCCTGAAGGGCGCCGGATAAGCCAGTTACGGAACTTCTTGCGTCGAGACCGACACACTGCACCCGCCCGCAGCCGGTCTCCGCAATGAAGAGCGTCCGGGCAGCGCCAGTCCCCTCCTGGCTCCCGAACGCGGGCAGGCTGGCGCATAATGCGCCGGCCTGCCGTTTTTTTGCAATCTCGGATAAAAAGAAACATGCGCATTCTCATTATTGAAGACGATAGCGAAGCGAGCGAATATCTCGTCAAGGCTTTTCGAGAACAGGGGCATGTCGCCGAACACGCCGCCGATGGGCTCGCCGGCTATGGCCGCGCGAGCGAAGGCGACTATGACGTGCTCATCGTCGACAGGATGTTGCCCAAGATGGACGGGCTGTCGCTGATCTCGGGCTTGCGCGAGCAAGGCGTCGAAACGCCAGCCCTCATTCTTTCGGCCCTCGGTCAGGTGGACGACCGCGTGAAGGGTCTGCGCGCCGGCGGCGACGACTATCTGCCAAAGCCCTACGCATTCTCCGAGCTGATGGCGCGAGTCGAGGCGCTGGCCCGCCGCCGCGTCGGTCCCAAAGGCGAAGAAACGCAGTATCGCGTTGGCGATCTGGAGCTCGATCGCTTATCGCACAAGGTGACGGTCGGCGGTCAGGAGGTCGCGCTTCAGCCCCGCGAGTTCCGGCTGCTCGAATATCTGATGAAACACGCTGGTCAGGTGGTGACCCGCACCATGCTGCTCGAGAATGTCTGGGACTATCATTTCGATCCGCAGACCAATGTCATCGATGTGCATATTTCGCGCTTGCGCTCCAAGATCGACAAGGGTCGCGAGAACCCGCTTCTGCACACGATCCGGGGAGCAGGGTATATGATCCGTGACGGCGCTCGGTAAGCTTTTCCGCACGACGGCGTTCAAACTGTCCATCGCTTATCTCGTGCTGTTCTCGATCGGCGCGGGGCTGGTGCTCGCGCGCGTCGGCGCCCGCGTCAAGGAGGTGCTCGACGAGCAGATCGAGCAGACCGTCGACGCCGAAATCCGAGCGCTCTCCGAACAATATGCGCAGGGCGGCCTGCGCCAGCTCGCCAATGCGCTGGAACGTCGCGTGCGCGCCCCGGGCGGTTCGCTCTACCTGCTCTCGAGCCATTCCGGAGACGTCATCGTCGGCAATATCGAAGCGCCGGCGTTCGCGCCCGGGGGCACGGAACTCGTCGAGACGACCTACGAGCGACGCGGCGAGCCGGGAATCAAGCACCCGGCTTTGCTGCGGCTATTCCTGCTTCCGGGCAGTTTTCGTCTGCTCATCGGCCACGATATCGAAGACCACGAAGTGCTGCGCGGCATATTGCGCAGCGCATTGGGCGTGTCGCTGTTCTGGCTCGTCCTCGTCGGCGCATTTGGCGGTCTCTTCGTCGCGCATCGCATGCTCGAGCGCGTCGACGTGATGTCGGCCTCGGCGCGCCGAATCATGGCTGGCGACATGCATGAGCGTCTCGCGATTTCAGGCGCCGGCGACGAACTTGACCGTCTGGCGGAAAATTTCAACGCGATGCTCGCGCGCATCAGCGAGCTGATGGCCGGTTTGCGCGAGGTTTCCGACAATATCGCGCATGATCTCAAGACGCCATTGACCCGCCTGCGCAACCGCGCGGAGGCGGCGTTGCGAGCGAGCTCCGACGATCGCGAACATCGTGCGGCGCTCGCCGCGGTGATCGAAGAGTCCGACAGTTTGATCGGCGTGTTCAACGCCCTGTTGATGATCGCGCGCGCCGAGGCCGGCTATTCGAGCGACCATATGGCCGAATTTGACGCCGACGCCGTCGTGCGCGACATCGCCGAAATGTACGAGCCCGTCGCGGAAGAGCAGGGCGCGAGTCTCGACGTCGCGACTCAAGACGGGCTAAAGGTCACCGGCAGCCGCGAACTGCTCGGGCAGGCGCTCGTGAACCTTGTCGACAATGCGCTGAAATATGGCGCGACAGGCGGCGATCGGCGCATCGCCGTCGAAGCGCGCCGCGTCGGCGACCGCGTGGAAATCGTCGTCTCCGATCGCGGGCCCGGCATTCCGGCTTCGGATCGCGAGCGAGTCGTGGGGCGCTTCGTGCGGCTGGAGAATTCGCGTTCGCGGCCGGGCTCAGGTCTGGGATTATCGCTCGCCGCGGCGGTTGCGCGCATGCATCATGGCGCGTTGCGGATCGAAGACAATGCGCCGGGTTTGCGCGTCGTGCTGTCCTTGCCCGCGATGCGGATGACTGCAGGCCCCACGGCGCGGATGGAGCGCGCCTGAGGCGCGGTCTTCCCCGGCGCGCCAGGCTGCTCGGTCATGCGCGTCTTTAATGTCGTCACAGTCGCGGAGGCGGCCGACAGCCGCATCATCACCACCGTGCCTTTTGCAAGACGGGAGCGAACGCGCAGCGCGCCGCCATGCAGGTCGATGAGGGCGCGGGCGATGGCGAGGCCGAGTCCAGACCCTCGCATGCCGTTTTCCATCAAATCGGCGCATTGCTCGAAGGGCTTCCCGAGCTTGGGAATGGCGCGCGGGTCGATGCCGCGCCCAAAATCCTCGACATAGACATCGATCGCGCCGCCATGCGCACGCGCGCGCACTCGCACCACTTGTCCTCTTTCGCTGAATTTCACGGCGTTGGAGAGGAAGATGCTGAGCGTCTTGACGATCGCGGCCTCGTCTCCGACGCAGCGCAGATTTTCGTTTGTCTCGGCGACGATCTCGATGTTCTTGAGTTCGGCGCGCGAGCGCCAGATGGCGATAGCTCTGCGTATCGCTTCAGCGACGTTGATTTCACGTTCAGTGAGCCGGACGAGGCCCGCTTCGAGACGCGACATGTCGAGAATGTCGGACAGCACTTCGTTGAGGTAGGCGCCGCCCTGGCGTATGCCGCTGCAATATTCGAGATATTTCGGCGAGCCGAGCGCGCCGAACGGCTCCGCCTCCATCATCTCCGAAAAGCCGATGATGGCGTTGAGCGGCGTGCGCAGCTCGTGGCTCATATTGGCGAGGAATTCCGATTTCGCCACATAGGCGGCTTCCTGAGATCGGCGACGCTCGCCGTGAGGCGACGCTCCGATTCGCGCAGCCTTTCCTCGTTGCGCTTGAGCGCCGTGATGTCGGCGCCGACGGACACATAGCCGCCGTCCTTGGTGCGGCGCTCGTTGATCTGCAGCCAGCGGCCGTCGACAAGCTGCGCCTCATAGGTGCGCGCGTCGGGCGACGGGCCGTCGGGCGGGGCGATCTCGGTTCTAATCAGCGGCGCTGTCGCGCAGCTCATGATCTGCCGATAGCTCGCTCCGGTCGTCGCAGCGTCAGGCGAGAGGCCATGCAGGGCGAGAAATTTCGAGTTGCAGGTGACCAGGCGGTTCTTGGCGTCCCACAGCACAAATGCTTCCGAAATGGCGTCGATGGCGTCGCGCAGGCGCAGATTGGCCATCTTCGTATATTCGGAGAGCGCGCGCTGCTCGGAAATGTCGATCGCTATGCCAATGAGATGCTTGCCGGCTTCACCGCCCTCTTCGACGATCTGCGCCCGCGCGCGCAACCAGATCCATTCGCCTTCGGCGTTCTTCAACCGAAATTCGTGATCGACGCTCGTGGCGCGCGAGCAGGCGACCATGTCGGCGATCGTCTGGAAGTCGCCGTCATCCGGATGGAGCATTCCGCTCAATTCCGCGAAGGAGAGAAAGCGGCGTTCGGGCGGCAGTCCCAGCATCTCATACATGGAGTCCGACCAATAGATCCGGCCGCGGGCGATATCCCACTCCCAAAGGCCGCACCGACCGCGCGAAAGCGCCGCCTCGAGGCGCCTGCGGATCAGCCTATTGGCGCGTTCGACCTCGTGGCGACAGCGAGTCTGGCGGAAATAGGCAAGGACTATGAGGACCAGCAGCAGCGTGGCGCCGGCGAAAAGCAGGGCGTAGCGTGAGGCGATGACCCGCCATTCGTCGAGCACATTGTCGACCGGATAGATCATCGCCACCTGGCCGAAAGGCGGCGGCAGCTTCCTGACGCTCACCAGCGCAGGAACGCCTTCGGGCAGAGTGACGCGCATCACCCCGGCGTTATCGGCGAAGTCGACGAGCGCCTGTTCGGCGCCGAGCGCCTCTGGCAGCGTCAGATCTTTGGAAGGAATTGGCGGAAGCGCGGCGGCGATCCGGCCGCGCTCGTCGGTCACCAGAATGCGTCGGCCTCGCGAAAGCGCTCCCTGCGGCACGAGTCGATCCAGCGGCGCGGCGAACGGCTTTTGCGCATCGCTCGTCAACTTGTCGCGCAGGTCAAGGGAGACGGCACGCGCAAAAAGCTCAAGATCGGCGACCGCCTGCTCGACCAGCCGATCCTGCATCGCGCTGGTCAGCGACACGGCGAAGGCGGCGAGAGAAACGAGGCAAACCGCGCAGGCGGCAAACGCCAGAGGCCGCAGCCAGGGGAAATCTTTCAGCCCCTTAGCGGCGCCATCCTCGTCGAACCGATACGCGCCCCACACCGTATGGGCGTGAGTCTTCGCGCGGGCAGCGGGAGCGCGCGTCATCGAGAGCCTCCGAAATGATGGTGATGCAAACGCGGCTGTACGCCCGAATCACCTTCATTCGAATCTCTCGACGCGCAATTGTCCAGACCTTAACGCAACGTTAACGAAACTTTTTTTGACGGCGTCAGCCGAGCGCCCGCGTGGCGATGTCGCGCAGGTCCGCAGAGAGGTTGTCCTGCGCGACGATGTGCTTAAGCCGAGCCTCAATGAGGTCGCGTCGTCGCGACTCCATCGTGCGCCAGGAACGCAACGCCGAGAGCAGCCGCGCCGACAGTTGGGGATTCTTCGGGTCGAGTTCGAGAACGACGCCGGTCAGCAGATCGTACCCCGAGCCGTCCAGCGCATGAAAGCGGGTGAGATTGCCGTTGGCGAAGGCGCCGATCAGCGCGCGCAC
>JACOWC010000114.1 GCA_016177005.1 Methylocystis sp.
CGTCGCGCCCTATTTGCCCTATCCGGCGACGGCGGCGGTCGCGGCCGTGGCGGCGGCGCTCGCGCAAGCTGGCCTGTGGGGCGAAACCTATCTCGTGACGCAGGCGATGGCCGGTCTATTGCGGGCGACGCCGTCGCTGCAGGTCGTGGTGTTTCACGATTGGCGGACGGGCGCTGAAAAGGGCGCTGTCTATGGCTTGGTGTTTATGGCGCTGCTGCTCGCGGCCGGACTGATCGTTTCATTCGCGCCGGCCGTGGCGGTGATTTCGGCCTCGGGCCCGATCGGCGGCGCGTTGATCGGCGCGGCGCTTTTCCCGCTTGCGCGCGCGATCGTCGAAAGCACCGACTCGACGCCGCCCTTCTTTGCGCGCGTCGAAGAGCTCTATCTGCATCCATCCAACTATTTTCGCGGCGCGGTCGCTGGCGCCGCCGTCGGTCTCGCCCTGATGATCGGGCTTCCGGCGGCAAGCGGCGGCGACAGGTTTCTGTTCGGCGCCGTCGCGGGCGCGCTCGCCTATGCCGGCGTCGATGCGGCGATCGATTTCGCCGCGCTGACGCAGGGACGCCGGCAGCATCTGCGCAGCTGGCGAGTCTATCTGCTGGGCGTGGTCCTCGGCGCGCTCGTCGCCGGCGCGATCGCCTGGTATCTCGACGAGGGTCAACTCGCAACGATCGTGGCGAAATTCTTCGCTTATACGTCGCTCGACTACGCGGCGGACGGGCGTCCGATCAACGACTACGTCATTCGCCCGCTCTTCTCCAAATGGGGCGCGACGGATCTCGGCAAAGTCGATGGCGGCGTGAGGCTGCTCTTTGACGAGTCGTTCTCGGGCGTCATTCAATGGGTGTTCGCCGCGCCGCTCTTTTCGATCAATCTGTTTTTTCTTACGGCGCTCGTTGAGCGCAGCCTGCAGCCGCTTCGCCAACTCGCGAGCTGGCAAGGCCTCGACATGCTCGTTGAAAACGCGGTGCGCGTTTTGCGCTGGGGCCTGTGGATGGCGCCGGTCATTTATTCCTTCCTTAAGGCTTCGCCGGACCCTGCTTGGTACAATCAGGACGGACTCATTCGAACCGGCGTCGCGAGCTGGATGAATTACATCCTTCCGGACGGCGATTTTCGCGCCTGGAGCCTCGATATTTTCACGGCGCTGCTCGCCTATGACGCCTTGCGGGTGCTGATCTGGTTCGACCATATGGGCTTGCGGGTCGCGACCCTCGTCAATCTCTCGTTCGTCGGCGGCGACGTGGCGGACGAAAAGGCCGCGCGCTTTCTTGGAAAAGCGCAAACCAGCCGCGCGATCCCGGAGGGCATCCGCCGCTTCGGCACATGGGCGCCGCTCCTGCTTCCCTTCTATATTCCCCGCGACGCGGAATGGGACAAAGCGTGGAGCGCCTCCGAGCAATTGGCGCACACGCGGCCGCCGTCCTACGCCTATCTGGTCAGCGGCTATCTCATCTACGCCGGCCTCGTCGCCTTCGGCCTGGTCATCTTCCTTCTCGGCCGGCTTGCGCGCGCGCAGAAAGTGACGATCGAAGGCATCACCGGCGCCGGCGGCGTGCCGGGTTCGCGACCGTTGAAACTGACCAACGGGCTGATGACGAGCGAGTGGTTCCAGGACGGGCAGGGCGCAATTGGCATTGAAGGCGTGGCGCGCGGTGGACCTCCCATCGACTTGACGCGGCGGCCAGACGATCATGCCCATCCGCGCGGACGCTTCCTGTTCTTGCGCGAGGACGGCGGCGAGCTTTGGTCGATCGGCGAAGCGCCGACCCGCTGCAGAGCGGCTCAGGCGTCGCTCACTGACGCGGGCGAGAATTGTTTGTTCTTCATGGCGGAGCGCAACGGATTCGCGATTGAAGCGCGCGTCTCGCTCGCCGCTGACGAAGCGGTCGAAATCACCCGATTGAAGATCGTCAATCTCGAGCAGCGACATCGCAAATTGATGTTGGCGTCGTTGCGCGAATGGGTGCTCAACGAGACCGGCGTCGAGCTTCGCGACGCGGCTTACAACGCGATTCATATCGGCACGTGGTACGTCCGGTCGCTCAACGCGATATTCGCGCAGAACCGTTTGCTCAAGGGCGGGGCGCGCCGCCAGGCCGACCGCCGGCTGTCGCCCGAGATCGCCTTTCACGCGATCGGCGCCGGCGCTGACGCGAAGATTTCCGTCGTCGGCTACGAGGACGTGAAGTCGCGGTTTTATGGCATGGGATCGACCAATGCGCCGGACAGCCTGCTTGGATTGGCGGCGCCTCGCGATCCCGGCGACGAGGGCCTGCTTTACGGGTTCGAGCCTTGCGCCAGTCTGCGCATCGAAGTCGAGCTTGCCGCGGCGGGCGCGACGGAATTGATCATCGTCGACGGATGGGCCCGCGACATGGGGCGGGCGACGGATTCAATTGCGCGGCATCTGGGCCTTGCGCCTGTGGCGCCTGAGACGCTGAACAGGGCGCTGTCACGACGCCGCGCGCTCATTCTGCCGGCGCCGCCCAAAAAGCCGCGCTACGTTTTTTCTCAAGACGGGCGGAGCGTCACGCTCGCCCCTGGCACGCCGCGTCCCTTCGCCCATGTCATCGCCAACGCCTTCGGGCAAGGCGCGGTGCTCACCAATGACGGCGAAATTTTTTCCTTCCACGGCAATTCGCGACTGAACAGTCTCACGCCGTTTCGCATGGGCGAGGGCCGGATGGCGCCGGCCGGTCAGAGGATCTACGTCTACGATCTCGCGCGAACCGACGCGCATAGTCCGACTTTTGTCCCGCTGCGTCGCCGCGACGCCGAATATCAAGTGACGTTTTCGCCTGGAGTCGCCGTCTATCACGCCGGGCGCGATCACCTCGAACTCGAGATGACCGTATTTGTAAGCCCGACGCAG
Source organism: Methylocystis sp. (assembly GCA_016177005.1). GTDB lineage: Bacteria > Pseudomonadota > Alphaproteobacteria > Rhizobiales > Beijerinckiaceae > Methylocystis. The sequence goes on from JACOWC010000114.1 coordinate 2,876, forward strand.
CCCATTGAGTTCAAGATCCTGAAGATCCGCAACCGGACCGATCACGAGCGGCTGCTGCAGATAACGCCTTCGATGGAAATCGTATTGGCGGAAACGCCGAACGAGAGTCTCGGCGCGCTAGAGTCGGTCATCGACGAGAATGTGCGTTCGATCTACTTCCGCAATCCCCGCAATAATTTCGTGCGCGGCTGGGCCTTTGTGACGACCTCGATACCGGCGGAATTCGCGGAGACGTCGCGCCGTCGCTTCCTTGGGCACGAGAGCCGCGATCCCTACCTGCCTTACATGGTCGAGCACGGCCACCCGGACGCCGGCGCCCCCGCGCATGAACGCAAGGTCGCCGCATTCAGCGGCGCTATCGATGTGCCGGCCGGAGAAGAGGCCGTCGTCGTCGTTGCGCTTGGACAGACCACGACGATCGAGGAAGCAAAAAGACTCGCCGATTATGCCAGTGATCCGCAGCACGCCTATGCCGAGCTCGCGGCGAATGCGCGCGCCTGGGACGATCAGCTGTCGGTGTTGCGCATCAAAACCAACCGCCCCGACTTCGACCGTCTCGTCAACGACTGGCTGCCCTATCAATTGCTCGCCGCGCGCCTGTGGGGACGCACGGGCCCCTCGCAGCGTTCCGGCGCGACGGGCTACCGCGACCAGTTGCAGGACGTCATTCCGCTGATCCATCTCGCGCCCGAACGCGCGCGCGCGCAAATCCTGCTGCATGCCGCGCATCAATATATCGAGGGCGACGCGTGCAAATGGTGGCACCGCGCGCCGAACGGCGGCACCGGCCTCGCCGACCGCACCCATGCGTCGGACCCGCATCTCTGGCTGCCTTACGTGACGATCCGCTATGTCCGCGGCAGCGGCGACTACGCCATCCTCGATGAAGTCGAGACCTTCCTCGAAGCCAATCCCGTGCCGAAGGATCAGGAAGGCGAGGCCACCGTGCCGCTGACGTCGCGCGACAAGGACACGCTGCTCGGCCATTGTGCGCGCGCCATCGAATGGACGCTCGGCCGTTTCGGCGCGCACGGCCTGCCGCTGATGGGGACGGGCGACTGGGACGACGGCATGAATCTCGTCGGCGACCAGGGCCGCGGAGAGAGCGTGTGGCTCGGATTCTTCCTGCACGGCATCCTTCTCGACATCGCGCCGCTCTTTGAGGCGAAAGGCGACGCCGAACGCGCCGAGCGCTACCGCGAACGTGCCGGGAAGCTGCGCGCGGCGCTTGAAAACTGCTGGCGCGGCGACCGCTATATTCGCGCCTATGCCGACGACGGCGAAGAAGTCGCGCCGATGAGCGCGATGACCTCGTCGTGGCCGACGCTAAGCAACGCGGTTGACGCCGCGCGCGGTCGCGAGGCCATTGAGAAAGCCCTTGCCGTTCTGGGCCTCGGCGATCGCGTGCTGCTCGTCGCGCCGCCCTATGACGAGCATTCGCAGCCCTATCCGGGGCGCAGCGCCGAATATCCGCCCGGCGTGCGCGAGAACGGCGGCCAGTATTCCCATGGCGTTTCCTGGTTCGTCGACGCGTTGTCGAAGCTCGCTGCGCGGGCGCAAGAGGATGGCGATTCGCGCGCCGCCGACGAACTGTTTCGCACGGCGTTCGATACGTGGGTCGCGATCTCGCCGATTTCCAAGCTCACGACGCCCGCGGCGGCGGACATCTACGGCCTGCCGCCGCACCAGCAGCCGGCCGATGTCTACAATGGCGACGGCTATGAGGGGCGAGGCGGTTGGAGCTGGTACACCGGCGCCGCGGCCCGCATGTTATCGGCGGCCTATGCGCTGCTTGGACTCGAATTCGAGAATGGCGAATTGAAGCCGCGCCCCGACGCTTTCCTTCCCAAGGGCGACTTGCGGCTGGAGCGCGTCGTCTATCTCGGCAAGACGTTTGAAGCGGAGAAGCGTCGCCGCGTCTGGTGACTCGGCCTGGAGACGGTGGAGGACATGGCTGATCGCGTCGTCACGCTCAATGCCGGGTCTTCCTCGGTCAAGTTCGCTTTGTTCGCGGCGGATGAAGATTGGCCGCGGTTGATCGTCTCCGGCGCGGTCGACGGACTCGGCGCAAAGCCGCGCTTTCGCGTTGAGGTCGTCGATGGAAAGGCGAGCGAAAGAAAACTCGCCGCCAAGCTCACCCACAGGCAGGCGATTGCGGCGATCTTCAAATGGATCGAAGACGCTTACCCGGCGGCGGCGATCAGCGCGATCGGACATCGCGTCGTGCATGGCGGGCTACGGTTCGCCGCGCCCGTCATCGTCGATGCGGAAACGCTCGCGGAGCTGCGGGAACTCGTCCCGCTCGCGCCGCTGCACCAGCCGCACAACATCGCAGGAATTGAGGGAGCCCGCGCGGCGTTTCCGCATGTGCCGCAGGTCGCGTGTTTCGACACGGCCTTTCACCGCGGACACGCCTTCGTCGACGACGCCTATGCGCTTCCCTATTCCTACTATGAGCGGGGATTGCGTCGTTTCGGCTTCCATGGCCTGTCCTATGAGTATATCGCGCGGCGTCTGCGCGCCATCGATCCGATTCATGCGGAAGGCGGCGTCATCGTCGCGCATCTCGGCAATGGCGCCTCGCTTTGCGCGATGAAAGGCGGGCGCTCAATCGCCACCACCATGGGCTTTTCGGCGCTGGAAGGCCTCCCCATGGGCACGCGCTGCGGACAGATCGATCCCGGATTGCTGCTTTATCTGCTCGAGAGCGAGGGGCTGACGCCCGAAGCGCTTTCACATGT
>JACOWC010000115.1 GCA_016177005.1 Methylocystis sp.
CTCATGACCGGCGCTTCCGTCGGAGAGAATGCGGATCGTCGTGAACGGGAGAAGGCCCGGGAGAGCGGAAGCGCCCCCTCCCCAACCCTCCCCCGCTTCGCGGGAGAGGGGGTTCGATCCGGGCCGGTGCAACAAGCCGCGTATCCTGCGGTGCAACAAGCCGCGCAACCTTCGTGGTTAGGGTTCCCTCTCGCTACCGAAGTCGGCTGTTGCCGACTTCGGCGCCGATGCGCAAACCGGGAACACCCGGTTTGCGAAAGCGGGGGAGGAACGGGGAGGGGGTGGAGCCGCCCCGCGCCTCACCCAAAGGCGACTTTTAGAATCTCATAGCTTTTGCCGCCGCCGGGCGTCGTGACTTCGACCGTGTCGCCGACCGTCTTGCCGATCAGCGCGCGGGCGATCGGGCTCGTGATCGAAACCCGGCCGCTCTTCACGTCGGCCTCGGTTTCGCCGACGATCTGATAGGCCTTTTCCTCTTCCGTATCTTCATCGACGACCGTGACCGTCGCGCCGAACTTGATCGTCGAGCCGTTCAGCTTCGACACGTCGATGACTTCGGCCCGGGACAGCTTGTCCTCAAGCTCGGCGATGCGGCCTTCGTTGAGCGACTGCGCTTCCTTGGCGGCGTGATATTCGGCGTTTTCCGAAAGATCGCCATGGGCGCGCGCTTCAGCGATCTGCTGAATGATGCGCGGACGGTCTTCCTGCTGCCTGCGGCGCAATTCTTCGTTGAGCGCGGCGTAGCCGGCGGCGGTCATGGGCACCTTGTCCACCATTGCTCTCGCTTCTCGCCTTTCTTCAGTTTCGCCAGCTCTGCGACGCTTCAACCGCGCCGTTGGCGCGCTGGTCGGCGCAGCCGCTGGTCATGCTTTGGTCGGACAATCGCGGCCAAAGGCCGGCGCATCGCCGACTGCGTGGCGGATTCCTCAATTTTCAGTTGGTCGCGCTCGGCGGAAAATAGTCCTGTAGCGCCCGGACCTTAAGATCCCCAGAAACATAGGCGCGTATCCCCTGGGCCGCCGCGACCGCCCCTGCCAGGGTCGTGTAATAAGGAACCTTATGCAGAAGCGCCGCGCGGCGCAAGGAGCGCGAATCCGCGAGCGCCTGCGCCCCCTCAGTCGTATTAAAAACAAGCGCGATCGAGCCGTTCTTGATCGCGTCGACAATATGCGGCCGCCCCTCAGAGACCTTGTTCACCTTCTGGGCGGCGATTCCGCGCTCGACGAGATAGCGCGCCGTGCCGCCTGTGGCGACGATCGAGAAGCCGACGTCCTTCAACAGCCGAATCGCCGGAATGATGCGGCCCTTGTCCGCGTCCTTCACCGAGACGAAAACCACGCCCTCGCGCGGCGCCTTGGCGCCGCCCGCGAGCTGGCTCTTGACGAAGGCGGCGTCAAAAGAGCTGTCGAGGCCCATGACTTCGCCCGTCGAGCGCATTTCCGGACCAAGGACGGTGTCGACGCCCGGAAAGCGCGCGAAGGGGAAGACGGCTTCCTTCACCCCGACATGCGCCGGCTTTGTCTCCAGAGGATCGAAGTCGGCGAGCTTTGCTCCGGCCATAATCTCGGCGGCGATCTTGGCGATCGGCCTGCCGATAACCTTGGCCACGAAAGGCACGGTGCGGGACGCGCGCGGATTGACCTCCAGCACGTAAATCTCGCCGTCCTTGAGCGCAAATTGCACATTCATCAAGCCGACGACTCCAAGCGCCATGGCGAGACTTTTCGTCTGCGCCTCAAGCGCGGCGATCGTCTCGGGGGCAAGCGAGCGGGGCGGCAGCGAGCACGCGGAATCGCCCGAATGAATGCCCGCCTCCTCGATATGCTCCATCACGCCGGCGATCGCCGCATCCTCGCCGTCGGCGAGACAATCGACGTCGATTTCGATCGCGTCGGCGAGATAGCGATCGAAGAGCAGCGGATTCTTGCCGAGCACCGTGTTGATCTGACCCGTCTTGTCATTGGGGTAGCGCGCTTTGATCTCGGAAGGCACGAGGCTCGGCAGCGTGCCGAGGAGATAATCGTCGAGGTCGCTTTGGTCGCGGATGATCGCCATTGCGCGCCCGCCAAGCACATAGCTCGGGCGCACGACGAGCGGCAGCCCGAGCTCCTGCACGACGATGCGCGATTGTTCGACGGAATAGGCGATGCCGTTCTTGGGCTGCTTCAGCCCGAGCTTGTCGAGCAGCCGCTTGAAGCGGTCGCGGTCCTCCGCAAGGTCGATCGAATCGACAGGCGTGCCGAGAATCGGCGCGCCGGCCTGCTCCAGGCCGTGCGCCAGCTTTAAGGGGGTCTGCCCGCCATATTGCACGATGACGCCGACGAGCGCGCCGCTGGACTTCTCGACATCGAGAATTTCGGCGACGTCTTCATTGGTCAGCGGTTCGAAATAGAGCCGGTCGGACGTGTCGTAATCGGTCGACACCGTCTCCGGATTGCAATTGATCATGATGGTTTCGAAGCCGGCTTCGGCGAGCGCGAAGCAGGCGTGACAGCAGCAATAGTCGAATTCGATGCCTTGGCCGATACGGTTCGGGCCGCCGCCAAGGATGACGATCTTGTTCCTGTCCGAGGGACGCGCCTCATTCGCCGGAACGCCGATGAAAGGGGATTCATAGGTCGAATACATATAGGCGGTGGGCGAGGCGAATTCGGCCGCGCAGGTGTCGATGCGCTTGTAGACGGGACGCACGCCAAGTCGATGGCGCATCTCGCGCACGGCGTCTTCTTCGAGCCCGGCAAGGGTCGAGAGACGCATATCGGAAAAGCCGGCGAATTTGAGCTTGCGAAAATTCTCGGCGTCCTCGGGCAGGCCGTATGTCTTCACCTTGTTTTCGAGCGCGATGATTTCGGCGATGCGCTCGATAAACCAGATGTCGATCTTGCTTGCCTCGTGAATCGCTTCTGTGGTCATGCCGAGCCGCAGCGCCTGGCCGACGACGAGCAGCCGGTCGGGCGTCGGCGTGCCGAGCGCGCCGCGCAGCACATTCATGTCGTCGCCCTTGCCAAGGCCGTCGATCTCGATCTCGTCGAGGCCGCACAATCCGGTCTCCAGCGAACGCAACGCCTTCTGTAGCGACTCGGCGAAATTGCGGCCGATCGCCATGGCTTCGCCGACCGACTTCATGGCGGTCGTCAATATCGGCTCTGAGCCCGGAAATTTTTCGAAGGCGAAGCGCGGAATCTTGGTGACGACATAATCAATGGTCGGCTCGAAGGACGCTGGCGTCGCGCCGCCGGTAATGTCATTTGCGATCTCGTCGAGCGTGTAGCCGACGGCCAGCCGCGCCGCGACCTTGGCGATCGGAAAGCCGGTCGCTTTCGACGCGAGCGCCGAGGAGCGCGACACGCGCGGATTCATCTCGATCACGATCATGCGGCCGTTCTTGGGATCGACCGCGAATTGCACGTTGGAGCCGCCGGTCTCGACGCCGATCTCGCGCAGCACCGCGATCGAGGCGTCGCGCATGATCTGATATTCCTTGTCGGTCAGCGTCAGCGCCGGCGCCACGGTGATGCTGTCGCCCGTATGCACGCCCATCGGATCGACGTTCTCGATCGAGCAGACGATGATGCAATTGTCCGCCTTGTCGCGGACGACCTCCATCTCATATTCCTTCCAGCCGAGAACGCTTTCTTCGACCAGAACTTCGTTCGTCGGCGAGGCGTCGATGCCGCGCTCGACGATCTCGATGAACTCCGCCTTGTTGTAGGCGATGCCGCCGCCGGTGCCGCCGAGCGTGAAGGACGGGCGAATGATCGCCGGCAGGCCGATGTCGTCGAGCGCCTCCAGCGCCGCGGCGAGCGTCTTGACGTGACGCGACCGCGGCGTTTCCAGGCCGATCTTGGTCATCGCCTCCCGAAACAGTTCGCGATCCTCGGCCTTGTCGATCGCATGGGCGGTCGCGCCGATCATCTCGACGTCAAACCTTTTCATCACCCCCATTTTCTCGAGGCTGAGCGCGCAATTGAGCGCCGTCTGCCCGCCCATCGTCGGCAGCAGCGCGAAGCCGCCGGGCGTCGCATAGCGCTCCTTCTCGATGATTTTGGCGACGATTTCCGGCGTTATCGGCTCGATATAGGTGCGGTCCGCCATATCCGGATCGGTCATGATCGTCGCCGGATTGGAGTTGACGAGAACGATCCGATAGCCTTCCGCCTTGAGCGCCTTGCAGGCCTGGGTGCCCGAATAATCGAATTCGCAGGCCTGGCCGATGACGATGGGGCCGGCGCCGATGATCATGATCGTGGAAATGTCGGTTCGTTTCGGCATGCCGCCTCAGTTTGTCATCCGCTCGTCAGCGCTCTCTCACCCTCATGCCGAGGAGCGCCGTAAGGCGCGTCTCGACGCAGGAGGGCGAGATATGTCCAGCGGTTTCCTCGTCCTTCGAGACGGCGGCTGCGCCGCCTCCTCAGGATGAGGAAACCTTTTGTCAGTCGCCCGGCGCACGCTGCGCGGGAGGGCGAGCGCGCATAAAAAAGGGCCGCGATTCCGGCCCTTTGACCGGAACGCGTCCCGAACTTGCCCGTCATTTCGTCGGCTGACTGGTCATGCGGGCGGCGAGCGGGGCGCGCCCAGCTCGAAAGTCGCCGCCTGTCTAGACGAGAATGACGGTCATGTGAAGGGCCGGGGTTGTGCGACGGCGAATTGCGCTATCATTGCTTTCCCCGCCCCATCGAAACGAGCCCCATGCGAATTACCGCCTGCTTGCTTTTGATCTTGCTTCTAGTTCCGAGCGCCGAGCGCGCCCATGCCGGCGATGTCGCCGAAATTCTGGCGCAATGCGCCGCTTGCCACGGCGTCGACGGGATCGCCAAAAGCGCCGACGTTCCGCATCTGGCAGGCCAGCAGGAGCTTTATCTCTTCAACCAGATCAAAGGCTTCCGCTCCGGCGCGCGGCCGCACAAGGAGATGCGCTATATGAGCCGCCAGCTCTCCGAGGCCGAGATGCGGGAGATTGCGCGCCATTATGCCACGCTGCCGCATTGAGCATGTCGACGACGCGCCAGCTTGCGACATACGCTTCGGTCGGCGCCGTCGCGACGGCGGCGCATTACGCCGTTCTCATCGGGCTGGTCGAAGGCGCCGGCTGGCGGGCCGTGCCGGCGACGCTGTGCGGTTATGTAGTCGGCGGCGTCGTGGCCTATCTCCTGAACCGCAGCCATACCTTTGCGAGCGACCGGCCGCACACTGAGGCGACCTGGCGCTTTGCGCTGGTCGCTTTCGCCGGCTTCTGCGTCACTTTTGTGTTGATGAGCCTTTTCGTCGATCGCTGGGGCGCGCCCTATCTGCCGGCGCAGATCGTCACCACCGTGCTGGCGATGTTCGTCACCTTCGCGCTCAATCGGCGATGGACCTTCGGGTAAAGCGCTTTCTGGCCGTCATGGCCGGGCTTTCCGCGCGTCATGCCCGCGCTTGTCGCGGGCATCCACGCCGAGACATCGCAGTGACTATTGAAGGATTGCGAGCGCCGGATCGCGTGGGTGGCCGGGACAAGCCCACGGCTGTCCGGTTCAAGCATAGCGCCAGTTGAACTCCTGTTGTCTGTGATCGCGCGGTTGTGTGTGCTGTATTTCCTTCAGGCTCAGGAAGGATTT
>JACOWC010000116.1 GCA_016177005.1 Methylocystis sp.
TTCGACATCGGCACGACCAATCGCAGCGGCGCGCGCTTTGGGCCGTCAGCAATTCGTCACGCCAGCCGAATGCTCATCGACGGCGAACATCCCTTGCACCGGACGTCGCCGGGCGATCTCTCGCTCGCCGACGTCGGGGATTTCGCCATCGCTCTGGGCGACATCGCCGCAAGTTTGAAACTCATCGAGGCGCAGGCGTCAAACCATGCGCATCTCATAACGCTTGGCGGCGATCATGGCGTTACGCTGCCCTTGCTGCGCGCCTGCGCAAGAAGGCGTGGGCCGTTGGCGCTGATCCATTTCGACGCGCATGTCGACACATGGCCTGATAATTTCGGCCAGCCTTACGCGCACGGTTCGATGTTCTATCACGCGATCAACGAAGGCCTCGTCGATGCGCGCCGGATGATTCAAATCGGCATCCGCTCGCCCGTGCAGCGCGAAGTCTACGACTGGACGCTTGGACAAGGCGTCACGATCGTCGCCGCGCAGGAGGCTCACGAAATTGGACCCGCGGCCGTCGCCTCGCGCGTCGTCGAGATTGTCGGCGACGCCCCTGTCTATTTGACGTTCGACGTCGACGCGCTTGATCCAGCCTTTGCGCCGGGGACCGGCACGCCGGAAATAGGCGGTCTCGCCACTTGGCAGGCGCAGTCCGTAATCCGCAGGCTCGCCGGCTTGAACTTCGTCGGAATGGACGTCGTTGAAGTCGCCCCCGCTTACGACCTCTCCGAGATCACCGCGCTCGCGGCGGCCACGATAGCCTGGGAATATCTCTGCCTGTTGGCGACCCAAACGGCTCTTGCCAAGGCCGCTCTTCGGCAGCACTCTCGGCCCTGAACCGCTCCCCGGCGGCAGTCCGGTTTAAGGGGTTTCGAACGGAGGCGAGGCCGGCATGACCAGCGTAGGCGAACGGCGGGCCCGAGAAGTGGTCGGCGTTTTCTCAGATGGCTATGCGCTTGAAAGCGCCGTGGCGGAATTGCTGAATTCCGGCTTCGATCTTGGCGACATCAGCCTGCTTGCCGGCGAAAAGTCCGTCGCCAGCAAGCTTGGTCATACGTATGAAAAGGTCGAGGAGGTTGCTGACGACGACAAAGCGCCTCGCGTCGCTTTTATGCCAAGAGAATCGCGCGGCGTAAAAAAGGGCGCGCTCGTCGGCGCTCTTGTCTATGTCGGCGCCGCCGCCGCAGCCGGCGCCGTGCTCGCCTCAGGCGGAGCGCTCGCCATGCTTCTGGTGAGCGGCGTCGTTGGCGCCGAAGTTGGCGGACTGATCGGCGCAGTGCTCGGCGAATTTATGGACGAGCGTCACGCAAAATATCTCCAGGAGCAACTCGATCATGGCGGCCTGCTGCTTTGGGTGCGGACGCGAAATTCAGCGCTGGAAGAAGCGGCCGGGCAAATTCTTGTCAAACACTCGGGCCGCGACGTGCATGCGCATGAAATGACGGTTGCGACGGCTTAATCGCTGAGCATTTTTATTTTGGGTCGAAAATGCGGCCGGCGGCTAGCGAGTTCGCCAGCGCTCCGTGCGATGGGAATGCGTTGGGTCGATTCGTCCAGTCTAGAACGCGGCGCGCGAAAAAGCGGAGCCCGGTTTTTCGCATGGAGCGAATATTATCTGTAATTGGGACGATTGCGCCCAAATGCAACGCGGCTATCCGCCGGTCTTGCCACTGTTTCCGGCAATCTCGGGCTTCTCCGCCATGCCGTTCTTGATCTTGTCGAGAATCCTCGGCAGGTCGTCCGGATCCGGATTGAGATCGCGCGCGTGATTCCACTGGAAATGCGCTTCGAGCTTGCGGCCGACGCGCCAATAGGCGTCGCCGAGATGGTCGTTGATCACGGGATCGGACGGCTTCAGGTCGATCGCCTTCTCCAGTTCGCGCACGGCGTCGTCGTAACGCCCGAGGCGGTAATAGGCCCAGCCCAGACTGTCGACGACATAGCCGTCGCGTTGCCGCAAATCTACGGCGCGACGCAGCATTTTGAAGGCTTCGTCGAGATTGGCCCCTTGATCGACCCATGAGTAGCCGAGATAGTTCAGCACCAGCGGCTGTTCGGGATTGAGTTCGAGGGCCTTCTTGAGGTCGGCCTCGGCCGCCGGCCAATTCTTGCGCCGTTCATTGGCGATGCCACGGTAGTAGTAGAGCAGCCACTGGCTCTTGTCGGGCTGGGCGCGCAGACCCAGCACGCGCGTATAGGTCGCCGCGGCGTCGGCGAAAGCCTTGCGCGAGCGCTGAAGATTGCCGAGTGCGGTGAGAGCTTCCTGATTCTGCGGATTGGCGGCGACGATGGCGGACAGCGCGTCGGACGCCTCTTTGGATTTTCCGAGCGTTTCGAGGAGAAGCGCCGCCTGCACGTCAGCGTTCACGCGCAGCGCATTGTCCTTCGGCACGCTCTGATAAAGATCGATGGCCGCCTCTTCCTGCTTCATGCGCTCATAGACGTCGCCAAGCGTGACGAGCGCGAGCGCATTTTCCGGCGCAAGATAGAGCGACAGGCGCAGATAGATCAGCGAGGCGAGTTCGTCGCCCTGGCGTCCGCCGACCGCGCCGAGGCCATACAGCACTTCGCCCGCGCCTTCGTCGGCGCTGCGCACGAAGGGCGGCAGCGGCTTGCCCTCGTCGAGGGCCGCAAGTCCGGCGACGACGATCGGATGGCTGGGCGCGACCTCGTCGAAGGCGAGGTAGAGCTTTTTCGCGTCGTCGCGCTGTCCGCGCGTTGCGAGAAAGCGCGCATAAGCGTCGACGAGCCGCAGCGTGTTCTTCTCGGCGCTATAAGCCGATTTGAATCGCTTTTCAGCCTCGGCCTTGTCGCCGCCAAGATCGGCGATCAGTCCCGCATGGTAGTCGCGGAACACCAGAAAGGCGTCGTCGGTGAGCGTATCGAGCGTCGAGAGCGCGTGACGCGTGTTCTTGGCGCCGGCGTAGCTCCACGCCGTGAGCAGAGTCGAGGTGATGTCGCGGCGGCGGTCGCCGCCGCCTTTTGCGAGTTCGGCGCGCGCGGCGGCGTATTTCCGGTTCTTGATCAGGTCGACGCCGCGCGCGAGATGGGCGAGGCCGTTGGCGCGGTCATGCGCGATCACCCGACCGGTGAGCGAGATGGCCTCCGGCATGTTGCCGTTGGCGAGCGCGGCGACGAAGGCGCGGTCGGTGAGATCGGCGTTCTTGGGATCGTCGCGCAACGCTTCCCGGAAAAATGTCGACGCGGCCAGCGTGTCGCGCTGCGCGCCGGCGACGATCGCGGCGAGATAATTGCCCGAGAGGCTTGAGCCGACCTCGAAGGGCCGGGCGACGACGAGGTTTTCGCGCGCCGCGAGGCTGCCCTCGCAGGAGAGCGCGAAGGCCCCGATTCCGGCCAGCAGGGCGCAAGACAGACGCGCCGGAGCGCGTCTCGCGCGGCTGGCGGAGGACGCAGGCAACAAGGCTGAATGGGGCACTGGCGCTTTCCTAAGAGGCGACGAGCCGAGCGAGGCGGGAAAACTGTGACGCCCGCGGCGCGCTCGCCGGGAAGGGCTAAAGTCGCCATCAAACATGGCCCTTTTGCGCCAGTCCCGCAAGGCGAAAGCGAGGGGAGCCCGCATTCAATCCGATCTGTTCACGCCCTTCAGGCGCTGAGTCTTCGCGCAGGCCAACAATCGTTCCTTGACTTGTCGAAAAAGGGCGGGAGGCAGGAAGCCATAATCAAACTTGCCCGGCTCGTCTCGCGAAACAGGGCAAAGGTCAGACCCCGGCCATAGGAAGCGATTGACTTCGCACACGATCGCCCAGGATCGCGCGTCGTCAAGACCAAGGCGGCGTTTCGTCGCCAAAGGAATTTCAACCGCCTCCTCGAAGGCTGCAGGCAGGGCATGGGTGATCGGGACGACGGCAACGGCCAGCCCTCCTTTCGAAGCGGCGCTCGTCAAGACGATCGCGCAAGGTCTGGCCTTGATTCCTTCTTCTCTTCCTCGCAGATGTTCGGAATGCCACAGATAGGCGTAGCTTATGACCAGGCCAGCCTCGGGGGTGGGAACAGCCAAAGACGAATCTAGTCCAATTCGCGATCAAGATGGCGGTGACGCGGGTCCATTTCGGTCTGGGCGATGGAGTCAAGATCAGCGTCGCTGAGCGCGCCGACCGGCAGCGCCCGGCGCGCCTCCTGCGCCATCCGCTCAGCGATGCGCTCGTCGATCAATTGCCGCGCGGCCTCCTCGACCGAGGCGAAATCGCCGCGCGCGACATGGGCTCTAAACCAAGCTTCCTGTTCGGCCGTGAGCGTAATGGGCATGAGACGCTTATAACACAAGCGTCCAGCGCATAAAACGCCGCGAGGAAGGCGCGCCGCTCACTTCCCCCGGATCGCCGCCACGATCTTCTGCGCCGCGTCGTCGAGATCGTCGGCGGGAATGACGTTGAGGCCCGATTCGTTGATGATCTTCTTGCCGAGGTCGACGTTCGTGCCCTCGAGCCGCACCACGAGCGGCACTTTGAGGCCCACTTCCTTCACGGCCGCGATCACGCCTTCGGCGATGGTGTCGCAGCGCATGATGCCGCCGAAAATGTTGACGAGAATGCCCTTCACATTCGGATCGGCGGTGATGATCTTGAACGCGGCCGTCACCTTTTCGGTCGTGGCGCCGCCGCCGACGTCGAGGAAATTCGCCGGAAACTCACCGTAGAGCTTGATGATGTCCATCGTCGCCATGGCGAGGCCGGCGCCATTGACCATGCAGCCGATATTGCCGGGAAGCGAAATATAGGCGAGGTCGTATTTCGACGCCTCGATCTCCTTCTCGTCCTCTTCGCTCTTGTCGCGCAGCTCGACCATGTCGGGGTGGCGATAGAGGGCGTTGTTCTCGAAGCTGACCTTGGCGTCGAGGCAGCGCAGCTTCCCGTCCTTGGTCACGATCAGCGGATTGATTTCGAGGAGCTCCATGTCCTTGGCGACAAAGGCGGCGTAGAGCTTTTCGGTGAGTTCCCCCGCCTGCTTGGCGAGATCGCCCTTAAGGCCCAGGGCGTCGGCGACCTGGCGGCCGTGATGCGGCATCAGCCCGGTCGCCGGATCGACCGAGAAGGTCACGATTTTCTCCGGCGTGTCATGCGCGACTTTCTCGATATCCATGCCGCCTTCGGTCGAGACCACATAGGCGATGCGCGAGGTCGAACGGTCGATCAGCATCGAGAGATAGAATTCCTTGTCGATCGCGGCGCCGTCCTCGATATAGAGGCGGTTGACCTGCTTGCCGGCGTCGCCGGTCTGCAGGGTGACGAGCGTCGCGCCCAGCATCTCTTTGGCGAAGGCTTCGGCCTCGTCGATGGACTTGGCGATTCGAACGCCGCCCTTGTCGCCGGCGCTCGCCTCCTTGAACTTGCCCTTGCCGCGGCCGCCGGCGTGAATCTGCGCCTTCACCACATAGACCGGGCCCGGGAGCTTTTCGGCCGCCGTGCGGGCGTCCTCGGCGTGCAGCACGGCGACGCCGTCGGCGATGGGCGCGCCGAATGCGCGCAGAACGGCCTTGGCCTGATATTCATGGATATTCATGGACTTGCGTCTCCCTGGCGCGAGGGCGCGCTGGCGCGGTCGAAATCCATCCGCACGGAGCTCCCCCTCCCCTTGGACTGCGCTCGACCGACCTGGCCGGGCGCTTTTTCTTGGGCCGAGGCGAGGCGTTTTCGCCGCGGCGTTGGCGATCGGCGCTCGCCCTATATCTTCTCGCCAGCCATCTCCAGCACGATTCGCCATTCTTCGTCGGTCACCGGCTGCACGGAGAGGCGCGAATTGTTGACGAGAACCATGTCCTTAAGGCGCGGCTCCGCTTTGATCTCGGCGAGCGTCACCGGCTGCTTCAAGGCCTTTGCCGCCTTCACGTCGACCATGCCGAATTTGCCGGTCTCGTCGGTATGGTCGGGATAATAGGTCTTGATGATCTCGACCACGCCGACGATCGCCTTGTCCTCGTTCGAATGATAGAAGAAGCCGCGCTCGCCCTTCTTCATCGCCATCAGATTGAGTTTGGCGGAGTGGTTGCGCACGCCGTTCCAGAACGTGCCCTTGGCGCCGGCCTCGACCTGCTGATCCCAGGACCAGCTCGACGGCTCGCTTTTCAACAGCCAGTGCGCCATCAGAGCTGCGCTCCCACCACGCGTTTCCACGGTTTTAAGTCCACCGAGGCGAAGAGGCCGGCGATGGCGTAGGGGTCCTCGCCGAGCAGCGCGCGAGCCGCCGCCTCATCTTCGCAGTCGAGAATGAGCATGGAGCCGACCGGCGTTTCGCCCTTGAGAAAGGGGCCGCCGAGCTTCACGCGCGAAGCGTGCTTTTCGAGGAAAGCGAGATGCGCGGCGCGCGTCGACATGCGCAGATCGACGTGATCGGGCTTGTCCAGGCAAAAGGCGACGAAGAGCACAAGCGGCCTCGCGTGAGAAGGACGAATGCGCAACTTGTTCCAAAGCGCGCGCCGCCGGTCAACAGCGACCTCGGATGGTGTCGCTTTCGGGCGGGAATTTTGAGGAAAGGGACGGCGCGGTTCAGGCGCGCTTTGCCTGCGCCTGGAGTTCCTGAGCGACCACCCGGTCGCCGAAATCGAGGATCGCTTCCCGCAGGGAGGCGATTTCGGCGTCGCTCGCCGCGAGGGGAACGACGGACAGTCCCTTGGCCCCATTGACGGCGCGACGGAGATTGGCCCGCTCCGCGCGCAACGCCTCCACGGCGCCTTGCAGCATGACGTTGTCGGCGCGCGCCGATTCGAGCTTGCCGGCGGCGTCGTGCGCTTCGGCGCGCGCGACGCGCAGCGCCGCTTCCATCTCTTCGGCGTCGCCCCTTTGGCGTTCCTCGGCGGCTTTGAGCCTCGTCCGCGCCTCGTCGAGCTCGGACGATAGCGTCTCGCCCAGCGTGCGGGTCGCCGCGAGTTCGCCCGCAAGATGGCTGAGCTGATGTTCGAGCTCGGTCGTCCGCGCGTCCGACAGTCCGGCTTGCCCGGCCCGCGCATGTTCCTCGCGCAAGGCCTCAAGCACGCGCTGCAATTCGGCGTTATGCTGATGCAGCGCCGCGACGCGCGCCTCATAGGCGGCGACAAGGCCTTCCAGCTGCGCCCCGGCCGCTTCGTCGAGCTGGGCGGTCTCCGATCGAATCAGGCGCAGCTGCGCGACGCGCGTTTCGGCGCGATCAGTCATTTCATGCAGCGCCTTTTCTGTGGCGTTGAGAAGTCCGGTGCGCTCCGCCAAAAACTTTTCCGTTTCGCTGACGCGCGCGTTCATGTCGCGATTGTCGGCTTCGGCGCGCTTGAGCTGCGTTTCGAGATCGGCGATTTGTGCGACCTGACGGCCGATCGTGGCGAGATCGTGTGCGCGCGAGGCCTGGGTCGATTCCATCGCCTGTTCGTGTCGCCGCTCGCGGATGGCGAACTCGGCGCGCAGCAGATCGCGCTCGGCGAACACCTCCTCCATCGACATGGGCGCAAGAAGCTGCAGGCGCCGCATCGAAAGCCGAAGCGCGCGCCGCCAGAAAGCCGGCAGGAACATCAAGGCGAATAGCCCGGCGACGAGAAAGCCGAGCGCAAAATACATCGCTTGTTCGATCAAGACGCAGCAACCCTTGATCCGTCTCGAAGCGGACGGCGCGGTTAATTTTGCCACGTAACGACGCCGAACGCAAAGCGCGCCGGGTGATTCGCGCAAATCGGCGCCGCCAGACGCATCCGGCGGCTTCCTCTGTTTGGATGACGACTTCTCCGCCGGAGCGCGGCAAAACGCGCGTCAATCGCGCGGCTTAACGCTGCTCGCGGACGAACGGGAGAGAGGCCGTATGACTTTATTCGTTTGCGCTTCTTGCGGCGGCGACGGCATGGGCGTCGCGCCGCCGTTTGCGTGTCCTGGTCGATGAGCGCCTTGCGCTGCCCAAGCGTTCCGGCGCTTCTTGTCGGCGACGCGCGTCTGAGCGGCGGCCAGCGCTCGAACGCCGCGGCCTTCGCCACCACGCTGGTCGCCGATGAAGGCCTTTTGGCGGCGGCGCAGAATCAGGGCGCGCCCGCCGCGCGGGCGCGATTCGCGCCGGCTTGCGCCGAAAACGACTGCGCGCATTGGAGTGGCGAGAGGTGCGATCTCTTGGGCCGCATCGCGCAGCTGCTTGCAAAGGCCAGCGCGCCGGTCAGGCCGAGCCGCGCATATGACTGCAGCATCCGTCAGGACTGCCGCTGGCGACGCCAGCGCGGAGACGAGGCTTGCGGCATTTGCGGCTTCGTCGCGCGAGAGCCGCTGGATTCGTCTCCCGATCGACTCAGAACGGGTTCCAGGTCGATTCCGGCGTGAATTTCAGATAGCCGAGATTGAGGCCAAGCCGCGCGCCAAGCCCGGAGCGCACGGGCATGACCACGACCTCGTCGTTGTTGAGCGCAGTGAAGCCGAATCCGCCGACGAGATAGGCCGAGCCATTGGCGCCGGAATACCGCCGATAGATGGCGTCGACCGACGGGAGATTATAGACCAGCATCATCGTCCGATCGCCGTCGCCGCCGGCGTCGAGGCCGATCGACGGTCCTTGCCAATAGACGCGCTGATGGCCGGCGTTGCGCGTATACATCGTGCCTTCGCCGTAGCGGAGCCCGCCGACGAAAGCCCCACTCGCTTCCTGGCCGAGGATATAGGCGTTCGGGCTGCCCCACTGGCGTGAGGCGCGCTCGACGCCTTCGGCGAGCCCGCGGGAGATCGAGCCGAAAAAGCGGTGGCCGTTCTCGACGATCTCGCCGCTCGCATAGGTTTCGGGGCGCTGAGCGGCGCGCGCGAAAGACTGAGGCGCCGCCCATGCGCAGGCCGAGGCGGCGGCGAGGCGAAAGAGATCGCGACGCGAGGCGGCATTGAACGAAGATTTGCTCATGGCGACGAAACTCCGGAACCCACATGTCAGGGCATGCGTCGGCGCGAACCATGGCCGACGCGCGGCGCAGTTGCGTCGCAAAGACGACGCCCGGCGTTGCTCCCATCAAAGTCGCGCGTCGCGGTTAAGGAAGCGTTGCGGCGGTTTCGTGCGCCGTCGCGTCCGCCCAGGCGATGAACGGGCCGTTGCGATAGTCGGCGTCCTTCTTGCCGTAGCGCAGCGGCGCGCCTTGCAGATCGAGCGTCGCGCCGCCGGCCGCGCGCAGCACCGCGTCGCCCGCAGCCGTGTCCCATTCCATCGTCGGGCCGAAGCGCGGATAGACGTCCGCCTCGCCCCCGGCGAGCAGGCAGAATTTGAGCGATGAGCCGATCGGCAAGCTCCGCATGATCGGCTGTCCTGCAAGGAACGCCTTCGTCTCCTCGTCGAGATGGGATTTTGAAATCAGCGCTACCAATCCGTCTTGGGGCCGCGGCCGCGCCCGAAGCAAACGCCAGTCCTGCGGCGGCGGCAAGGATCGGCCCGGCGCCGCCTGCGCTTCATAGGCGCGCGCGCCGGCAAACCAGACGCGCCCTTGAGCCGGCGCATAGACGGCGCCCGCGCGCGGCGCGCTCTTTTCCGCGAGCGCCACATTGATGGTGAAATCGGAACTGCGGGCGAGAAACTCGCGCGTGCCGTCAATCGGATCGATCAATAGAAAGGCGTCGCCGGCGCCGAGCGTCATGCCGCGCGCGGCGCTTTCCTCGGCCAAAAAGGGCACGCCGGGCAATGATAGTTCCAGTTCGCGAAGCAAATACGCCTCGACGCGCTCGTCGGCCTCCGTCACCGGCGACGTATCGCTCTTGAGGCGCGACTCTATCTTCGCGTTGGCGAACGTCTCCATCGCCAGCGCGCCGGCGGCGATCGCGAGATTCGCGAACAGGCGGGCGAGGTCGTCGATATCGGCCGACACGCCGCTCGACCGAGGAGATTTGTCCGCCGTCATCACTCGATTCCTTTGCGCTTGTTTTTGTGATTGAGGCGCGCGTCATTTGCAATCTGCGCCGCGCCCGCTAGTTTCGATCAGCGCGAATGCGGTGATTCGCGCGTCGCGTCAGTCGCGCAGTTTACAGGAAGATCGGACTGAACTTCCCTTAAAACATCTCCGCCTTCGCCCGTTCTGGATGGCGCCATGACCAAATTTTCGCTCGATCCGCTCGATCTCGCCGCGCTCCTGTCGTCGAGGGTCTGCCACGACGTCATCTCGCCAGTCGGCGCGATCGTCAACGGCCTTGAAGTCCTCGAAGAAGAGAAGGACGCCGAAATGCGCGGCCACGCGCTGGCGCTGATCAAGTCGAGCGCCAACGAGGCCTCGGCCCGACTGCAGTTCTGCCGGCTCGCGTTCGGCGCGGCGGGCTCCAAGGGCGCGTCGATCGACACGGGCGACGCGGAACTCGTGACGCGTCAGTTGCTCGCCGACGAGCGCACCCAGCTGTTGTGGAGCGTGCCGCGCGTGCTGATGTCCAAAAACAAGGTGAAGCTTCTATTGAACCTCTGCCTTCTCGCCGACGCCGCCATTCCGCGCGGCGGCGCGATCTCCGTGAGCTCGACAGGCGAAGACGACGGGCTCGCGTTCAAGATCGAGGCGAAGGGCGTCAACGCCCGCGTCGCGTCGAACGTGCCGCAACTGCTCGAAGGCGAATCGGAAGAGGGCGCGATCGACGCGCGCGCGATCCAGGCCTATTACGCCGGCCTTGTCTCAAAGGCGTGCGGGATGCGGGTCGTGGTGTCGGGCGAGCCAGAACTCGTGACGATCGAAGCGGTTCCGATGCAAGCCCGAACGGCCGGATCGGACGACTCCGCCGAGAGCGCCGCCGCCTGAGACCTTCCAACGCGCAAGAGTTAGGCGATGCCGCAAAATAATTGAATCGGTTTGGCGTGGGGATTCCTTGCAGCCATGGGTTGATTTATCACGGCGGCATGATCGATGAAACGGCGATT
>JACOWC010000117.1 GCA_016177005.1 Methylocystis sp.
CATCGGCGCGCCGACGCCGGCGCCGCGCCCTGAAACTTGCTGAACGCCATGTCTGGCGCCGACAGATTATGGCGCGACGGCAGATGGCGGCCGACCCATACTTCCGTCGCGCTGGCGCCGGGGAAGCGAATGACAGGCGCCTCCTCCCAGCTCTTTCCGCGCTTGCTGCGCCAGGCGACGATGGCCGCGTCGCTCATCGTCTCCATGGCGTACATGGAGCGCAGCGCCGCGAAGGGCAGGCCGTTCGGCATCGCCTGGCTGAAAGAGACGTCGAGCGTCAGGCGATCCTGATCGACGCTCTTGATCGAGACTCGGCCTTCTCCCCCGCGCTGGAATTTGAGGACGAAGCTGCGGGTTTGCGGCTCGAAGACGATCTCCTCGAGGTCGACGATGGGCCGCTCCTGCGTTTCGACCGGGCCGACAAGAAAGGACGAGCCGTAAGCCGTCCAGCGCATGTCGTCGAAGGGCAGCGGCCGCGCCCGCCAATAGCCGTCGGGCGGATAGAGCACCATGATTTCTTCGGCGCGCTCGCGGTGCCACATCCAGAATTGAATGAGATGGAGGCCCCGCTCTACCGAATCGCCGACGCGGACCGGCACGTCATTCGGCCGCCAGAAAGACGGAAAGGTGTAGCCGGTCAGCCAGAATTCCGGCGTCTCCCAGAAGGTCTTGCGACGGGCCTGCGAAAACGCCTTGGGATCGACCGTAAAATCGCAGCTCGACCAATCCGGCGCCCAGCGGTCGGAGGCGATAGTGTTGATGTAGGAAGGATGCACCGCCTGGATTTGCAGGCTGCGCAGCCTCGGATGGATGAAGTCGAGTTCGACATTGTCCTTCTCGGCGCAGAGCTCCGGCGCCGAATTATTCTCGACCCGCACTTGCAGCTCTTCGGCCGCGTCGGGAAGCTCCGCCGAGGCCGAGCCGGCGAAGGCCAAGCCGCCGGCTCCCAGAAGGAAGCGGCGGCGATCGAAGATTGTAGTCAAGCGGAAGATTCCTTGTCGCTTTTTGGAATCCTTATCGCGCGCGATTGGGGCGCGGAGCAAGCGTCGCGACGGATTAGAGCAGGTTCCGAAAAAGTTGACAGACTTTTTCGGAACCTGCTCCAACATTTTGATTTTGAGCGATTCCTTATAGATCACATGATTCCATGTGATCGGGACGCGCTCTGACGAGCCGCAAAAGGCGAAAACAAGGAAGGCCGAGCCTGTCTCGCTCAAGACAGGTCCCGCGTGCGGTCAGTCAAAGCCTGCGCCAAAGAAAAGGGAGAAAGGATCGGCTATCGCGCGCAGGCCGCCGTATGTCTGACGGCCGCGCGAGGACGCATAGACGATCCCGCCGCCCCGCCGCGCGCTGGCGTAATAATGGCCGCTTGGCGGCGCGCCGCCGATCGAAATCCTGCCGCCTTCATTCTGCACCATTTGATAGAGCATCGCCGCGTGGCCGGGCGAGAGGCGCACGCAACCATGCGAGGCCGGGCGGCCGAGCATGCCCGTTTCATACGATCCGTGAATGGCGTAGCCGCCGCGGAAGAAGATCGAATGGGGCATCGGCGACATATGATATTTGCGCGAATAATGCATCGCCTGCATGCCTGTCGGCGCGAAGGAGCCGCGTGGCGTATAATAGCCGGCGCGCGCGGTTGACACCGGCCAGGAATAGCTGCCCGATGAAGACTGGACATGCATGGTCTGCGTTGAAAGATTGATATGAATGTGGGTGGTGGCGTTCGCCGCGCCCACCGAGGCGAAAAGAAAGGGAATTGCGGAAGCGATGAGGGAAAAACGCATGACGGACTCCTGACGCAACGCGTAAGCTACGGGCCCGGCATTCTTGCTCTGGCTTGGCGCTGCATCAAACTAAATGAAGCGGTAAGGTTTCGCGGCAAGGATCAAGGCGCAAAACCTTTCGACGCTATCGCGCAAATGGCGTTCGACGCCATCGCGCATATGGAGATTGGGGGCGGGACGCCGATGACAGGTTCGATATTGCGCGCGCTTCGAGCGGCGCTGCTGGTCCTGACGGCGGTTGCGGCGGCTGAAGGCGCTTTCGCGCAGGACAAAGGCGCGCTCGATCCAAAGCCCTTGCCGCCCCTCGCCAATCCGTCCAGTCCAGCGACGCCGGC
Organism: Methylocystis sp.; assembly: GCA_016177005.1. GTDB lineage: Bacteria > Pseudomonadota > Alphaproteobacteria > Rhizobiales > Beijerinckiaceae > Methylocystis. The sequence goes on from JACOWC010000117.1 coordinate 2,123, forward strand.
GCGGGAGCTGTTCGGTCGCGCCGAGGAAGCGGCGGCGCTTCATCCGGACCCGATCGGCTTCTATTCGCGCGGGTGCCTCGCCGGCGGCGAGCCGCTGCCGATCAACGGCCCCCACTGGCAGGTCATGCGACTGTCGCGCAACCGCAATTGGGGACATCCCAATCTCATCGCCTTTTTAAAGCACTACACGGCGAAAGCGGCGAAGGAATCGGGCTGGCCGGGCGTGCTCGTCGGCGACATGTCGCAGCCGCGCGGCGGGCCGATGCTCTCCGGTCACGCCTCGCATCAGATCGGCCTCGACGCCGATATCTGGCTCGCGCCGGCGCCCAACGGCGAACTCACCCGCGAGGAGCGTGAAGAGATGATGTCGACCGACGTCGTCCGCGACGATCGTCTCGACGTTCGTCCCGATGTCTGGAGCGAAGGCCATGTGGCGGTGATCCGCGCGGCGGCGATGGACCCCGGCGTGCAGCGCATTTTCGTCAACGCCGCGATCAAACGCGCGCTCTGCCGCGTCGCGCAGGGCGAGAGCTGGATGCATAAGGTGCGGCCGATGTGGGGGCACAATTACCACTTCCATATCCGGCTTTATTGCCCGAATGGCTCGAATTGCCGCGATCAGGACCCGACCCCTCCTGGCGACGGCTGCGACGCATCGCTCGCCTGGTGGTTCAAGGACGAGATCATTCATCCAAAGGGAGGGCCGGCGAAAAGCTGGCCGCCGATGACGATGGCCGGACTGCCTTCGGCCTGCCGAGAAGTCTTGCGCGCGAAATAGCGTTCAGAAGGAGCAGTCGCCGAGCGGGCAGGCGAGGCCTGTGCCGCCAAGGCCGCAGTAACCGCCGGGATTCTTGGCGAGATACTGCTGATGATAGTCTTCGGCGTAATAAAACGGCCGTCCCTCGGCGATTTCGGTGGTGATGTCGCCGAGACCCGCCCTGGTCAATACGCGTTGATACGTGGCGCGCGACTCGTTCGCGGCCGCGAGTTGTTCCGGCGTCGAGACATAAAGGGCGGAGCGATATTGCGTGCCGACGTCATTGCCCTGGCGCATGCCCTGGGTCGGATCATGGCCCTCCCAGAAGAGGCGCAAAAGCGCTTCGAAGCTGATCGCCGGCGGTTGATAGACGACGAGAACGACTTCGGCATGGCCGGTGCGGCCGCTGCAGACGTCCTCATAGGTCGGATTTTTGGTCATGCCGCCGGCGTAGCCCACCGCCGTTACATAGACGCCTTCGCCGGCCTGCCAGAATTTGCGCTCAGCGCCCCAGAAACAGCCCATCCCGACGAGGACCTGCTCGGACCCCAGCGGAAACGGCGGGTCGAGCGGGCGTCCGTTGACGAAATGGCGCGTCCCATGCGGCACGGGCATGTCGCGGTCGGGAATCGGTCGAAGGAGCTTGGAGAGACTGAGTTCGTCAAAGATCGTCATGACGACGATATAGTGCGGCGGCGCAGGGCAAACTAGCGGCGGGCGTAATAGAGCGGCGTCTGCCGCCGATGGCTGAGCAGGATGAGGAGAGCGCCGACGCCGCCGAAGGCGACGCTGACCGGCGCCGTCATCAGCGTGGTCAGAACCGGGTCCCACAGAAAGGTTGAGACATTCTCGACGCTCGACTGCATCGACTGGTAGAGGCCGGGAAAGACCGCCGACGTTCCTCGGTTGAGGCTTGTCACCATCAAGCGCCCGGCGGCGATCGAGCGGGTGCCGTCGACGATGAGGGCGATGAAGCCGCCGGCGAGTAGAAGAAGGCCGATCAGTCGGGTGAGGAGTCGCAGCATGGTCTCTTCATTCGGATGGTCGACGGGGACGATCGTCAAAGAACGTGTCGAGAATAGGCGCCGCGCCCACGCCTGTCCATGCGCCCTCCATGCGCGCTCCATGCGCGGCGTGTCGATAGCGAATTAGGTTGGCCGGATTTGGTAGCACATCATCTGTCCGCTGCTTCTGCTTTTGTTCTCCTGTGGGACTGTGGGCAAGGCGAGAGTCTCGTCCACCATTTCGACAGGCCGGCCGCCGAGCGGATTCAAGCGGCTTTTCTTTCTTCCTGGAGGGCGCCCTTTTTGTAGCGCGCGAGGCATCGCGGCCCGTGGAAGACGGCGTGGGTTCCATCGGGATAGCAGCGCACCTTCACCCGCGCCTTGACGAAATGGGCGCGCAGCGGGCTTTCGGGAATCTGAAGCTTGAGCCGGTTGAACGACACGCAATTGTCGTTGCCGACCTGGCGCTCCTCCTGCACGCATAAAATCTCGCAAAGATCGACGCCGGAGATCGCCACGAAAGCCGAGCCCTCCCGCGCTGGCGCCACCGCGAACCGGGCGTTGTGCGACGGAATATAGACCTCGCGCAGGAACCGGTTGGCCGCCTCGACCGTGTCGATCCCCGCAAGCGCCAGCTCCTTCACCAGTCGATCCTGCAAGGTCTGGAACACCCGCTCCGAGCGCCCGCGCGCATAGCCCGTCCAGCAGACGGGCGTCCTTGCGGACGCCCTGTGCGGCGAATACGCCGCGATATGCTCGACGCCCAGATGCGCCAGCGCCCGTCCGACCTGCGTCGGCTTCGACCGGTCGACCTTGCCGCCCGCTTCCGGCGTGTGGAAATAATGCGAGCCGCGATCCGTGTAGAGGCTCAAGGGCAGGCCATGTTCGCCAAACACCTCCGCCAGCGCGCGGAAGGTCGAGGCCGTCCCTTCCTCCTCGACCAGAAACGCCGAATAGATTTGGCTGGTGGCGTCGTCCAGCGTGACAATCAGATCGAGCGCCGGCTGGCCCGCCAGCCACCCATGCTTCGACCCGTCCTGATGCAGCATCATGCCGGGGAGCGGACGGCGCGCGCGCTTGCGCCGATGCGCGCCGCGCTTTGGCGTTTTCTCCAGCAAACCCCGCGCCTGCAGGAAGGTCTTCGTCCAGGCGTAGCCCCATTTGAACCCGTGCGTGCGCACCAGACGCTCGAGGAAATGCTTCGCCGTGAAGCCGGCGTACCGACCGCGATACAGCGCCTCCACTTCTTCGCTCCGATCAACCGGAACCCGCTTGCCGGACGCCTTGCCGAGCCGCCGGTCGAGAAGCCCCGCTTCGCCCTCCTCCTCATAGCGCTGACGCCAGCGCCGGAACGTCCGCTCGCCAACCCCCAGCAGTTCCACCGCTTCCAGATGACTAAACTCCGCCGCTTCATAGCGGCTCAAAATGTCCAGAAACTTCATCATCCGCACACCCTGCCGGGCTTCCGTCCGACCCATCCGCTTCCCCCAAACAAGGGCGCGACGCTACCGGACAGATCGTGCGCTACCTAAACCGGTCATATCGTGTGCTACCGACACTCTCCATGCGCGGGCAGCAATTCTAAGGCGATGTGGCGAAACAAGTGAATCGTTCGAACGCGCGCCCCCTCTCCCCGCTTGCGGGGAGAGGGTTGGGGTGAGGGGCTTGGCGTATTGTCGGCAA
>JACOWC010000118.1 GCA_016177005.1 Methylocystis sp.
TTCGGCGACGCCACGCGCGCCGTCAAACATGCGACCAGCGCGCTCACCGAATTAAAGAAGGTCAAATGATAGGCGCGCCGCCCTAATGCGGCACGTCCGTCCAGATTTTGCGCTTCGTGTAATAGAGCAGGCCGACGAAGACGAGCAGGAAGGCCATGACTCCGAGTCCGACGCGCTTGCGGGATTCGAGATGCGGCTCGGCGACCCACATCATGAAGGCCGCAACGTCCTTTGCGTATTGGTCGATGGTTTGCGGCGCGCCGTCTTCGTAAGTCACGACGCCATCCGAGAGCGGCGGCGGCATGCCGATGCGCCGGCCTGGCATATAGGGATCGTAGAACTGGCCCTCCGGCATATTTACGTCCGGCGGCGTGTCTTCGTACCCCTCCATCAGCGAGACGATGTAGTCGACGCCATGCTCCTGATAGGAGAAGCCCGGCAGGGCGTCGAACAGGAAGAGCGGAAAACCCCGCGAATAGCCGCGGGCCTTGGCGAGAACCGACATGTCCGGCGGATAATTCCCGGCAAGCGCGGCGCGCGCCGCCTGTTCATTGGCGAAAGGCGGCGGAAAGCGATCGCTTGGACGCGCCGGCCGATCGAAATATTCGCCCATTTCATTCGGCCCGTCCTTGACCTTGTAGCTCGCGGCGAGCGCTTCGACTTCCTTCTCGGGAAACTCGGGTCCGCCGGGCTGCGACAGATTGCGGAAGGCGAGCATTTTGATCGAATGGCAGGAGGAGCAAACCTCCTTGTAGACCTTAAATCCTCTGCGCAATTGCGCCTTGTCGTAACGGCCGAAAGCGCCCGCGAAGCTCCACTCAAAGCGCTTGGGCTTCTCCTCGTGCCGCGCGCGCTCCTGGCGCGCTTCCTTTTCCTTTGCGGCAGGCGCCGCCTCCTTTGCGGCAGGCGCCGCGGCCTGATCGGTCGCGGGAGGCGCTGTGATCTGATCCGAAGCGGATGGCGGGGCCTCCTCCTGCGTCCAGGCAGGGCCGACCAGCGCCACCGTCGCGGCGACCGCGACGGCAACAAGCGACCAGCGCGTTTTCAGGGAGCTACGGCCCGACGATTTTGCATGCGCCTCAAACATGGGAGGTTTCCCCTCGCCCGATCGAGGCCTCGATCGACTCTGGAACCGGCTCCGGCTTCTCGATCTTGCCGATGATCGGCAAAATGACGAGAAAGTGCAGGAAATAATAGGCCGAGAAAACCCGCGCGAACCAAAGGAAAGCGCCTTCGGCAGGCTGCGCGCCAAGATAGCCAAGGCCGATGCACACCGCCAGAAATACCCAGAATTCCTTGCGAAACAGCGGGCGGTAGACGGCCGATTTCACCTTCGACGTGTCGAGCCACGGCAGCGCGGCAGTGATCAAAATCGACGAGAAGAGCGCGATAACGCCGAGCAGCTTGTTCGGGATCGCGCGCAGGATCGCATAGAAGGGCAAGAAGTACCACTCCGGCACGATGTGCGGCGGCGTCACGAGCGGGTTGGCTTCAATGTAATTGTCCGGGTGGCCGAGATAGTTCGGAACGAAAAACGCCAGCCATGCATAGACGACGAGAAACGCCGCAATGCCCACCGCGTCCTTGAAGGTCGCATAGGGCGTGAAAGGAACGGTGTCCCTCTTGATATTCTTCACCTCGACGCCGGACGGATTGTTCTGCCCCGTCACATGAAGCGCCCAAACGTGAAGGATCACGATGGCGACGATGATGAACGGCACGAGATAGTGCAAGGCATAGAAGCGGTTCAGCGTCGGATTGTCGACGGAATAGCCGCCGAGCAGCCAGGTGGTGATCGACGTGCCGACGACGGGAATGGCGGAGAAGAGATTGGTGATGACGGTCGCCGCCCAGAAGGACATCTGCCCCCAGGGCAAGACATAGCCGAGGAATCCTGTGGCCATCATCAGAAGGAAGATAATCACGCCGAGAATCCACAAGACCTCGCGCGGGTCCTTGTAGGAGCCGTAATACATGCCGCGGAAGATGTGGATGTAGACGGCGAGAAAGAACATCGACGCGCCATTGGCGTGCGCGTAACGCAGCACGGTTCCCCAATTCACGTCGCGCATGATCTTTTCGACGGAATCGAAGGCGAGCGTCGTCTCCGGCGTGTAATGCATGGCGAGAACGACGCCCGTCACGATCTGGGCGACGAGCATGAAACTCAAAATCGCGCCAAACACCCACATGTAGTTGAGGTTCTTCGGCGTCGGATACGCGACAAAGGAATCATGCACGAAGCTCAAGATCGGCAGGCGACGCTCTAACCAGCGCGCGAAGCCGCTTTTGGGCGTGTATTGAGAATGTCCTTCCATGGGCCTGGTGCTCTCGGAATCTCGCGCAAAAAACTGGCGGGCGCTTGGCAGGCGCTTGGCCTCGGCTAGCCGATCTTGATCTTGTTTTCGGCGATGAAGGCGTATGGCGGCACTTCCAGATTGGTCGGCGCCGGGCCGCTGCGAATCCTTCCCGAGAGGTCGTAGACCGAACCATGGCAGGGACAGAACCAGCCGTTAAATTCGCCTTCCTTGCCGGTCGGGATGCAGCCGAGATGCGTGCAGACGCCGATGACGACGAGCCACTGAGGCTTTTGAACGCGTTTGGCGTCCGCCTCCGGATCCGGCAGCTCCGATAACTGAACGTCTTCGGCCGCCTTGATTTCGGCAGGCGTGCGGTGGCGGATGAAAACCGGCTTGCCGCGCCATTTCACCGTGACGATCTGGCCTTCCGGAACCGCCGAGAGGTCGACCTCCGTTGAGGCCAACGCCAGGGTGGACGCGTCAGGATTCATTTGCGCGATCAGCGGCCACGCCATGCCGGCGACGGCTCCCGCAGCGGCGACCCCAGTCGCGATATAGAGAATATCCCGCCGCGTCGGCTCCGCCGGTTTTGCGGCGGCTTCTTTGCTTGTCACGCTCGAACCTCTCCCAACGCTCTCAAGTCTTCGCGGCCGAGGCGGCGGCTGCGTCCAAGGCGATCCGTTTTACGCGAATCTCCGCCGCTGTCCACAAGGCGCGATTGGGATTGGCGCGATTGGGAAATTTGGCCATTCCCGCCGCCACCCAGGGACGAGGCGCCATTCGCGGCGATATGCCGCAAATTCGCCCCATTTCATCCGTCTGGAACGCGCGAATGGCCCCTCTCATGCTTGCCTTGTATCAGCCCGACATTCCTCAGAACGCCGGGACCATGCTGCGAACCTGCGCCTGCCTTGGCGTCGCCGCCGCGATTATCGGACCGGCAGGCTTTCCGATAAGCGATCGCGATTTCCGGCGCGCCGGCATGGACTATCTCGATCACGTGACGATTGACCGACATGCGTCCTTCGCGGCCTTCCAGGCATGGCGCGCCGCCTGTAACAGGTCGGGCGAAACGCGTCGCTTACTGCTGCTGTCCACGCGGGCGACGGTCTCCTATCTCGACTGCGACTACCGTGAAGGCGACATTTTGCTTGTCGGCCGGGAGTCCGCCGGCGCGCCGGAAGAGGTCCACGCCGCCGCCGATCTGGCGCTCAGCATCCCCATGCGGCCTGGCATGCGCTCGCTCAACGTCGCCGTGGCCGCAGCGATTATTATGGGCGAGGCGCTGCGGCAGCTGCGCGCGCTTTGACGACGTGCGCCGCCGCACAGCGCAATCGCGAAACATCCCTTCTAGTCTGCGATCGTCGCCGCATATTAAGGCGATATTCATTATTTCCGGGAGGGCGATATGACCCACCAGACGATTCGCGTTTCGCTCATGCTTTGGGAGCGGCTGCTGAAAACTCTCAATGCGGCCTTGTTCACCGCACTTCTTTGCCTCGGCCTTTATGCGCTCGTGACCAATTTCACGGAGGCGCGCGACGCCCTCGGCAAGCTCTTTTTCAAATTTACCCAAATTGAGCGCTTGGAAGCGTTTAATCTGAAGGCCGCTTTCAAGGTGGATCAGATCGCGCAGTCGGCGCCGATCTATCAAGCCCTGCCAGCGGAAATGAGGGGAATGCTGCCGGATGACATACTGTCCCTGCGCGCAAGCTGGGTGGAGCGGATTCTCTACGTAGGCGACCAAGGAAAACTGTGCGACTTCGAATCGGCCGATCAGAAAATGATTGAAGACTATAACGCCGATCGGCATTTGTCGGCCGACGGACTCATTACAATGAAGGACTCCCGCGAAGTAAAGGCGCAGGTGCTCGAAGACATGCGCCAAGCGAAAGCGAGAAACCGCGAGTGGCCGAACGGCGAGCCCCGCTCCTGCTATGTCACCGAGCTCACGGAACGCGGCAGGAACGTCAAGACGGCGCTTGTGCAGTTTCTGCGCACCGGCTTTGCGGCGGCGACGACGCCAGCGGCGCGGAGCGACCCCAAGCCGAAAGTCACAGCGATGGCGCAATAGCGTCGGCTGAAATTGACAAGGCGCGGCGCCGGCGGGATGAAGCGGCGATAAGGAGAGTCGATGAACGCCGCGCCCGATCAGCTCGAAGCCCGCAAGAACGCCGCGCGCGCATGGTTCGAGTCTTTGCAGCTGCGCATCATCGCCGCCTTTGAAGCGCTGGAGGACGAGGCGCCGGGGCCATTCGCGCCCAACGCCGACTGGCCCGGCCGGTTCGTTCTCGCCGGCTGGAGTCGAACGGATCACAGCGGCGCGACTTTAGGAAGCGCCGCTCGAAACATCGGCGGCGCGCCCGGCGGCGGCGGCCGCATGGGGATGATCCACGGCCGCGTGTTCGAAAAGGCCGGCGTGCATTGTTCGACGGTGTTCGGGACCTTCGCGCCGGAATTCGCCAAGCAGATTCCCGGCGCGGCCGAAGACCCCCGCTTCTTCGCGACCGGCATTTCGCTCATCGCCCATCCCTGGAACCCGAACGTTCCCGCCGTGCATATGAACACGCGCTTCGTCGTGACGACGAAAGCATGGTTCGGCGGCGGCGCCGATCTCACGCCCGTGCTCGACGCGCGCCGCACGCAGGACGATCCCGACACGCTCGCCTTTCACGCGGCGATGCAGGGCGCCTGCGAGCGCCATAGGGTCGCCGATTACGCGCGGTTCAAGCAATGGTGCGACGATTATTTCTTCCTCGCCCACCGCAACGAGCCGCGCGGAATCGGCGGCATTTTTTATGATTATTTCAACAGCGCCGGCGACGCGGAAAATTCCGCCTGGGATGCGGATTTCGCCTTCACCCGCGATGTCGGCGAAAGCTTTGTCGACATTTATCCCGCACTGGTGCGGCGCAATTTCGCCAAGCCGTGGAGCGAGGCGCAGCGCGACGAGCAGCTCGTGCGGCGCGGCCGCTATGTCGAATATAATCTGCTCTATGATCGCGGCACGATTTTCGGATTGAAGACCGGCGGCAATGTCGACTCGATCCTCTCCTCCATGCCGCCGCTGGTGAAGTGGCCGTAGAGCGCAGAGCGAATAACAGCCCCGTCATGGCCTGGCTTGTCCCACGGCTGTCCGGCTCATTTATTGCTTGATTATGTGCATGGCGTTGATTCTATTCGTTCCCAGAGGGTTACGAATCATCTGGACACGGAATCGGAACAA
>JACOWC010000184.1 GCA_016177005.1 Methylocystis sp.
TCTGCGCATCCTGCTTTCGGTCGGACTGGTGACCGTCGTGGCGCTCGTTCCCTTCTTCTTCTATCGCGAATTCGCCAAGCTGATCGGGGAGAAGGAGTTACAGAAGGTTCTCTTCGTGCGTCGGGAAACTTTCGTTCCCCAGCGCGAGGTCGAGCGCGCGGCGACGCCGGCGCTGGCGCCGACCGAAACCATTGAGGGCTAAACGTAGCCCGGATCGATCTCGACGGCGCCTTCGAGCCAGGGCGGCGTCGGCAGGTTCTGACTGCGCAGGAATTCGACGTTGAACAGCTTCGAAGCATAGCGCGCGCCGCCGTCGCAGAGCACGGTCACGATCGTATTGCCGGGTCCGAGGTCGCGCGCGAGTCGGATGGCGCCGGCCACGTTGATTCCGGAAGAGCCGCCGAGCAGCAGGCCTTCCTGCTCGGCGAGATCGAAGACGACGCGCAGCGCCTCGTCGTCCGGAATGCGATAGGCGACATCGACCGGCGCGCCTTCGAGATTGGCGGTGATCCGGCCCTGGCCGATCCCTTCGGTGATCGACGAGCCTTCGGCCTTCAACTCTCCGGTCGTGTAATAGGCATAGAGCGCCGCCCCGTAGGGATCGGCGAGCCCGATCTTCACGTCCGGATTTCTCTCCTTGAGCGCCATGCCGACGCCGGCGAGCGTTCCGCCGGTGCCGCAGGCGCAAATGAAGGCGTCCACCGCGCCGTCGAGCGCTTCGTAGATCTCGGGGCCGGTGGTGGCGAGATGGGCGACGCGGTTGGCGACATTGTCGAATTGGTTGGCCCAGACGGCGCCGTTCGGCTCTTCCCTGGCGAGGCGCTCGGCGAGCCGGCCGGAGAGCTTCACATAATTGTTGGGATTGGCGTAGGGAACCGCCGGCACTTCCACGAGCTGCGCGCCTTGCAGGCGCAGCATGTCCTTCTTTTCCTGGCTCTGAGTGTCGGGAATGACGATCACCGTGCGAAAGCCGAGCGCGTTCGCGACGAGCGCGAGGCCGATGCCGGTGTTGCCGGCGGTGCCTTCGACGATCGTTCCGCCCGGCTTCAACAACCCCTTTGCGCAGGCGTCCTCGACGATCGACAGCGCCGCGCGGTCCTTCACCGAGCCGCCGGGGTTCATGAATTCGGCTTTGCCGAGAATGCGGCAGCCGGTCGCCTTTGAGGCTGCGCGCAATTCGATGAGGGGCGTACGCCCGATGGCTTCGATGACGCTGGAAGCGAGGGTCATTGATGATTCCCGGCGGGTGGCGGATCGTTCCTAGCGCGCTTTCCGATCGGACGGAATCGTCCGATCGATAAGAAATCGCGCCAAATGAATGAGCTGGAGCAAGTTCTGATCGAAAAAGTCTGTCAACTT
>JACOWC010000119.1 GCA_016177005.1 Methylocystis sp.
CGCGCCAGCGCCTGCAGCGGGACGAGGAAGAGGAAAGCGCCAGCGAGCGTGAGGGCGAAGGCGAGCGCGCGCAGATAGGGCATGGCGCGCAGATGGCGTGCCGATACGACGCTCTTGTGACGCTCGGCGCATCTGCGCTTGACGCCGCCGCTTGAGGCGCCCTTATGTGCGGCCTGCCGCCTCAAGGCTGGCGGCCAAGGTCAGGCTTCTCGGGAGAACCTTATGACGTTTGTGCTTGCGCGCCGCGCCTTTGCCGTTGCGGCCCTGTCGCTTCTTTCCGCCGGCTCGCTCGCCGGCCCGGCCTTCGCCCATGGCCCGTCGCGCCAGAAGGTCGTCGAAAAAATCGAGATCGGCGCGCCGGCCGCGAAGGTTTGGGAGATCATCGGCAATTTCCAGGATTTGAACTGGCATCCGGCCGTCGCCAAGACGGAAGGAACCGGCGGCAACGCCGTCGACGCCAAGCGCAAGCTGACCTTAAAGAACGGCGGCGTCATCGACGAGACGCTCACCAAATATGACGCCGACGGCAAGTCCTTAAGCTACAAGATCGACGCCGTCGACGTGAAGGTGCTGCCGGTCAACAATTACGCCGCGACGATTTCGGTGAAGGACGACGGCGGCAAGAGCGTCGTCGAGTGGAAGGGCGCCTTCTATCGCGGCTTCATGAACAATGATCCGCCGCCGGAGCTTTCCGACGAGGCGGCGCTGAAGGCGGTGACCGATATCTACAAGTCAGGCCTCGCCGCTTTGAAGACCAAGGCGGAGGGCAAGTAAGCGCCGCGCCATGCGCCAAGGGCCAGCGAACATCGCGCCAGCAAACATCGCCGCAACGCGCCGGCTCTTTCTTTGCGCCGTCGCGGCGCTCGCTTTTTTGCCGGCGGTCGCCGCGCGCGCGGCGCATGGCGCTTCGCCGCTGAAGGTGGTCGAGACGACGATCATTGACGCCCCGCCCGACAAGGTTTGGGCGGTGGTCAGCGACTTCGCCCGCGCCGACTGGCTGCCGGGCGTCTCCCGCGTCGAAGCGACCGGCGACAATGTTCCCGACCGCGCGCGGCGCAGGCTGATCATGGCGGACGGCGGCGTCATCGAGGAGTTGCTGACCAAGCGCGACGCCGAGCGGATGATGCTCGGCCTGCATCGCGAGGGCGATGATGTGAAACGTCTGCCCGCGACGAATTATTCCGCGCTGATCACCTTGCGGCCGGCCGAGAACGGGGGGACGCAAGTCGAGTGGAAGGCGCGCTTCTACCGCGGCCATCCGACGAACGATCCGCCGCCGGAGCTGAACGACGACGTCGCCATCGCCGCGGTGACGGCGCTGCAGCGCGCCTATCTTGCGGCGCTGAAGGCGAAGGCGGAGGGGAAGTGAAGCTTCAACCCGTCATGCCCGCGCTTGTCGCGGGCATCCACGCCAAGACGATGCGACGCGTTGCAGGAATAGCGGGCAAGCTCTTCGCGCTCGCGTGGATGGCCGGGACAAGCCCGGCCATGACGGGGGGATTGTTTCTCTCCGTCAGCATCCTCTCTTCCCCCGCATCCGCCGCGGAAGCCTTCGTCACTGCGCAAGGCGCCGATTCTCTGTCGATCGTCGATCTTTCCAAAATGGCGACGGTCGCGACTCTGCCGATCGGCGGCAAGCCTGCGGGAATCGCGGTGTCGCGCGACGGCGCGCGCGCTTTCGTCACCAGCCCCGAAGGCAAGTTTCTCACCGTGATCGACGCGGCGACTCGAAAGATCGAGAAGCGCATTCCGGTCGAAGGCGGACCGCTCGGCGTCGCGGCGAGTCCCGACGGCAAGCGCGTCTATGTCGCCGATCTCTACGGCCGGCGTCTCGTCGAGATTGATCTTGCAACCGGCGCGCAGCGCAGCGTCGGCGTCGGCGCAATGGCGTCGGGCGTCGCCGTCGCGCCGGACGCTCGAACGATCGTCGTCGCCGACCGCGACGACAATGCGCTTTCCCTCATTGATGCGGCTTCCTTTTCGCGGCTCGCGACGGTGCCCGTCGGCAAGCATCCTTTTGGGGTGGCGATCGACGCTTCGAGCGCGCGCGCTTATTCCGCCAATGTGGAATCGGACGATGTCAGCGTCGTCGATCTTAGCGCGCGCAAGGTCATCGCGACGCTCAAATGCGGCAGCCGGCCTTACACCGTGGCGCTTGCCAAGGGCCGCGTCTTCGTCGCCAATCAGCACGGCGACAGCGTCAGCGTCTTCGACGCCGAGACCCTGGCGCCGCTGGAGACTCTGAAGGTCGGCGAATATCCGGAAGGCCTCGCGGCGAGCGCAGACGGCGCCCGCGTTTATGTCGCCAACTGGTTCTCGAATGAACTTTGGGCGCTCGACGCGCAGACGCTAAAAGTCGTCGGCAAAGCCGAAACCGGCGACGGTCCGCGCGCCTTCGGCGCCTTTATTCGCGACGCCAATTGACGGCCGTCATGTTTCGAGATGCTCGGGGCGCACGCCGAGCCCGATGAGCCGCGCCGGCAGGCGACGCAGCAGTGGAATGGCGTCGAAGAGACGCAGCGCAAGCGGCGCCTCAAAAGGCTTGTCGGCGGCGAGCACGCTGCTGACAACCCGATTTTGGATCGCAAGCTGGAGGCGCTGCGTCACGCGCACCGGAAATTCGCGCCGCGACTGAACGGCAGCGACGTCCGCATCGCTCAGCGCGTTGCCGCGCAGCTTCGCCGCGAGGAGATTGGCGGCCGCGACCGCGTCCTGAATAGCGAGATTGATCCCGACGCCGCCGACCGGCGACATGGCATGCGCGGCGTCGCCGATGCACAGCAGTCCGGGACGGCTCCACGTCCTTGCCCGATTGACCTGAACGGTGAGCAGATTGATCTGCGTCCAGTCGGCGAGCGTCTCGACGCGATCGGCAAGGAAAGGCGTCGCCGCGGCGATCGAGTCGCGGAAGGCCTCTATGCCTTTGTGGCGCAATTCCTCCGCGCCGCCCTTGGGAATGACGCAGCCGCACTGCCAATAGGAGCCGCGATCGATCATGATCAGCATGCGCCCCGGCACGATGCGGCCGAAAGTCTCGTCGGGATCGCTGTCCTTGCGCGGCAGTTTGAACCACGATACGTCCATCGGCGCGCCGAAATCATCGACGTCGAGATGCGCGGCGGGGCGCAGGCGAGAGCCGCGCCCATCGGCGGCGATGACGAGATCGGCGCGGATTTCCAACGGCCCTTCGGGGCTCGTCGCCGATACGCCGCGGATTCGGTCGCCGTCCCAAATAAGGTCCTCGGCGGCGGTCTTCATCGACAGCCGAAAGTTCGGCAAGGCGCGCGCATGTTCGGCGACGAAGTCGAGAAAATCCCATTGCGGCATGAAGGCGATGAAATTGCACCTGCCCGGCAGGCTCGAAAAGTCCGCGATCCTGTATTGACGCTCGCCGATCCAGGCCGAAAGCGCATAGGTCTTGTGATGCGGGAGTTGCAGGAATTCGTCGAGCAGCCCAAGCTCTTCCATCAGCCGCAGCGTCGAGGGATGGATCGTATCACCGCGAAAGTCGCGCAGAAAATCCGCATGTTTTTCGAGGACGATCACGTCGACGCCGGCGCGGGCGAGAAGAAACCCCGCCATCAATCCGGCGGGGCCGCCGCCGACGATGCAGCATTGGGCGGTAAGAGTCGCGGACATAGCGGCCTCCGTCTCGGAAGCGGGGAGGTCTCCAGCGTGGCCGGAATAATAGGCGAGCGTCAAGCCTGCGCGCGGCGCGGAAGTGGGTCAGTTTGGCCGAAGGCGTTTTGAATGACGCCTTATCCTCACTCCCCCAAGCTCCTATATTCTTTCTCCCGGCGCGCTGTAGGACAAATCATACATGCGTGCTATGATTCGGCGTATCGCATAAAGGATTCTTTATGTGCGCCCTTTAGGAGGACGGCTTATGCCGAAGGGGCCACAAGGTCAGAAACGCCCGGCGGACGCCATCGGCTGTGCCGTCATGGTCGCCAAGATTGCGACTGGCGAGATAACGGAAGAATTGAAAAAACCATCCGGCAAGACCCGCTCGGGGAAGGCGGGGGCGAAAGCGCGCGCAGATGCGCTCACGAAGGAGGAACGGTCGGCCATCGCGAAAAAAGCGGCGGCGCGCCGTTGGGGATGATGACTGCTCGCTTGGACTCGGTCTGCAAATTTATTTGCGAACAAGGCAATTGGAAGGTGAGCAACCTTCAATTGCAGAAGATTTTGTATATGGCGCAGATGTTTTACATGGGCCGACATGGCGGCGTGCCCTTAACTAACGCCACGTTCCAAGCATGGGATTACGGCCCCGTAGAACCTAGTGTATATAAAAAAGTGCGCATGTTCGGATCAGCCCCGATCCAGGATGTTTTTTATGAAGCGCGCCCATTTAAGGAAGGCGATGAGCGCCGAGCTGATTTGAAAGAGGTTTGCGACGCACTTATCCCGATGAGAGCCGGGGCTTTGGTCGACGTAACTCATTGGTCAGGTGGAGCATGGGCAAAAAATTATGTCCCAGGAATTAGAGGAATCGAAATCCCTAACGCCGATATCGCAGCCGAATACACAGCAAGGCTCAACGACAAAAAGTGATGTATCGGTCTTATATACTCGCGATGCAGTTGAGCAGGTTGAGAATGCCGCTGCTGCTCTTGAGGCTCAGCTTGAGCAATTTAGGACAGAAAGAAAACAAGAGCGGTTTTTCTGGATCATCTCTCTTTGTATGGTCTCCAATGCGCTTATCGCTTCTAGCACTAATACCAGAGCAACTTTTATATTCTTAGCGTTATCTATTGCCATGCTCATAGCCGCAGCAAAATGGCTTGAAGTTCCGTGGATCGTTACGCATTTGGAGCGGCTTTGGGACCGAATATGCGGCGGAAAATCGCCGACTGGCACAGAATGAACAAAATGCTTGCTAAGCGAGCTAGGAAGCAGGCCCCAGCCAAGAAATGACCGGGGCCAAGAATCGCTTAGAGGCCGATCACATCTTGCAGTGGAGCGAACGGCGCATCTTGAAACGTCTGTCCGTTGACGACTTCGCAGACGCGGCCGGGATTTACGCCGAGCTTTGCTGCGGCGACGTGCTGGGCCATGCCCAACTGAATGACCATCGTCTTTGCCTTGGAGGCAATCTCGATTGTCATTGGTTTGGAGCAACGCTGGGCGCGGCGACGACGCGGGAACGGAACAACGTTATTCTGGCCTGCCATTTCATTGGATTCCTTTAGAATCCCGGCAGTTTCCGCTTGCTCGACGACTCCGAGCATGGTACTTTTTTTCTCGTCTGAGAATACTGGGAGTGTTCGAGGTCGTCGGGGTCAGCGGAGACTGCCAGGTTTTGTTGACCACGATCCGGGCGAGGTGGAGGTGGTGCTCCTCTCGCCCTTTTCGAGGTCGTCGGGGTCAGCGGAGACTGCCAGGTTTTGTTGACCACGATCCGGGCGAGGTGGAGGTGGTGCTCCTCTCGCCCTTTTCGTATCCGCGAACTGATTCGTGGAGTAACGTGAATGCAGCCTGTGGAAGAGGTTGACACGCGGGGTGTGGATAACTGGTCGCGCCGTTCCGGCCCGAATTAACCTCTGCCCTCAAACTGAGACACTATCCGCGACAAGGCTGGACATTGACGCCGGCAGACGCAATAAGGGGCCTCAAAATTCGAGGACTCCAGATACATGTCCTACATCGTTCGCTTCTTCACCTGGTGGAACCGGGCCACGCTCAGCACCGGCCTGTGGACGCTGCTCTACGGCGAGCGGGTCGGCGAAGACGAATTCGGCAATGTTTATTATCGCCGGCGGGGCGGCAAGATCGACAGGGCGCTCGGTTTCGAGCGGCGCTGGGTGATCTATAACGGTTATTGCGAAGGTTCGGCCACCCCGCCCGGATGGTATGGCTGGCTGCATCACACGGTGGATACGCCGCCCACCGAGGAGACCTATCGGTCACGCCCGTGGGAGCGTCCGCATCAGCCAAATCTGACTGGAACGCCGCAGGCCTATCGGCCGCCGGGGTCGCAGCTCGCGTTGGGCGAGCGCCCGCCTGCCGGCGGCGATTACGCCGCATGGCGGCCCGAAGGCTGAGCGGCGCGCGCTCCTTGGAAACGCCTTTGTTGCTTGTTCTGGTCTCCCGCCTGATTTCCGGGCGCGCGGAGAATCACACGGTGAACGGATGAAGCTGCCCCTGTCCCTGGCGTCAGCGGCCGTTGGCGCGTGGGCGCTTTTTGCGGCCGGCGCGTCAGCCGAGCCGATCCGACATCCGACCGCGATTTTCGCCGGGCTCGATAAGACCACCGGCCGAATCATCAATTTCGACGTCGCCATCGACGAAACCGTGCAGTTCGGCGCGCTTCAAGTAACGCCGCGCGTGTGCAACACGCGGCCGCAGACCGAAACCCCGCAGACGACGAGCTTCGTCGAGGTGGACGAACTCGTTCTCAAGTCGGAGCGCGGGGCCGACCGGAAGCCCGAAGCCGCCAAGGCCGACGTTAAGCAGGACGCCAGGCGCATCTTCTCCGGCTGGATGTTCGCCGCAAGTCCCGGCCTTCATGGCGTCGAGCATCCCGTCTACGACGTCTGGCTCGTCGACTGCAAAGGCGGCAAGGAGACCGCGCAGCCTGCGGAGGCGACGGCGGCCCCCGCGCCCGCGGCGCCGCCGGCCGAGGCTGAGGCGACGGCGCCGACCGAAGGCGGCAAGAAGCGCCGCTCGCGTCTAGTCGAACCTGAAGCGCCGCCGCCGATGGAAAATCAGCCCATCGGACCCGCCGATCAGGCGGCGCCCGCACCCGTCGAACCCGAGGTCGGCGAGGCGCCGCCAGCGCCGGCTCCGGCTGCGCCGCCTCGAAAGAAGAAGCGGCGCGGCGACCAGGCGGCCCCGCCCGTGCCGCCGGCTAATGTGCCGTATTAGTGACTTACGTCATTCGACTTGAGGACTTTCAGTGCCCCCTCCCCAACCCTCCCCCGCGTTCCGCGGGAGAGGGAGCGGGCGCGGCCCTTCGTCAAGAGCGTAGCCAACGCCAATCGTTAGCGTCCCCTCTCGTCGGCTGTTGCCGACTTCGGGGTCAATGCGCAAACCGGGAGCACCCGGTTTGCGAAGCGGGGGAGGGACAGGGAGGGGGCCGTCACTTTGAATGACGCGGGCCACTAGTGCTCCAGCGCGGCCAGCGCCTGTGTCCCCGTCACCCGCGCATTCTTGGGCCGGACATGGAAGTCGGCTTTCGTCGCCAGCGCGCGATCGAGGGCGTTATGATACGCGTCGCGCGAGATCTCGATCGCGCCGAGCGAGGCGAGATGCGGCGTAATGAATTGCGTGTCGAGCAGCCGGAAGCCGGCCGTTCTCAACCGGGCGACGAGGTGGACGAGCGCGACCTTCGAGGCGTCGCGCTCCAGATGGAACATGCTTTCGCCGAAAAAGGCGCTCCCCAGGGCGACGCCATATAGTCCCCCGACAAGGCGTCCGTCGCGGCGGCATTCCACGGTATGCGCGAAGCCGAGATCGAACAGTTCGCGATAGAGCCGGCGGATTTCGGCGTTGATCCAGGTGCGCTCGCGCCGCAGGGCCGGCGCGGCGCAGGCGTCGATCACCGCGTCGAAGTCGCGATCGACGTCGACCGCGAAACGATCGGACCTCACAGTCTTGGCCAAAGAGCGCGACACGGCGAAGCCGTCGAGCGGGAAAATGGCGCGCCGCTCCGGATCGACCCAGTAGAGCTGACCGTCCTCGGCGCTTTCGGCCATCGGGAAAAGCCCGATGGAATAGGCCCGCAACAGAAGATGCGGGGTGATCGCATAAGGGGCGTTGAGGCGCGACATTTCCTCAAGGATAGCGGCGCGAGATCGCCGCGCCACCCTCGGGCGGCGACTTTCTTTCGGTAAATCGAATTAAAAACATAGAGCGCGCTTGGCGCGAACTTGATCCTTCGCCTTAAAAGTCCGGCTCGATGCCGCCCGTCGCCAAGAAATGCTCCAGCCAATGAATGTCGTAGATTCCGTTCTGAACGTCGGCGTTGCGCACCAGCGTTCGAAACAGCGGAAGCGTGGTGTCGATGCCGTCGACGATGAATTCGTCGAGGGCGCGACGCAGCCGCATCAGCGCCTCCGTTCGATTGCGCCCGTGAACGATGAGCTTGCCGATGAGCGAGTCGTAATTCGGCGGGATCAGATAGCCCTGATAGACCGCCGAATCGACGCGAACCCCGACGCCGCCCGGAGGATGATAGTAGGCGATGCGCCCGGGCGAGGGCCGGAAGCTGACCGGGTGTTCGGCGTTCACGCGGCACTCGATGGCGTGGCCGTAGAACCAGATGTCTTGCTGGCGTAACGAGAGCGGCGATCCGGCCGCCACTCTGATCTGTTCGCACACGAGATCGACGCCGGTGATCGACTCGGTCACCGGATGCTCGACCTGAATGCGCGTATTCATCTCGATGAAGAAGAATTCGCCGTTTTCATAGAGAAACTCGACTGTGCCGGCGCCGGCGTATTGCATGTCGCGCATGGCGCGCGCGCAGATCTCGCCGATTTCCATGCGCTGCGCGTCATTGAGCGCGGGCGAGGGGCTTTCTTCCCAGATCTTCTGGTGACGACGCTGCAGCGAGCAGTCGCGTTCGCCAAGGTGCACGGCTTCGCCCCTGCCGTCGCCGAAGATTTGAACCTCGATATGACGCGGCTTCTCAAGAAACTTTTCGATGTAAACCGTGTCGTCGCCGAAGGCCGCTTTGGCCTCGGTGCGCGCGGTGGCGATGGCGATCGCAAGGTCGTGCGCGTCGCGCGCCACCTTCATGCCGCGGCCGCCGCCGCCGGAGGCCGCCTTCACCAGAACCGGGAAGCCGATCCTTTCGGCGATCTTCAGCGCCTCCTTCTCGCTCAGGATCGGCCCGTCGGATCCGGGCACGCAGGGGATGCCGAGCTTCTTCGCGGTCGCCTTGGCCTCGATCTTGTCGCCCATCAGGCGGATGTGCTCGGACTTCGGGCCGATAAAGGTGATGGCGTGCTCTTCGAGAATCTCGGCGAAGCGCGCGTTTTCCGAAAGAAAGCCGTAGCCCGGATGCACGGCGTCGGCGCCGGTAATTTCGCAGGCGGAGAGCAGGGCGGGGATATTGAGATAGGAATCGCGGGCCGGCGCCGGTCCGATGCAGACCGATTCGTCGGCAAGCTTGACATGCATGGCGTCGGCGTCGGCGGTCGAATGGACGGCGACCGTCGCAACGCCTAATTCCTTGGCTGCGCGCAGAATGCGCAACGCGATTTCGCCTCGGTTGGCGATGAGGATTTTGTCGAACATCCCTGGCCTACTCGATCACCAGGAGAGGCTCGCCATATTCGACAGGCTGGCCGTCCTCGACCAGTATGGCCGTCACCACGCCCGACTTTGTGGCGACGATGTCGTTGAACGTCTTCATCGCCTCGATCAGCAAGAGCTTATCGCCGACCGAGACGCGCGCGCCGATCTCGACGAAAGGCTTGGCGTCCGGATTCGGCCGCAGGTAGGCGGTGCCGACCATGGGCGACTTCACCGCGTCGACGAATTCGGCGGCGGGCTCCGGCGAGGCCGGAGCGGTCGCAGGCTTCGGCGTCGGCGTCGCAGCCGCCGGCAAGGCATGGACCGCCGGCGGCGGCGCGGCGACGACGCTCGCGATGGCGGCGGCGGGCGCGCGCGCCGCGCGGATGCGCAGATCGCCTTTTTCCACCTCGAATTCGGTCAGATCGCTGCCTGCGACCAGTTGGGCGATCGTGCGTAGCAGGTCCGCGTCGACGGCGGGCGCGTTGGTAGGCGCCGGCTTGCGGGAAGTAGCGGTGCGAGGCGGTTGAGCTTTGCGCGCCATAGGTGTTTCAGCTCTTTCTCGGTTCGTTCTCAAAGACGGCTTCGAGGGCAAGGATATATGACAGCGGGCCGAATCCGGCGATCACGCCGCGCGCCGCGGGCGAAATGTAGGAGCGGCTGCGAAAGCTTTCGCGCGCATGCACATTCGAAAGATGCACTTCGATGACGAAAGCGTCCGCGCCTTTGATCGCGTCATGGAGGGCGATCGACGTGTGCGTCAGCGCGCCGGCGTTCAGGATGACCGGCGCGCCGGCGCCGCCGGCTTCGTGGATCCAGTCGACGAGGTCGCCTTCGTGGTTGGACTGCCGAAAGACGAGAGAGACGCCCCGTTCGGCGCAACGCGTTTCCAGCGCTGCGCGGATATCGTCGAGAGTCGCCGTTCCGTATATCGCCGGCTCGCGCCTGCCGAGAAGATTGAGATTGGGACCGTTAAGCACATGGACGGCTGACATAGCGCTTCCGAAACGTTCCCGAAAATCTCAAAGCCGGCAGGCCGTCTCTCTTAGCCTCATTGCCGCCGCAAAGGAAGCCCGTCGCCCGGCTCGTATCGGGAATCATTGATTCCCGATGCGAGAGCATTTCTCGAGTATCCGCTTATCGCCGCCAAAAGCGCGCGTCACTTCGTGACTTGACCCTTTAGCGTCGGCGGAAACTAGCATGCAGTCTTGCCGCATTTGCGCATGTTGTCGATTTTGGCTTTCAACTGGGCGTAGGGCACGCCGCCGATGATCGCTTCCTTCCCGATCACCCAGGCCGGCGTCCCGTCGAATCGCAGCTCATCCGCCAGCGACGCCACTTCC
This sequence comes from Methylocystis sp., assembly GCA_016177005.1. Lineage (GTDB taxonomy): Bacteria > Pseudomonadota > Alphaproteobacteria > Rhizobiales > Beijerinckiaceae > Methylocystis. The sequence goes on from JACOWC010000119.1 coordinate 10,587, forward strand.
TTCAATGCGGCCTTCGTCTCCGCGCTGGACATGTCCTTCTCGATACGCGCCATGTCGGCGCCGACTTCCTTCGCCGCCGCCAGCGCCTGCTGCTTGCCGACGTGGCCGCGCGTCGAAAGGAGCTTACGATGGAAATCCCAGAATTTCTGGCTGTCGAGTTGCATGCGCGCGGCGGTCGCGATCTGGGCCACCTCCACCGATTCCGGCCCAAGGACCGGGAAATCCTTGAGCACCACGCGAAGCTTGGGATCCGCGTCGATCAGCTTGGCGACGGAATTGAGGGACTGCTTGCAGTAACCGCAATTGTAGTCGAAGAATTCGACCAGCGTAACATCGCCATTGGGATTGCCCACCACCGCCTGGTTGGGCGAGTTCACGATTTTGTCGCCATGCTGGCTGACGGCCTTTTCGCGCGTGGCGGCTTCGGCGACCTTTTCGCGCTTTCCGAGTTCGTCGATCGCGTCTTTGATCACTTCCGGATTGGAAATGAGATAGTCATGCACGACTTTCTCAATCTCACTCCTCTGCTGGCCGGAAAGTTCGTTTGCGAAAAGCGGCGTCGTCGCCCCGATGGCGAGAAGCGCGCCGGCGGCGAGCAAGATAAAAAACCTCATTGCATTCTCCTTTGCGCGACAGCGCGTGTGTGTCGGGCGTATCCGCGCTTGGCGGCCGGGGCGCGTCCCGAGGGGCGCACATCGCGGCGCTTTTAGCACGGGGGGCGGGGAGCGTCCTCCCGACGTGGGCAATCCGAGATGTAACTAGGGCAGTTCAGCGAATTAGAGGCGCTCAGCGCGTCACATTGGAGCGCACGCCGTCATTCACCAGCATTGAGCCGACGCCGTAGTTAAACTTCGCTTCGCCCAAGGTGCGCAGCTGGAGCGTAACCATCACCGTCTGGTTGCGGGCGGGCAGTCCCGTGTAGGACTGCGGCTGATAGATTTGCATATAGTTGATCGACAGGGTTGTGCATTCGTCGTGGTAGCCGATGCCGGCGCCAAGCGTCGCCACCGAAAACAGCGGCGCCGAGCCGATGAGATTGATGCCGGTGAGCGTCGTCGTGAACGGAGCGAGCGTCGGATTGGTCACGGAATTATAGAGATAGCGGCTCATGTCGAAGGTGACGGTGCCGGTCATGAAGTAGTTTTTCGTAATATTATATTGTCCGGAGGCCGACAGGCCTTGACGGCGCATGTCAAAGCCGATGGCCGGCTGCGACGCGTAATTCGCATATTGGAGCTGGAGCGAGATCGGATCCAGGTTCAATGTGGCGAATAAATCCAGACGGCGCGCGCGCAAGCTGCCCTTGTCGAAGCGGCCCTTGGCGACGAAGCTGAGGAGCGAGGAGGGCGCAAATGCGAAACGCCCGACGATGTCCGAGGCGCGCGAATTCAGGCCGGAATTGAGGCCGACATTGGCCGCGTCAGCCTGCGCATAGGAGTTGGCGCCGGCGATCTGGCGCGACTGGCCGATCATCGTGTTGATAAAGCCGCCATTGGGCAGCGACATGGTGGCCTGGCCGCCATAGTTGAGGCGCGTCCCTGTCTCGAACCGATCATAGCCGGAGAATTTGCTCCATTCGAACAGCGTCGAATCATCGAAAACCAGGCTCTGCGCGTCCATGTTCACGAGCGACGGAATCGAGGTCTGATTGGGCCGCGCGACGACCTGCGCGATCGGCTCGAACACGATGTCGCCGATCAAGCTTCTCGCCAGGATCGGATAGCGCCATTCCATGCCGATGCCCGGCAGCGCCTGGCCGCGGAAGCGATTGTCGGCGCCGTCGAAGAACAGGCCCTGCGCCCCG
>JACOWC010000120.1 GCA_016177005.1 Methylocystis sp.
TAGCTGGTAGTCGATCGAAGCTAAAGCTTGTGGGGGCCGCGCGAGTTCTCCACAGCGGTTTTTGCCGCTAAGCTTTTCCATCTGTTAAAAAATTTGGAGCATTGTCGGAACAGAATTTCGAATCGGCGCTTCAACTAACTGTGTGGAGGGCAGCTCATGTCGCCACATGAAAAGCCATCAATATGGACAGAGGCGGCAATGAGAGGAAATCGCCTGCAATGCGAGAGACTCGACTTGGAGGGAAGCGTTCAATGGCTCGGCGAGCAGCTCAGACGGCAATTTTCCGATGTCGTTTCGGAGTCGCCGCCCGAAGACATGCTTGCTCTCCTGGAGGAGCTGAAGCAAGCGGCGGAGTGAGTAAGCGCGGAGCTTAGCGCGTCTTGCTCGAACGATCGGCGAAATTCAATTTCGCCAAAGGGACTATGAGATCCTCCGGCGCCGGTTTCATGATCAAATCGAGATGAAGAGCGAGAAGCGCTTTCCGAGCGCTTCGCTCAACGCGCCTCGAAGCAGCGCTTTCTTGTCTTGTCTCGTGGCGATCTTGGGTGAAGCGATCGTCATGGCGAGCGTTCCTCCTGCTTGAAGAGAGACCGCCAGGCGGATTCATCGCGTAAGTCCTTGCCCGCGACGATGCGTTCAGCTGATTGATCCGCAAATCGGAACGACTCGCCGCCTCGGACCAATCGTGACCTGCCGCGCTTCGCGCGATATTCGATGATAAACGGACGAACGACTTTCTTCATGAAGGAACCTTCGTCTTGAAAGCGCCGCAACGATCAAACTTTTCAGCAACGCCAATTGTTCCGGCCTGATGAAAGTCCAAAAAGAATGCGCTCATTCGCAAATTTCCAAAAAAGATACGCCGGCGAGTTTGTCCCGCCGGCGTATGCAATGATGCGCCTCGGCTAGCGCGCTTTCCGATCGGACGGAATCGTCCGATCGATAAGAAATCGCGCCAAATGAATGAACTGGAGCAAGTTCTGATCGAAAAAGTCTGTCAACACGCCGTAACGCTCCTGGATCATGCCTTCGAGCTGCTCGCGATTGCCATTGATGCGCGCAAGGTCATCATCGGTGAGCTTGCCCCACTGCTCCTTCACGTTGCCGGTGAACTTCTTCCAGTTGCCTTCGATCATGTCCCAGTTCATCATCGATTTCCTCCTTATCAGGAGATGGCCGCAGTCGCGGCGACGCTTTGGAAAGCGAGTTCGCATCCAGCGTTCGCCCCAACTAACCTTTCGCTCGCGCAGATGTTCCATGCCGAATTGCGCCCGCTCAATTTTAAGATTCCTCGCGTCGCTAGAGCGCAAGCGCGCTCTACGCTGCGCTCAAGGACCTGATAAGGACTGGGGAGTCTCTCGAAGGATGACTGGCGCATGAGCCAGTGCGTCGGCGCACAGCGTCAAAACGCGCCTCTCCTTAAGTTCCGATCATCGCGGAGAGGAGAAGCCCATGAAACCGTTGATCACGACAGGAATTTTGGGAATCGTCGCCATTACCTTGGCCGCCGAGACGCTCAACATCGCCATGGCGCTCAGCGAATTCAGCCATGTCGCCGCTCTAAATGCGGGGGTCTTCTGACCGCCCCGCGGTGGCGCCACCGCGCGCTCGGCGACGGCGGATAGCCCATTATGGCCGCCACGCCAAGCCCTGACGGCGTTCGGCAAGCAAAACGCCGGTACGGCTTGCCGTCCCGGCGTCTTTGCGGGGTTCAGTTCGGCCAGCAGCGGCGGCCGTAGGGGCCGAGATGAAAGCCGGGCGGGCAGGGCCGGCCGAAGCGATAGCCGCCCCATTGTCCGCCCCAGCGACAGCCGCCGTAAGGGCCGCGATGGCCATAGGGGCCGCAACCGCCATAAACCTGCACGATCGCCGCGCCCGCCGTCTCAGAGGGCGCGACCGGCATCGCCGCATGGGCGGGCGCCGCCAGAGCGGCGGCGAATACAAGCGCGAGACCCGTTCTCAACTGCATGTCCAATCTCCTTCTCCACCCGGACTAGAGCGCGCTGCGAAAAAGTGGAACCCGGTTTTTCGCGTAAAGCGCGCTCTAAACTTTTGGACTCGATCACGTTGTCTGCATTTGGGCGATTCCACCCAAATGCAGCGTGATCTAACGCCGGTCGGCATTCCACGCCGCCAGCGTGTGGTTGAATATCTGCGCCCGAGCGGAACCCTGGCAATTGCTAATTGCGATATAGGTTATCCGCAGCGCCGATGTTCACATATTGTTCTTGCGCTACGGCTGCGCGCCAGCTAAGCTCGCATCTTGATTTCCGCAAAGTTTTAGGGGGCGCAGGATGGCGGTGAGGGTCGCGACGGTCGCTTTCGAAGGCGTCGAGGCCCGCCCGGTCGACGTTCAGGTGCAAATTTCGAGCGGCGCGGTGGTTTTCAATGTCGTCGGCCTTGCCGACAAAGCCGTCGCCGAATCGCGCGAACGCGTGCGCGCCGCCTTGATCGCCTCTGGTCTCGCGTTGCCGGCAAAGCGCATTACGGTCAATCTCGCCCCCGCCGACATGCCGAAAGAGGGAAGTCACTATGACGTGCCGATTGCGCTTGGCGTCATGGCCGCCATCGGCGCCATTCCCTCGGACGCGCTCGAAGGATTTGTCGTGCTGGGCGAACTCGCGCTCGACGGCACGCTGACGCCGACGGCTGGCGTTTTGCCGGCGGCGGTCGCCGCCAACGCGCGGGGGCTGGGGCTGATCTGTCCCAGCGAATGCGGCCCGGAAGCCGCCTGGGCGTCGAGCGACATGGAGGTGCTCGCGCCGCGCTCGCTCATCCAGCTCGTCAATCATGTCAAAGGCGCGCAGGTCCTGGCTCGGCCTCAGCCGGCCGTGCGCAAACTCGCCGTCGACCAACCCGACCTGTCGGACATCAAGGGCCAGGAGAGCGCCAAGCGGGCGCTGGAAATCGCCGCCGCCGGCGGCCACAATCTTCTCATGAGCGGCCCGCCGGGCGCGGGAAAATCGATGCTCGCCGCGCGGCTGCCGTCGATCCTCCCGCCGCTGACGCCCCGCGAACTGCTCGAAGTCTCGATGATTCATTCGGTGGCGGGGCAGATCGCCGGCGGCGAATTGACCGACCGGCGGCCGTTTCGCGCTCCGCATCATTCCGCCTCCATGCCGGCGCTGGTCGGCGGCGGGTCGCATGCGCGGCCGGGCGAGATTTCGCTCGCGCATCACGGCGTGCTCTTTCTCGACGAATTGCCGGAGTTTCAGCCCCAGGTGCTCGACAGCCTGCGCCAGCCGATTGAGACCGGCGAGGTGGCGGTGTCGCGCGCCAATCACCGCGCCGTCTACCCGGCGCGCTTTCAGCTCGTCGCAGCGATGAATCCGTGTCGTTGCGGCCACGCAATGGACCCCGGCTACGCCTGCAAGCGCCAACCCAACGAGCGCTGCGTCGCGCAATATCAGGCGCGGCTGTCAGGGCCGCTGCTCGACCGTTTCGATTTGCAGATCGAAGTCCCGGCGGTGACCGCCGCCGATCTCGTGCTGCCGCCACCGAGCGAAGGATCGCGGCATGTCGCCGCGCGCGTCGGGCGCGCCCGCGAAGTTCAGCGCGCCCGCTACGACGCCCTCTCTCTGCCGGGCGTTGCGGCCAACGCCGCCGCGCCGGCGGCGGTGATCGAGCGTGTGGCGAGTCTCGACGCGCCCGGCACGGCGCTCATTCGCGACGCGTCCGAACGTTTCGCTCTCACGGCGCGCGGCTTTCACAGGGTCTTGAAGCTTGCGCGCACGATCGCCGATCTCGACGGCGCGCAATCCGTCGGCAGGCCACATCTCGCCGAGGCGCTTTCCTATCGCGCGGGGCTTGCGCTGGGGCGGCTTGCGGCCTGATGATGGGCGCATGTCCTTACCCGATATCGCGATTTTGGCCGCGGCGCAGCTTGCCTTGGCGCTGCTGGCCGCACCGATCTGCATTGCTTTACGCAGGCGCGGCCGCGAACGGGTCGAAGCCGAACTTGAGTCGCTGCGCGACGAAATCTGGGAATTGCGCGCCGCCGCCGCCGCCCGCGACCGAGCAGAGGCCGCAAGCCTGGCGAAATCTCGTTTTTTGGCGGCGGTCAGCCACGAGTTCCGCACGCCGCTCAACGGAGTCATGGGGCTGGCCCAGCTGCTCGCCATGACCAAGCTGACCGACGAACAGGCGAGCTATGTCGAAGCGATCGGCGATTCGAGTCGGTCGCTCTCGCAGCTCATCGACGACATTCTCGATTTTTCCAAGATCGAGGCCGGCAAGTTCGAACTGCGCTGCGAGACCTTTGCGCTCGCCCCTTTTGTTGAAAGCGTCGTCGAACTGATGGCGCCCCGCGCCTTGGCGAAAGGCCTGGAGCTCGCCAGCGTGATCTCGCCCGACGCGCCCCGCGAGATCGTGAGCGATCCGGCCCGGCTACGGCAGGTGCTCCTCAACCTCATTGGCAACGCAATGAAGTTCACCGAACGCGGCGGCGTAGGCTTGCGCGTCACGCGCGACGGCGCGCGGCTGCGTTTTGCCGTGCGCGACACCGGGCCGGGCGTGCCGGACGATGCGCGCGAAGCGATCTTCGAAGAATTCGAACAGGCTGATCCTTCCGAGAACCATCCGCGCGCGGGCGCGGGTCTCGGCCTCGCCATCTCCCGCCGTCTGGTCGCGCGAATGGGCGGCGCGCTCGCGCTTGTCGAATCATCCGACAAGGGCTCGGTTTTCGCCTTTACGCTGCCGGCGCCGCCGATCGCCAAAGAAGCCGCTTCGGCGCCGCTTTCGGGACTTAAGGCGCTGATCGTCGCGCAAAGCGGTTTTGAAGCGCCCTATCTTGCGGAAAGCTTGCGCTGCGCCGGCGCCGAGGCGGAGATCGTTGCGGCGGAAGACGCGGCGGACGCCCTGCAAAGCCGTCGCGAAAAGCCGTTCGACGCAGTCATCGTCGATTGCGCGCTGGGGCCGCTCATGACCGCCAAGCTGGCGAAATGCGCTCGCGCGGCGCAGGCGCGACGGCTGTTCCTTCTGTTCTCGCCCCTCGAACGGCGCGCCTTCGGCGAAGCGGCTTTGTGCGACTTTGACGGCTGGCTCGTGAAGCCGGTGCGGATCGCGTCGCTCATCACCCGCCTCTCGCAAGTAAGCGCCATGGCGCCGGCGAATGAGGAGGGCGCGCCGTCGCAAGCGCTCGCCGGGGTGAACGCGCTCGTCGCTGAAGACAATGAGATCAACGCCCTTATCCTTATGCGCCACCTCGCGAAGCTCGGCGCGAAGGTGACGCGGGCGGAAAGCGGCGCGCTTGCGCTCGCCCGCGCCCGCGAAGCGATCGAGGGCGCGGGCGCGCCCTATGACGTGATCGTCATGGATCTCTTCATGCCTGATTTCGATGGGTGCGAGGCGAGCCTTCGCATTCGCGAAGCCGAAGCGCGCGCCGGCGCCCCGCGCACGCCGATATTGGTGCTGACGGCCAGCGCCCGCGAGGAGGACGAACGCGCCGCCCGCGCCGCCGGAGTCGACGCGTTTCTCACCAAGCCGGTGGAGTTTTCTTCTCTCGCGGCGACGATCGAAGAGCTGAGATTGGCGCCGCGACGGGCATAGCGGCGCTGCCGGTTATGCGTTCTGCGGCGTGATGGCGCCGAAGCGTCCTGATTGATAATCGACGAGGGCCTGACGCAATTCGTCCTGCGTATTCATCACGAAAGGACCCTGCTGCGCCACCGGTTCGTCGATCGGTTCGCCGCTCATCAGGATGAGCTTCGCGTCGCTGTTGGCTTCGAAGGCGATGTCGCCGCCCTCTTCGTCGAATAGGACGACTTCCGTCGCGCGTGCGATCTTCTCGCCATTGACGTCGACCGTTCCTTCAAGAACCGCCGCAAGGACCGTGTGGCCTTCCGGCAGCGTGAATCGTGCGCTCTTTCCGGCGTCGATGCGCACGTCCCAAAGATCGATCGGCGTCGCCGTCTGCGCCGGTCCGCGACGGCCGTCGAATTCTCCGGCGATGACTCGAACGAGGCCGGAGTCGCCCGGCAGGTCGAGACGCGGAATATCCTTGTCGAGGAGGGTCTGGTAGCGCGGCGCGCTCATCTTCTCGCGCGCCGGCAGATTGATCCAAAGCTGCACGACCTCGAAACGTCCGCCTGATTTGGCGAAGCTTTCGGAGTGATATTCCTCATGAACGACTCCCGAAGCGGCCCGCATCCACTGCACGTCGCCGGGGCCGATGAGCCCGCCGGCCCCGGTCGAGTCGCGATGCGCGACTTCGCCGTCCAGGACGATGGTGACGGTCTCGAAGCCGCGATGTGGGTGAGCGCCGACGCCGCGGCGCTTGGCGGTCGGAGGAAAGTCAAACGGCCCTGCGTAGTCGAACAGCAGAAAGGGGCTCACCCGG
>JACOWC010000121.1 GCA_016177005.1 Methylocystis sp.
GGACATTAAGCGTCACGCTTATCCGAGCGCCGGCGCTTTCAATTGCCGCGTTGTGAAGGACACTGGCAAACGCAGCATGCACGCCTATGGCGCGGCGATCGATATCAACACCGCCTTTTCTGATTATTGGCTCTGGCGCAAAGGCGGTTACAGCAATCGGATTCCTTACGCGATCGTGGAGATTTTCGAACGCCATGGGTTCATCTGGGGCGGCAAATGGGGGCATTTTGACACGATGCATTTCGAATACCGGCCCGAATTTTTCGACACGCCGCCAGGCGGCGATCAGAAAAGACAACACAGCGATTGAAATGAATGACGCGGCTCGTACATAACGCCAACTACAGGAGGGAATTGCGATGAAAACACAGAAGATTTTCTCGGCGAAGATTTTCTCGGCGCTTGGCCTCATCGGCGCGATAGGGGCGGGATTGATCGGGGTCGCCGCGCCGACCCCGGCGGCGGCGCAGGACGCCGCTTACATGTCTTGCGACGAGCTGTGGTACGCGCGCAACCGGATATATGCGCGTAACGGCTATTGCTTCAATACCGACCGAGCTCGGGCGGTGTTCGGAGCTGGCTGTTTTCCGCCTTACGGGCGGCTGAGCGGTTGGGAGAAAAACCGCGTCAATCAGCTTCAAATGTGGGAACGCCGTAAGGGATGCTAGGCTGCCGTGCGCGCCAAGATTTCGCGGTTCAACAAGGGCTGCTCCATGAAATCCCCATGACATCGAGCCGTCTCGCCGTGCGCCTTCGCCTCATTTTTCAAACGCGCATTCACGGTCGCGCAAATGGCGGATAGACTTGTCGCCGTGGACTGAGCGCGCCGACGCCGCAAATTCGTCGGAAGGCGCTTCGTCAATTGCGCGAGATGCATTTATCGGAGAATCGCCATGATCGCATATAAGACGATTGGTTTGGTCTTCTTGTCAGCCCTCGCGCCCGCGGCGGCTCAAGCAGGGGCGAGCAACGGTTCGAGCGCGCTGGCGCTTTCGGCGATCGTCGGCGAATTGTCGCCTCAAACAAGCGCCGCTGACAAGAAGCTGCTTGCCGCCTATTTCAACGGACGCGCCGACGCGCCGCACGGCAAGAATTCGCGCATCGCGGTCAAGGCCGACGCGATCGACTGTCGCGCCGGCAATGTCGACATCACCTCCCGCGGCTGCGAGCTGACCTTCGGGGCCAAGAAGATCGAATTGAGCGGCCGCAAGGCGAATGAGCTCTATGCGACCTTGATCGAGAATGGCGTCGTCGCGGAAGGCGCCGCCGGCTCTTCGCACGCGTCGATCACGGCGCTCGACTGCATCGTCGACGCCGATGAAGTCGCGGAAAAAGCCGGCGGCGGCGCGCGCTGCGCATTTAATCCCTGAGCGGCCGGGGCCCCTTGTCTTTGGCGCGGCTTTGGCCGAGAAGGCGCGTTCATGGACAGGAGCATGTAGATGGCTGCGCCGGGCGTCACGGTCTTTGTTTGCGTATCCTGCCGCGACGGCGAGGACGCCGACGCGCGTCCCGGCGCGCGCCTGCTGGAGGCGCTGCGCGCGCGGCTCAACGAGCGCAACCTCGATATCGCCGTTGAACCCGTGGAATGCCTCGCGGTGTGCAAGCGCCCGGCGACGGTCGCCTTCGCCGCCGCCGGCAAATGGACCTATGTGATCGGCGATCTCGACGGCGGCGCCCATATCGACGAGCTGATCGATTCGGCGCAAAGCTTCGCCGCGACGGACAATGGCGTTGTCGCCTGGAAAGACCGGCCGGCCTGTTTCAAGAAGGGCGTGGTGTCGCGCACGCCGCCGGTTTCGTAGATCACGCTGCATTTGGGCGGAATCGCCCAAATGCAGCGTGATCTACGTTTCTGAAGCGACGCATTTTCTACGCCGAACCGGCATCCACTTCGGCGGAAAATGCTCTCAGCGCTATTTCGCCGCGCGCGCCCGTTCGATCGCTTCGGTGATGAGCGCGCGGGCGGCGGCGGCGTCGCCCCAGCCGGCGACCTTGGCCCATTTGCCGGGCTCGAGATCCTTATAGTGGACGAAGAAATGTTCGATCCGGCGCCAGGTCATCTCCTGGAGGTCGGTGTAATTCTCCACGTCGACATAGCGTTGCGTGAGTCGCGCGGACGGCACGGCGACGATTTTTTCGTCGCCGCCGGCTTCGTCCGTCATCCGCAACACGCCGATCGGCCGAACCGCGATGACCGCGCCCGGCGCTACAGGACGCGTATTGGCGACCAGCACGTCGCAGGGATCGCCGTCGTCGGAAAGCGTGTGCGGAATGAAGCCGTAATTGCCGGGATAGCGCATCGCCGTATAAAGAAATCGATCGACGAAGAGCGTGCCCGAGGCTTTGTCGAGCTCATATTTGATCGGCTCGCCGCCCAGCGGCACTTCAACGACGACATTGATTTCATGAGGCGGATTGGCGCCGATCGGTATGGCGTCGAGACGCATTCAAGACTCCGGATGTGACGGGAGGCGCAGCGAGGACATTTCGCCGGCCGGTCCTTTCGATTGATGAAGCGAAAGCGCCGCGCGCCTTGCGGCGGCATTCTTACCGGAGAACTGCCGCGCTGTCGCTCAGCGCACCGGCGCGGAAACGAATCCAAAGGCGACGCGCGTCAGCATGTCCGATCCGAACCGCTCCTCGGCGCGGCGGATCGCCTGCCCGCCGAGACTGCGATAGAAGGCGAGCGCCTTCTCATTGTCGGCGAGCGCCCAGACGATGGTGGAGAGATAGCCGTGCTCGGCGAGTTCGCGCCGCGTGGCGTTGAACAGGCGCCGCCCGAATCCCAGGCCTTGCTGCTCCGGCGTCAGATAGATCTCGAAAATCTCGCCGGAATAGGGCATCGACGGCACGCGGTTTCGACCATAAGTCGAGTAGCCGACAATGTCGTCGTCAAAGTCGAGCACAAGAAGGCCGGTGCCGCGTACGATCGCGGAGTGCCACCAATTGGGGCCGCGGCGGGCGACCATCCGTTCAAGCTCCGCGCCTGGGATAATGCCGCGATAGGCGGAGCGCCACGAAGCGTCGTGAACGCGCGTGATCTGCTCCGCGTCTCCGGGACGCGCGTGACGGATGGAGAAGGCGGTCTTGACCATGCTTTGAATGTTAGGTCCCCTACATTCGTTTCGGCAAGAGCCATAAGCGTTTCAGACGCAAAAATTATTGGCTGGCCGAGACGCTCATGCATTCGGCTTACTCGCCGCTTCCACGAGATTCGAAAAAGCGGCGTCGCGGCGCTTGCGGCGCGGGTCGCACTTGCGCTATCTTCCAGAAGATCGCGGCCAAGCGCCGCCGGATGGGAAGAGATCGTTGCCTTACGCAACCGCCTCTGCGAATGACGTTGCGACGCCTTCGTGCGCGCGCGGATTCGCTTGCCCGCCTGCCCTGCCGCTTTTCGGCCTGCTGCTTCTTAGTCGCCCCTGAGCGCCCGACGGGCTCGCGCCCAGGCTTTCAGGGGACATGTCACGCAGTCACGACAAGGGCCCCCGCGGGGGCGGCAAAGCAGGATTTCAAAACAAATGAGCCATATGTCACAGCCCGGCGCCGTCGCAAATAATGACGGGCGCGTCTTAATCTTCGACACCACCTTGCGCGACGGCGAGCAATCGCCCGGCGCCTCCATGACTCTCGAGGAGAAGCTCGAGGTCGCCGATCTCCTGGATCAATTGGGCGTCGATATTATCGAGGCCGGCTTCCCGATCGCCAGTCCCGGCGATTTCGAGAGCGTCAGCGAAGTCGCGCGGCGGGTGAAGAACGCCGCCGTCGCCGGGCTCGCGCGCGCTTCGGAAAAGGACATCGACCGCTGCGCCGAAGCGCTGCGGGAAGCGAAGCGTCCGCGCATCCACACCTTCATCTCCACCTCGCCCGTGCATATGAAATACAAGCTCCAGATGGAGCCGGAGCGCGTCTTGGAGATGGTCTCCGCCTCGGTGGCGCGCGCGCGCAATCATGTCGCCGACGTCGAATGGTCGGCGGAGGACGGCACCCGCACCGAGCTCGATTTTCTCTGCCGCTGCGTCGAGGCCGCGATCAAGGCCGGCGCGACGACGATCAACATTCCAGACACCGTCGGCTACATCACGCCGGCGGAATATGAGCAGCTGTTTCGCACGGTGCGCGAGCGGGTGCCGAATTCCGACAAGGCGATCTTCTCGGTGCACTGTCACGACGATCTGGGACTCGCGGTCGCCAATTCGCTCGCTGGCGTGCGCGGCGGCGCGCGGCAGGTCGAATGCACCATCAACGGCATCGGCGAGCGCGCCGGCAACGCCGCGCTCGAAGAAGTGGTGATGGCGATGAAGACGCGCGGCGACGCCCTGCCGTTTTACACGAACATCGACGCCAAGCTGTTGACGCGCGCGTCGAAGCTCGTCTCGGCGGTCACGTCCTTCCCGGTGCAATACAACAAGGCGATCGTCGGCCGGAACGCTTTCGCGCATGAAAGCGGCATCCATCAGGACGGCATGCTCAAGAATGCGCACACTTACGAGATCATGACGCCCGAGAGCGTCGGCGTCTCCAAGACGTCGCTGGTGATGGGCAAGCATTCCGGCCGTCACGCCTTCCGCGAGAAGCTGAAGGAGCTCGGCTATGATCTCGGCGAGAACGCGCTGGAGGACGCGTTCAACCGCTTCAAGGATTTGGCCGACCGCAAGAAATTCGTCTATGACGAAGATCTGGCCGCGCTCGTCGACGACGAGATCGTCAACGCCCATGATCACATCAAGGTGGAGGCGCTGATGGTGATGGCCGGCACGCATGGCCCGCAGTCGGCGGCCCTCACGCTCGACATCGACGGCGAGAAGCTGACCCATCAGGCGACCGGCAACGGACCCGTCGACGCCATCTTCAACGCGATCAAGGCGCTCGCCCCGCATGACGCGACGCTGGAGCTGTTTCAGGTCCACGCCGTTACCGAAGGCACCGACGCGCAGGCCGAGGTCTCGGTGCGCTTGAGCGAAAACGGCAAGTCGGTGACCGGCCGCGGCGCCGATCCCGACACGCTCGTCGCCTCGGCGCGCGCCTATGTGTCCGCGCTCAATCGACTGATCGCAAAGCGGGCGCGCAGCAAGCCCGAAGCGATGCAGGCGATGTAGCGTCCTCAGCGCCTAAAGCTCCCGCCGGTCTTGCCGGCGGGAGCCTTCGCATCGCTGACTGCGCGTGGCGCAAAGAGCGCCCGCCCGCGGCGCGGCTTGATCCTGCGCAGCCCGAAATCCTGCGCAGCCCGAATTGGCCGGCTATTGCCGCCTCAGGGTGAATTGCTGAAATCGCAGAACCGCTTGAATGGGTTTGAGTTATTTGATTCGAATGGGGCTTTCTGATTCGGGGAGTCTTCCATGAAGCTGAAAGCCGCGTTGCAGAGCGTGTCCGACCCGCGCGGCAAGCAAGGGCAGGACTACTTTCTATGGTCGATTTTGGCGCTGATCGTCGTGTCGATGCTATGCGGACGACGCGGATGCCTTGCGGCGTTT
>JACOWC010000122.1 GCA_016177005.1 Methylocystis sp.
TACTGCATGGACGTGGCGCGGGGCGACCTGCCGGCGCGCGCCAAAATCGACGGACCGCGGATCATGCTCAAACCCGAGGCCGCACAGAACATCGGCCTTGCCTTGCATGAACTCGCGACGAACGCGCTAAGCTACGGCGGCCTGTCGCGGCCGGACGGGGCCGTGTCGTTGACCTGGCGCTTCGAAGACGGGCGGCTCAACATTGAATGGCGCGAGAGCGGCGGTCCGGCGGTGGCGACGCCGCCGCGCGAAGGCTTCGGCCACAAAGTGATCAAACGTCTTGTCGCCCAGGCGCTCGATGGAATGGCGACGCTGAATTTCCCGCCCGACGGATTGGTCTGGACGCTGTCAATTCCGGCAAGCTACGCCACGGTCAGGGAAGAGCAGGCGTAGCGCCGTGCAGCGCGCAAAATGCTTCATAGTCCTCTGCGTTCTGCCGCGCATAGCGCATGGCGAAGGACGCGAGCGCGTCGTCGAAGGCTTCGCTCTTCCCCATGTAGCCTGCAAGAGTCACGGCGTCGGCGGAACGCGCGTGCGCGCGCGCCAACGTGCGCCCGCATAGTTTCGCGTAATCCAGCAGGTCGTGATTCTGCAGCACTTCCGTAAGTCCGCCCAACCGGCGCGTCTTCAACTGGCGCATGTAGAATTCGCGCCTGGAAGCCGGATCGAGCATCGGACCGAGAAATATGTCCGACGCCGCCTGCATCATGCGCTGTCCTTCGACGACGCGCACGCCCTGAGCGCCCGGCCATGCGCCGACGCCAAAACGGTCCAGCACCGAGCGTTTCGCCTCCTTGATTTGGAGGAAGAGCGGTTCATCGTCCGCGCTCATGAACAGCGCGATCGTGCAATAGGTTCCGACGCTGCCGACGCCGACGGCCTTGAAAGCGATGTCGCACAAACGGTAGCGGCGCAAGAGACTGGCGACGGGCGGCGGCAGGTTTGCGAAGGCGGCGGCGATAAGCCCGTTCAGATCGAATTGACTGGCGACGCTCTCATCGAGATGGAAGAGCCGCGGCGGCTTGTCCTCGACGCGCCAGTCGCTCGAAGAGTCTTGCGCGACTCTTGGAAAATTGTCCGCGAAATCATCTTCGTTACTCTGCGACGCGATCGCGGCGTGGACGGCTTCGTGGAGAACCCGATTGCGGAGATCCGCGACGACGTCGCGCAGCGGCACGCGCGTATTCCACGCCTGGAGCGGCGACAAGCTGGCAAGTTCAGTCGCCGTCCGGCGATAGGCCTTGATGGCGGATCGCGCCATGGATCTTGCCGCTTGCCCGCTCTTATCGGCGCCGAGCGCCGCGACGACGACGCTTGTCGCCAACCGGCGCAGATCAATCGTGACGTCGACATTCGGCAGCGTCTCGTCGAAATCATTCAGGTCGAACAGCGGATGTCCTTCCGGCGAGATGAAGGCGCCGAAATTCATCAGGTGACAGTCGCCGCAGACCTGCGCGCGAATGCCGGGCGCCGGCTGCGTCGCAAGATCGGCGGCCATGACGTCGGCGGCGCCGCGCAGAAATGCGTGCGGCGACTCCGCCATCGATTTGCGGCGAAGCGGAAGCAGGGATTGGATTCGATCGCGCTCAGTCTCGGCGATGATCGCCGCGGCGTTCCGGTTTGCGGGAGGCGTAAAATCCGCCAAAGCTTCGCGCGGGACGATCTGACGCAGAGCTTTCCCAGCCGCGTAGCGGGCGCGACGATCAGGGCCGCGCTCGGCGACGCCGGTCCGCGTTCCGATGTCCATTGTCGGCAATCCCCAAGAAACCAATAGGCGATGATGGCATAAAGAATTGGCCGGGTCATTTCGCCCTTGAGATCATCCCAGCAGATCGATCAGCGGGCCGATCAGCGGCGCGTCGGCGGGCGGCATCGGATAGTTGCGCAACTCGCGGGCGCGCGCCCATTTCACCGCCTGTCCCTCCGCCGGCGCGATAAAACCCTCCCACTTACGGCAGACGTAAAGCGGCATCAGAAGATGAAAATCATCATAGGCGTGGCTTGCGAAGGTCAGCGGCGCGAGGCAGGGCGCGCAGACGCGCACGCCGAGCTCCTCTTCGAGTTCGCGCGCCAGCGCATCCTCCGGCCGCTCGCCGGGATGGAGCTTGCCGCCGGGAAATTCCCACAGGCCCGCGAGCGTCTTGCCTTCCGGACGTTGGGCGATGAGCACGCGATTGTCGGCGTCGACGAGTGCCGCCGCCACGACGAGAAGGAGATTCACGGGCGGGCTCAATTGCCGGAAAGAATGACTTTCACCGGGCCGTTTTCCTTTCCGGTGAGCGTCACCTCCTCATACATCGCGCCGCCTTCCGCCGACATCGAATCCTTTGGCTTCCAGATGAGCTGCGTCGTGAGATAGTAACGTCCGGGCGCGACGTTCTCGAATGTGAAGCGGCCGTTTGATTCCACGGTCGTCGTGCGGGTCAGGGCCGCGTATTGCGTGTCCGGCTCGACCTTCGGAATCGACGCGGCCGGCAAAAATTTCACCGAGCCGTAAAAATTCTTGATCCGCGTCTCCGCGTAGGCCGTGGCCGGAATGAGCCGTACAGTTTCGCCGGTGGCGTAGCGCACGTTCGATTGTCCTGAATTGTCGCGCAGAAATGCCTGGCCGGCGATGACGCCCTTGCCGGGCGCTCTGATGTAATTCGCCTGCGACGGATCGAATGCGACGCCAGGTTCCGGGCCGCGCCCAGTGTTGCATGCTGAAAGCATGACGAGGGGCGCGACGAAAAGAAATTTGAGCCAACGCATGAGAACGACGCTCCACCACGAACGCAGATCACGATCCTTTACCCGTGCCGACGCGCCGCGAGCGTCGGGCCGGCGAGGCGGACTCGGCGGCGATCAGGCAGTCTAGAGCGCGCTGCGAAAAAGTGGAACCCTGCTTTTCGTCTGCGCCAATAGTCAAGAGCGACGGCGTCGCCGCATTCGTCAGCATTTATCCGGCGCGTCAGCTCCGATAGTCGCCGTTGATCGCGACATAGTCTTTGGTGAGGTCGCAGGTCCATACTGTCGCTGCGCCTTTGCCCAGGCCAAGATCGACATTGATGACAATTTCGTCGCGCTTCATGATCTGGGAAACTTCCGCTTCGTCATAGTCGGGATCGCGCAGTCCCTTGTGCGCGACGCGCACGCCGCCGAACCAGATGGCGAGCCTGTCGCGGTCGGCCTTTTCGCCGGCCTTGCCGACCGCCATGACGATGCGGCCCCAATTGGCGTCCTCGCCGGCGATGGCGGTTTTGACGAGCGGCGAATTGGCGATGGAAAAGGCGATCCGCTTCGCCGCCCTGGCGCTGTCGGCGCCGGTCACCGTCACTTCGACGAATTTGCGCGCGCCTTCGCCGTCCTTCACCACCTGATGCGCAAGGTCGAGCAGCACCGAGTCGAGCGCGCACTTGAAATCCGCCAGCCGCTTGTCGCCGGCTTGTTCGATCTTCGGCGCGCCGCGTTTCTTCGCGGCGCCCGTCGCAAAGAGCAACAGCGTGTCGGACGTCGACGTGTCGCTGTCGACAGTGATGGCGTTGAAGCTGTCCCGCACGGATTTCGACAGCATCGCCTGCAGCGCCTCTGCGCCGATCGCCGCGTCGGTGAATACGAAGGCCAGCATCGTCGCCATGTCCGGCGCGATCATCCCCGCGCCCTTGGCGAAGCCGCCGATCGTCACGTCGACGCCGGCGATCGTCGCCTTGCGCGTCGAAAGCTTGGGATAGGTGTCGGTGGTCATGATGGCGCGCGAAGCGTCCAACCAGCCCTCCGGCCGCGCCGCTTCGACGAGCTTCTCTATGAGGCCGTCGAATTTATGCGCGTCCAGCGGCTCGCCGATGACCCCCGTGGAAGCAAGGAAAATCTGGCGTTCCGGCGCGCCGGTGGCGGCGGCGGCGAGCTTCGCCGAGAATTTGACCGCCTGCGCGCCGGTCTTGCCGGTGAAGGCGTTGGCGTTTCCGGAGTTGACCAGCAGTGCGCGAGCCTTGCCGCCCTTGAGCCTGTCGCGGCACCAGTCCACGGGCGCCGACGGACATTTGGATTTGGTGAAGACGCCGGCGACCGTCGTTCCCGCATCGAACAGCGCCAGCATTACGTCGGTGCGTCCGGCATAGCGCACGCCAGCGGCGCCGACGGCGAAGCGCACGCCATCGATCGTTGGAATTTCGGGAGAAGATTTCGGCGCGAGCGGGGAGACTGGGGCGTCGTGAGCCATGGCGAAGCCTTGCAACTTGGAGTGGACCTGCGCGGGTTTGACGGCGCTTCAGGTCCACGTCAAGGCTTCGCTGCGGAAGATCTTCGGGTGGCCGAAAATCCTGGCGCTAAATGAAGAAGAAGTCCTTCGCGGCTATTTCTTCTTCGGCGTTTCGGCGGGCTTGGCGCCCGGCGAGGCTTCGGCCGGCTGGTCGGACCGTTCGATCTTGGCGCCGTCGCGCAATTTCATGACGAGTTCGCTCTGCGCTTTCTGCACCACGTAGCGGGCGACCTGATCCTTGACCTGGTCGAGCGGCGGGAAGACTTTCGGGCGCGTTTCGTCGAGCTTGATGATGTGCCAGCCGAACTGCGTCTTGACTGGATCCGAGATTTGGCCCGGCTGCATTTTTGCAGCAGCCTCGCCGAACTCCGGCACCATGCGGTCTTTGGTAAACCAGCCGAGGTCGCCGCCCTTGGCGCCAGGGTCCTTGGACAGTTCGGTTGCGACCTTGCCGAAATCCTCGCCGCCCTTGACGCGCTTGAGCGCGGCCTTCGCCTCGTCTTCGGTCGGCGCCAGAATGTGATGCGCGCGATATTCCGTCTCCGGCTTCTGGTTTTTCGCCGCCTCGTCATAGGCCTGCTTGATCGCCGCTTCGGTCGCGGCCTTTTGGGCGACGTCGCCGAGCAGCGTCTCCATCAGCGCCTTGTCGCGCAGATAGGCCAGTTTCTTGGCGAATTCCGGCGTTTCGGCGAGCTTGTCGGCCTGCGCCTTTTGCACGACCAGTTGCTCATCGATGAGGAAGTCGAGCACATAGGTCTCGCGCGCCTTGCCTTCGAGCTGGCGTGGAACCGCCGAACCGAGATCGTCCATCGCGAGCTTCAAGTCGTCGTCGGTGATCTCGACGCCATTGACCTTGGCGAGCGTTTTCGCCGCCGCCGCCGCCGCCGCGCCGGCGGCGCTCATCGCCAGCAGGGCGGCGAGCGCGGTCGCTCCAAGCGCGGCGCGGGCGAAAGAACGCGCATTCTTGCGGGCGTGAGACATGATGTGCTCCAAAAAAGGGGCCAGAGGGCGGCCTTGAACAAAAGCGGCCGTCGCCGCCGGCGAGAAAGCTCCTGCGCGAGGAATCCGGCGTATCTATGCCCGACGCCCGCATCTGACAACTCCCGCTTACGCTGAAATCG
>JACOWC010000123.1 GCA_016177005.1 Methylocystis sp.
GCGCTCCACCAATACGCCGCCTTCCGGCCGCGCACGCACGCTCACCCTGTCGCCCGGCCGAATGCCGGCGGCTTCGCGAACGGCCTTTGGCAAGGTGACCTGGCCTTTAACGGTGACTTTCGTGCTCATGCTCACGGAAGGTAATACCTGCCGCATAAAAGTAAAACTCGCTCGTAAGAGCGTCAATCGGCGGACAATGCTCTCAAACGGCCGTGCGCCCGAACGCCTTTCGCAATTCGTCCTTGGCCAGTTCCAGCGCCTTCCGGCGTTCGTCGGACAAATCCTTCCCGGCTCTGTTGATGTAGAACGTCAGCATCGACATCGCGGAGCGGAACGGCGACGACTTGCGCCGCTCGCTCCGCTCGGCCGACCGCTTCAGCGAGCGGGCGATCCTCGCCGGATCGTCCCAGGTGAAGACGCCCGCTTCGAGATCGAGCGCGCTGCTGTGGCGGGTGACGTCGCCCGACCAGTAATGGATTCCGACCTCTGAGCTTTCCGCCGCCGAGCGGCTCTTCGACCGCTTCTGCGCCATCGCCGGCCTCCTGGGTGAGGCAGCTAGTCGATCGCCCCCGGAAATCAACGCCGGCAGGCGCAGCCGCCACGATTTCGCCATCTGCGCATGGCGCATTCCACAGCTGGGCCGTGGGCGGTCGATGAAGGATTTTGGGATGCAATTATTCCGCCGGGCCGCCGCTCTTGCCGCTTTCGGCGCCCTGTCGCTCGCGGGCTGCGCCCCGCAGGAATCTCCCGTCGCTTCGGCCCCCGCGGCCTATGACGAGGCCGCCGAAGCCAAGGCGCTCACCGGCCAGGACGCGCTCCACGCCCGGATCGCCCATTACGCCCGCATTTACGACATTCCCGAATCGCTCATTCACCGCTCGATCCGCCGTGAGAGCAATTACAACCCCAGCGCCCGGCACGGACCCTACTGGGGTCTGATGCAGATCCGTCACGACACGGCCCGGCACATGGGCTACGACGGCCCGGCGAGCGGCCTTCTCGACGCCGACACCAATCTGGCTTTCGCGGTGCCTTATCTCGCCAACGCCTATAAGGTCAGCGGCGGCAATGAAGTGCGGGCGATCAAGCTCTACGCCGGCGGCTATTACTATGAAGCCAAGCGCAAGCACATGCTCGACCAGCTTGTGACCTCGGTCTCGCAGTAACTTTCATAAAACTACTGATTCTTGGGCATGAAGGTGCTGCGCACGCGGCCGCCCTGCGCCGCGCCGCCCTGAACGGTCGCCATGCCCGTCGTCACGTCATAGACGAGCCTGTCGCCCTTCACGATGTTCTCGCCCTGAGTCAGCGTGACGTTGCCGATGAGATGGACCTTGTTTTCGGCCTTGTCGTAGCTGCCGCGATCGCCTGTGCCGATCTGGTCTTTCGAGACCAGCGTCACCGGCCCTTCGACGTCGATATGTTTGACCCGATCATTGGTCGTCTCTGCGGGTTGGCCGGCGCCCTTTCCTTCGAGAAAAATGATGAGGCGCGAGGCTTTCAGCGTCGAAGGCCCGTTCGTGACGATGACGCTACCGGAATAGATGAGCTTCTGCTCCTTCTCGAAATAATCGAGCTTGCCGGCGTCGATGTTGAGCGGATCCTTGGCGGAGGCGCCGGGCAGGATGCCGCCCGAGCGGCCGGCCGCGACCGCCGGCGCCGCGGCGACAAGCGCAGCAAGGAGAAGAACGAGGGAGCTGCGGCGCATTTAGTCCTTGTTCGCTGCGCCCGAAGATGGCGGGGGCGTATCGCCCTCACCGTATAGCACCGAATGCACGCCGCCCGCGAAGGTCGCGCGCCGCTCTTTTTGCGAGAATTCAACCGACTGCGCGGTGACCTCGCCGCCGTCGATCTTCAACAGCACGGGCTTGTCGGAGGTCATCATGCTCGCTTTCAGATCCATCACGGCCGATTCGAGCCGCATGTCGAAATTCTTGTCGTCGCGGATATTGACGCCGCCGGTCATGTCGGCGTGATCTGCTTTCCTGTTATAGACCCCCTTCTGCGCCGACATGACAATTGAATTGTCCTTGGTGTTTTCGACCCGAACCTCAAGTTGCTCGAGTTCGAAAATATCGGGCTTGGCGAGGTCCTGTATGCCCAGGGCGGCGCGCACCTCATAGGGGCGCCCGTCCTTCCGGTAGCCGACGAGCTTGGGGCTTTCGATGACGATGTGTGAGCCCTTGAGGGCGACGCGCGCCAAGCTGAGATCCGCCGGCAGAAAGCGTAGCGAGCTGATGAGCAGGCCGAGGCCGACGATTCCGACCACGCCGCCCGCCCCCCACAGGATCCAGCGCCGCAGCCGCGTGACCCGCGACGTATGGCGCAGCGCCTCCGGAAAGGCGTTCTGGCGCGGGGCGATAAGCGCGCCGAGGCGATCGCGGGCGCTGGGCGTCGGGAAAACGTCGGTCATTGCCAAATCATGAGGCGCGCAGGTGGCGAATTCGAGGCGACGCAACCGCCTCATTCACCGCCTCATTCATGGGCGAAAATATCCGTATCCGGCCAGCCGGCGAGGTCGAGCCGGGCGCGCGCGGGAAGAAAGTCGAAACAGGCCTGAGCCAGTTCGGCGCGACCCTCGCGGGCGAGCATAACGTCAAGCCTGTCCTTGAGCTGATGGAGATAGAGGACATCGGAGGCCGCATAGGCCTGCTGCGCGTCGGAAAGAACCGGCGCGCCCCAATCGGACGACTGCTGCTGCTTGGAAATCTCGACGCCCAAAAGCTCGCGCACGAGGTCCTTGAGCCCGTGCCGGTCGGTATAGGTGCGGACGAGCTTGGAGGCGATCTTGGTGCAATAGACGGGCGCCGGCACGAAACCGAAGGTCTTGGCCAGGATGCCGATGTCGAAACGCGCGAAGTGGAAGAGTTTGAGAACGGCGGGATCGGCGAGCAGGCGCTCCAGATTTGGGGCGCGCGTCTGACCGCGCCCGAACTGGACAAGATCGGCGTTCCCGTCGCCGAAGGAAAGCTGCGCCAGGCACAGCCGGTCGCGGTGCGGATTGAGGCCCAATGTCTCGGTGTCGATCGCGACAATGGGTCCAGCGCCGATCCCCTCGGGGAGATCGCCCTGGTGCAGGCGGATGGTCATGCGGCTCGAATCATTCGATGTGGAGCGGTTAGTCTATCGCAGAATGCGTCAGGCTTGTCGAAGCGGACGGCCCAGGCGGCGTCGCTCTCGCTTCATAACAGGGGCGAACTATGTAAGCATCGTTGCGCAGTCAACGGACCTTCCAGCTCAGGGATTAACCGCATGCGTTACCTTCTCGCTGCACTTCTGGTCTGCGCGGTCGCTGCGCCGCCCGCATCCGCCGCGTCGTCAAAGCCGAGCGCCAAAGCCGTGGCGGCGGCAAAGTCGGACCAGGGAGCCAAAACCGGCAAGCGCGCTCGGCAGAGTTCCGATTCCAAGGGGCTTGGCGGCATCCATCCGCTGGTCGGCAGCGGCGACTATTAGCTGGCCCTGCGAAGGCGCAAAGTTCTCTTGTCAGACGCCCGCCAAGTCTTCACTCTATTGCGATGCAAACGTCGCCGAATGACAAGAGAACGCCGGTGATCGATCTGCCCAACGGCCTCAACGAGTCCGACCGCCGCTTCAACGGGCTGGTCATTGAGCTGGCGATCCGCCTGCTGGCGATCGGCGTCCTGATCTATTGGACCTTCATCATCGTCCTGCCTTTCGCGGCGATCATTCTGTGGAGCGTCGTGCTCGCCGTGGCGCTTTACCCGATTTTCCGGGTGCTGGCCGAATTGCTGGGCGGCCGTCCGATCACCGCCGCGGTTTTGATGACGATCGCCGGTCT
The DNA here is from genome assembly GCA_016177005.1 of Methylocystis sp. Lineage (GTDB taxonomy): Bacteria > Pseudomonadota > Alphaproteobacteria > Rhizobiales > Beijerinckiaceae > Methylocystis. Next base: position 3,800 of record JACOWC010000123.1, read on the forward strand.
CGCGCTGATCATCGGCCCGGTCACCTGGATGGCGGTCGGCGCGATCGACCCGATCAAATCGGTGATGGCGGGGGTTGAGACCGGCAACATCGCCGTCCCGCCGCCGCCGGCGTCGATCAAGGAATGGCCGTTCGTCGGCGAGCAGCTCTATTCCTTCTGGCTGCTCGCTTCGACCAATCTGCGCAGCGCCTTTACGCAAATCTTGCCGCAGCTCAAACCCGCCGGGGATTTCCTGCTTGAGATGGCGAAGAGCGCCGGCGCGGGCACGCTGAAATTTCTGGTCTCCGTCCTGCTCATGGGCTTCATTCTCGCCGCCGCGCCGCAAATGCTCGCAGGCGCGCGCGCGCTGTCGCGGCGGATCGATCCGTCGAGCGGCGAGAAATTCGTCGATCTCGCCGGCGCCACGATCAACGCGGTTTCTCGCGGCGTAATGGGCCTGTCGCTGATGCAGGCGGTCGTCGGCGGCGCCGGCATGTATCTCGCCGACGTGCCCGGCGCGAGCCTGCTGACGATCGCCATCCTGGTGCTCGGCATCATCCAGATCGGCCCGCTCCTTATCGTCGCGCCCGTCGTCTTCTGGGCCTGGACGACGCTTGCAACGGGTCCCGCCCTGGCGCTGACCGTCTGCATGCTCACCGTCAATTACATGGACAATGTGCTGAAGCCCTTCATCTTCGCGCATGGGCTGTCGACGCCGATCCCGGTGATTTTCGTCGGCGTGATCGGCGGCGTCCTCGCGCATGCCGACGATCTCAAGGTGGTCAGCGAAAAGGACGTCGAGCCCGATTTCGAGGTCGGGACGCGGCCGGGCCTACCGTCCGCGCAAGGCGTTGAGAACCTTTAGGCTGGCGCGGCCGTTGCGTTGCAGGCCGGCGCGCGACTGGAAATCGGCGATCGCCTCTTTGGTTTTCGTTCCGATCACCCCGTCGGAATCGCCGACGTCATAGCCGTTGCGGGTCAAAAGCGCCTGCAATTCGCGGCGCTCGGCGCGCGACAGGCCGGGATCGTCGGTCGGCCACGGCGTCTGGATGCCCGGCCGTCCGCGCAGCAAGTCGGACAGGACGCAGATCGCCAGCGCGTAAGACTCGGCGGCGTTATAGGCATAGACGGCGTCAAAATTTCTCGTCACGAGAAAAGCCGGTCCGTTGCGCCCGGCCGGCAGCAGCAGCGCCGCAGACCCTTCGCCGAGGCCGCCGCCGCCGTCGAGCCGCGTGACGCCGCGAGACTGCCAGAAGCCCATCGATTGGCGATGTGTCCGCCCGCTCGGTCCGGAATATCCATCCGGCAGGCGCACCTCGAAGCCCCAGGGCATTCCGGCGCGCCATCCGCTCTTGCGCAGATAATTCGCCGTGGAGCCGAGCGAATCGGCCGCCGAGCTCGCGATATTGCGCCGGCCGTCGCCGTCGAGATCGACAGCCATGCCGAGAAAGGTCGACGGCATGAATTGCGTATGGCCGAAGGCGCCCGCCCAGGAGCCGTAGAATTCCTCCGGCGCGATGTCGCCGTGGTCGAGAATCTCGACTCCCCATACGGCGACGATGGTCGGCGCATCGACGCCATAGCGGCTTTCCGCCGCGTGCAGCGCGCGCGCATGCTGGCGCAGCATCGCGCGTCCTTCTTCGACGCGGTCCTCGTCGACGAGCCCGGCGATATAGTCCCAGATCGGCGTCGCGAACTCCGGCTGCTTGTCCATGAAGCTGACGGCGTCGTTGGGGGTCAGCCCATCCGTCGCAGAGGCGATCGTCTGCTGGCTGACGCCGGCGCCAGCGGCGGCGGCGCGCAGGCCGGAAACGCAGCTTGACCATTCGGCCCGCGCCGGCGCAGCCGTGAGCAAGAGGGCGGCGAGCGCCACGAAAAGATGATTCGCCATCATGCCGCGAATCCTAGCGCGGGGACGCGGCTTTTTCATGGGCAGCATTCTTGGGCCGCATCAACGGCGCCGCGCCCCGTCACTCGCAGATGCGCCGCGGCTGGGAGCCGACCACCACGCCAAATTCGTCGAAGACCGGGCGGCGCTCGACCCAGCACACGGGCGGCGGCGGCGCGACATAGACGGGCGGCGCGGCATAGACGACGGGCGGCGCGGGTTGAGCGAGCGCTCCGCCGGCGATCGCCCCAAGCGCAAAGCCGCCAATGCCCGCGGCGATGGCGGGCCCGGCGGAATCGGCGCGGGCCGGCGCGACCGGCGCCAGCGCTGCGGCGCCAAGCGCCAGGGCCGCTAAAAGCGTCGCGATAGTTCTGCGCATCATACTCTCCCATTGCGGACGAGCCGCAATCCGCGCACGCAGCGCCGGCAGGCTCGCTCAATCGGACAATAGGAGCGATCCCGTAGATGAACCGTTAATGACCCAAAGCCAGGCTTGCGGATTTACGAGACCCGAGGCTTGCCGGAAGGCGGCTTGGTCGCGGGCTTGACCGGCGCCTGCTCTCTTGCGCCTTCGCCGCCGCCCGGCCGGAGCGCCGGCGCGTCATTCGCTTCCGGAACCGGCGCTTTGGCGCGGAACGCCGCGGCGAGCGCCTTGGCGGCGGCCAGCTCCTTTGAATCGAGACGCGCGCCGATTTCGTCGCGTTTCTTCGCCGCGTCGTCGTCGCCCTGGTCCGCGGCGGCGCAAAACCAGGCATAGGACTGCTGCAGGTTGCGGCTGACGCCTAGACCGCGCGCGTAAAGGATGGCGAGATTGAATTGGCTGTCGCGGACGCCATATTCCGCCGCCCGCCGGAACCACTCGGCCGAGGCGGCATAATCCGGCTTGCCGTCGCCGCCTTCCGCAAGCAGCACGGCGTAGTTGTGCATCGCGCGCGCATTACCGGCTTCGGCGGCGCGCTCGTACCACAGTCTGGCGCGAGAATAGTCAAGATCGACGCCCACGCCCTTTTCGTACATGGAGCCGAGCCGATACTGCGCCGGCGCCAGCCCGCCCTCCGCGGCCTTTTCGAACCAATGCGCGGCGGCTTTGGCGTCGCGCGGGGCGCCGCGGCCTTCTGCGAGGCGCGCGCCCAGTTCATATTGGGCGGCCGGCTGGCCCTCCTGGGCGAGACGCTTGATCGCCGCCAAGGCGTCGCCGGACGACGGCGACGGCGCTTCGATTGATCCCGTTGGCGTCGGATCGATGTTGCGCTGTGCGGCGACGGTCGGAGCGGTGGACGCGGACGACGCCGTGTCGACGGGCCCAAGGCCGGGAACGGGCTCCGGCCCCGCCGAGCGGCCGGCCATGACCGCCGGCGGGGCATTCTTCGAGGCGAGCGCCATTTCCGGCGGCGGCGTGGGCCGAATAGCCTTGGCGGGCGCCTTCGCCTCCTGCTGGTTCAGCGACGGCGCGAGGGGCAGTCCGCCCTGCCCCCCCATGCGCGCAATTTGGTAGGCGGCGATCAGCAGCATGACCGCGCCAAGACCCAGCAGCAGCGGTCGCTTGCGATCTTGAATGGCGGAGCCGAGCGTGACCACCGTCCCGCCGCGCGCCTGTTCCCGATCCTGAGCCGTTCCGGCGGGGCGCGCCGCTTCAGCCGGCCTGGCGTCCGCCTCAGCCGCCGGCTGTTGCGCGGCGCGTCGCGCGGCGGCGATGAACTCCGACTGCACCGAAGCGCGACGCCCCGATCGGTCCGACTCCCGTCCCGGCGGCGCAAGGAAAGGCGCGCGCCGATCGGCGACGCCCGCGTCGACGGGAAGCAGAAACTCCAACGGATCGACCGCCGCGAGGTCCTGGCCTCCGGCGTCGCCCCCAATCCCCTCGGCCGGACGCGGCGCGGCTTTCGGCGCGACGCCGCGCATGTCGCTCGGCTCATCTTCGAACGCGCCGAGACGACTGACGACGCGTTCGAGCATTTGATGGACCGCGCTCAGCGTCTCATTCATGCGCTGGCCGCTCGCGTCCTGCGCCTTGCGGATGTCGCTCAATTCGCGTTGCAGGGCCGCGCCGGCGCCGCCCGCCTGAACGCTCGCCGCTTCGCGGAGAATTTCCGTGGCCGCCCGGCGTACCGCGGCTTCGGCCGCCTCGGTCGTCGCCGACCGCGCATCCTCGAGACGCGCAAGCAGGTCATTGATCTTTGACTCGAAGCCGGAAAAGGCGCCGTTAGTTGCGTCGATCCGTTCGAGCCGCTGCGCCAAGGCTCCGATCTGCGTTTCGAGCGACTTCAGCGCTTCGGCGCCAACGGCCGGACCAGCCGACCGGCTCATGCGCTCGGCGAGCGACTCGACGAGAACCGCCAGCTCGCTCTCTCTCTTCTCAGCGCGCGCGCCGTCTTCGATCCGTTGCGCGAATGCGGTCTGCATGCGATCCAGTCGCTCGGCGATTTCGTCCAGCGCGGCGTTCTGCCCGCCCATCCTCGGCGCGAAGAACGGATCGTCGAAGCGATCAATCTTGAACGAGAGCTGCGCGAGTTGACGCTCGACCGCCTGCAGATCGAGATTCCGCGCATCGGACGCAAGCGCCGCGTCGACCTTCCTGTCCAGACCGCGCACCAAATCCTCGACGGCGGCGAATCGCTCGACGTCGCCTGCTCCTGCGCCTGTTTCCGTCCGCTCGGCGATCGCCTGGCGAAGCTGATCGATACGCTGCGCGAGATCGGCGAACTGCCGCTCGCGGTTCGGTTCGGCGATCATCGCTTCGATGCGCGCGAGCGATTCCGTCGGCGCGCTTTCCGTGACGCGCGACTCGAGAAGATCGAACCTGCGACCGATCTCCTCGAACGCCGAGGCGTGCCCGCCGCCGTCCAGCGCAGAATCGATCTTTTTGGCGAGCGATGCGATGAGCGCTTCGAGAGGGGCCATATTCGCCGCGCCGCGATCGATGCGCTGCGCCAGCGTCTCCCCGAGTTCGTCGATACGCTCGCCAAGTTCGTCGAACCGCGCCGCAGCCGATTGTTCGACGACGGCGTCGAGCTTTTGCGCAAGTCGATCGAGCCGGCTGTTGAAGCTCTCGAACCCCTTCGCTGTTTCCGCGCTGACGATGGACCGGATCGTCTTGACCACTTCGCCGAGATCCGCTCCGGATGCGTCGCTTAATCGCGTTAAGGCGTCGACGCGCTGCGTGACGTCAATGATGCGCGCTTCGATCTTCTCAAGCGGCAGCGGCCGCGCCATGAGCGCCGTCAGCTGTTCCTTGATGTCGTGAGTATCGCGCGCGAGATCGCGCACCGCCGAAGCGTTCGCCGCGTTCCCTGTCTGCAGTTTCTCCAGCCTGATGCCGATCGTTTCGACATCGGCGCGGAGATTGCGCACGATCGGGGTCGGATCCAGATCTTCGATCACGGGGCGCAATTCGCTGATGATTGTTTCGGCAGGCGCGAGCGTCTCGTCGCGGACGCCCCGCTCGCGTTGCGATTCGATGCGCTGGCCGAGATCATTGATCGCCGTTTCGATGGCGAGGACCGATGCGCGCGGCGCAAGCTCGCCGAGCGCTTGCGTCATGTCGCGGATTTCGCGGCGAATGTTTTCGATCTGCCGCATCGTCACGAGCTGCTGGTCGCCACGCTCGGCGGCGCTCTCGCGAAAGCTGTCCAAACTTCGCGTGACCCTGTCGATCGAGCGCTGCAGATCGTCGACGCGCGACCCGGGCGCGGACTCCAAACCGCCGGGAGCGAAAGCGCCTCTGAACGACTCCGCCGTCGCTTCACGCCGCCGCGCGACATCTTCGTTCAGGCGTCGCGCAATGTCGGCGAGATGCTGATCGAGGCCGCTCAACGCCTTCTCCATGTCTGCGCCGCGATTTTCGCCCGACAGCCGCGCAAGCCGCGACTCAAGCTCCGACAGCGCGTTGCGGCTCTGCCGAGCGTTCGCGCCGGGTTGCGCGACATGATGCTCCGTGTCCTCACCGCGCTCGGCGCCCCCGGCGTCCTGTCGCATGACTGAGTCCGACCACTTCTCGAAGGGAAGATTTCCCCTCGAAAGCCCGGATTCGCGTTTCTCGTCGCGCTGCTCGGAGCCCGAACGACCCAGGTGAGGGAAATTCGCCTTGCTCATGTGGTTGTCCGACGGGACCGACCCATACAAATTGGGACAAACGCTGTTGAACCGACGCCGACGCGCGAATCGGGAGACCTGTCGGCGCGGTCCATCGACGGCCATGACTGTCCGTCAGTCAAGGTAAAGAAGGGGTTAAGGCGAAAGGCGGGGGCGGCGCGCATCTCCAGTTGAGAAGTTCGAAGGCGCGCTCGGCTCGCTTGCGCCCGCAGCGGCGCCTCTCTACCTATGACGCAGCCCGAGAGAATCGCGGCGCGATGGCCTAGTCCTCAAGCGCCAGCCTGCAAGGAGGCGTTGATGCCGAGCTACAAGGCGCCTGTGGACGACACCCTCTTCCTCCTAAACGACGTCTTGAATTTTCAGCGTTTCGGCAATCTGCCAGGCTTCGCGGACGTTACCCCCGACGTCATGTCGCAAATCCTCCTTGAGGCTGGAAAGCTTTGCGAAGAGGCGCTTGCGCCGCTCAATCAGTCCGGAGACGAAAAGGGCTGCATGCGCCACGACGACGCCTCAGTCTCCACTCCGCCGGGCTTTAAGGAAGCGCATGACGCTTTCGCCGCAGGCGGCTGGATCGGACTCGCCGCGCCCGAAGAATATGGCGGCCAGGGCCTGCCCTATACGCTTGCGATGGCGATGAACTATACGCTTGCGATGGCGATGAACGAATTCGCCTCCTCCGCCAATATGGCTTTCGCCATGTATCCGGGCCTCACCCAGGGCGCGCTCGCGGCCCTGCTGCGCCACGGCAGCGAGGAGCAGAAGAAGCTCTATGCGCCGAAAATGACTGAGGGCCGCTGGTCCGGCACGATGAATCTGACCGAGCCGCAATGCGGCACCGATCTCGGCCTCTTGACGACCAAGGCGACGCCGCGGGGCGACGGCTCTTATTCCATCACGGGCCAGAAGATATTCATCTCCGCCGGCGAGCATGATCTGACAGAAAATATCGTTCACTTCGTGCTCGCGCGCATCGACGGCGCGCCGGTGGGCGTGAAGGGCATATCGCTCTTCATCGTGCCGAAGTTTCTCGTCGGCGGCGACGGCGCGCTCGGTCCGCGCAATGGCGTCAGCTGCGGCTCCATCGAAGAAAAAATGGGCATTCACGGCAACGCCACCTGCGTCATGAATTACGACGGCGCGCAGGGCTTTCTCATCGGCGAGGCCAATCGGGGCCTCAACGCGATGTTCGTGATGATGAACGAGGCGCGGCTCGGCGTCGCCATGCAAGGCCTCGCGCTCTCCGAAGTCGCCTACCAGAACGCGGCGCAATACGCCAAGGAGCGCCCGCAAGGCCGTGCGCTTTCTGGCCCGAAGAATCCCGGTAAGCCCGCCGACCCGATCATCGTGCATCCGGACGTGCGGCGCATGCTGCTTGAAATAAAGGCCTTCAACGAAGCGGCGCGCGGATTTGCGCTTTCCGCCGCGCTCGACAGCGATATCGCGCATCGCTCGGACGATGCAGGTTCGCGCCAGGCGGCGGACGACCGGCTTGGCCTGCTGACGCCAGTGCTGAAGGGCGTGCTCACCGACATCGGCTTTGACAACACCGTGAAGGCGCAGCAGGTATTGGGCGGCCACGGCTATATTCGCGAATGGGGGATGGAGCAATTCGTGCGCGATTCGCGCATCAGCATGATCTATGAGGGCGCCAATGGCATTCAGGCGCTCGACCTTGTCGGACGCAAGCTGCCGCGCGACGGCGGCCGGGCGATCATGACCTATTTCAAGGACACGACGGAGTTCTTAACGCCGCTCTTGTCGAACGACGCAATGAAACCCTTTGCTGCGCCGGTCAAGAATGCGCTCGACGATCTGCAAAAGGCGACGATGTGGCTGATGCAGAACGCCATGACCAAGCCAGACAACGCCGGCGCCGCCTCTTATGACTATATGCATCTCTTCGGCCGCGTCGCGCTCGGCGTGATGTGGGTGAAGATCGCGCAGGCGGCGATCGAGAAGAAGGCGCGCGAACCTGAGCAATCGGCGCGCATGGACGCGAAGCTGTTGACGGCGCGCTTCTACATGGAGCGCATGCTGCCCGAAACGGCTCTGCGCCTGACGCGCATTTCAGCCGGCGCCGACACGATGATGTCGCTCGCCGAGGAGATGTTTTGAGGGCGCCTTCCTTCTCCCGTTTGCGGGAGAAGGTGTCGCGCCGAAGGCGTGACGGATGAGGGCCCTCACCCGACCCCGCTTCGCGGGGCCACCCTCTCCCGCAAGCGGGAGAGGGACGCGCCGGAAGGATTCGAGAAGAGGAACGCTTCATGCCCGACGCTTACATCTACGACGCCGTTCGCACGCCGCGCGGCCGCGGCAAGCCGGACGGCTCCCTGCATGAGGTCTCCTCGCTCGGCCTCGCCGTCACGGCGCTCGGCGCGATCAAGGAACGCAACAGGCTCGAAGGGCCGGAAATCGACGATGTCATCCTCGGCTGCGTCGATCCGGTCGGCGAAGCCGGCGGCGACATCGCTCGCGCCGCGGCGATTTCATCGGGCTATTCGTACAAAGTCCCTGGCGTGCAGATCAATCGCTTCTGCGCCTCGGGCCTCGATTCGGTGAATTTCGCCGCCGGCGAGATCATGTCGGGCCAGCATGATCTTGCGATCGGCGGCGGCGTCGAGAGCATGAGCCGCATCGGCATCGGCGCATCCGGCGGCGCCTGGCCGGTCGATCCGACGATCGCCATTCCCTCATACTTCATGCCGCAGGGCGTCTCGGCCGATCTCATCGCGACGAAATACGGTTTTTCGCGCGACGATGTGGACGCTTACGCCGTGCAGTCGCAACAGCGCGCGGCGAAAGCCTGGGAAGAAGGCCGGTTCAAACATTCGATCGTTCCGGTGAAGGACGTGAACGGCGTCACGCTGCTCGACCGCGACGAACATATGCGGCCGGGAACCGACATGCAGACGCTCGCGGCCCTAAAACCGTCCTTCGCCTTTTATGCGGAACAGGGCGGCTTCGACGCGGTGGCGATCCAGGCGCATCCCGAAATCGAGAAACTGAATTACGTGCACCACGCCGGCAATTCGTCGGGCATTGTCGACGGCGCGGCGGCGGTGCTCGTGGGGTCAAAAGAAGCTGGCGAGAAACATGGGCTGAAGCCCCGCGTGAAAATTCGAGCCTACGCCAATATCGGCTCGGAGCCGGCGCTGATGCTGACCGGACCCGTCGACGTGACCAAGAAAGCGCTGCACCGCGCGGGCATGACCGTCGACGACATCGACCTTTTTGAAGTGAACGAGGCCTTCGCCGCGGTGGTGCTGCGCTATCTCGA
>JACOWC010000124.1 GCA_016177005.1 Methylocystis sp.
GAAAAATGAACGACGTTCAGGATCGCATCGGGAGACGGCCCATTGAACGAGAAAACGACCGAGGCGGCAGCCGACCGCCGCACCCAATTGCGCGCGCGACTGATCGACGTCGCGCAGGAAACGATCGCGGCGCAGGGGCTTACCGGCCTTAAAGCGCGCGATCTGGCGGCGGCGGCGGGCTGCGCGATCGGCGCGATCTACACCGCCTTCGACGACCTCGACGAACTCATCCTGCGCGTCAACGCCCGCACATTGGCGCGGCTGGAGTCCGCGCTTGATCGGGCGTTGGGAGACGCCGAGGCCGAGCAGGCGCTGCAGGTCATGGCGCGGACCTATCTGAACTTCGCGAGGGCGGAAGAGCCGAGCTGGCGCGCGCTGTTCGAGCATCGTCTGCCGCGAGGCGTAAACCCGCCACAGTGGTATGTCGAAGCGCGCAATCGCCTGTTCAATCGGCTGGACGAGCCGCTCTCGCGGCTCTTGCCCGGAGCGGGCGACGTCGCCCGCGCGGCTTTCGCGCGAACGCTGTTCTCGGCGGTGCACGGCGTCGTCGCGCTCGGACTTGAGGAGAAGATCGCCGACACCCCGCCGGAGCTCCTCGATGAACAGCTGGAAATGCTCGTGCGGATTATTGCGGACGGGCTGATGATGGAGTCCGCCCGCTTGATTTGACTGACGCGACCTGACATAGGCGCGCATGGCTTTCATTCTGCTGTTTGCCGTGGCGACCTGGGCGGGCGCGCAGAATGCGCTTGCCGGCGGCGGCTCGTTCCTCACCCTTCCCACTTTGATGTATACGGGGATGGACGCCCTCGCCGCCAATGTCACGTCCTGCGTGGCGCTGTTTCCGGCGCAGGTCGCGACCGGTTGGACCGGCCGCAAGCTTGCGACGGGCGCCAACGGTCTGTCGCTGCGCACGCTGTTCGTGATCAGCATCGTCGGCGGCGCCGTCGGCGCGGCGGTGCTGCTGGCGACGCCGCGCGGGCTCTTCGCGCAGCTCGTGCCCTGGCTCGTGCTGTTTGCGACCGTGGTCTTCGCCTGGGGCAGTTTCTTTCGCAAGCCCGGCGAAACGCAGACCCATCTCGGCGCCCCGGGCGCGGCGCTCGCGCAATTTCTGATCTCGATCTACGGCGGCTACTTCGGCGGCGGCATCGGCTTTCTGATGGTCGCCGCGTTGACCATGGCGGGACAGGGCGTGCGCATCGCCAGCGCGACGAAAAATGTTCTGGCCGGCGTGATGAACGCCTCGGCCGTCGCCATCTTCCTGTTCTCGCCTGATCTGCACTGGCCGCAGGCGCTGGCGACCAGCGCCGGCGCGACGATCGGCGGGATCGCCGGCGCGCGCCTGATCCATCACATCGACGAAAAGCTCCTGCGCATTTTCATCGTCGTGATCGGCGCGGCGCTGACAGCGGGACTCTTCCTCAGAGCGCCATAACTTGCGCCATCAGCGCGCCGCCGCGCCGCCGCCCGCCATCGCCTTTTCGATCTCGGGAAGGAGCGTCGTCGCGATGGCGGAAGGCGTCAGCGGCCCGACGAATTTATAGGCGATGGTTCCGTCGCCCTTGATCACGAAGGTTTCGGGCACGCCATAGACGCCGAAATCGATCGCTGTGCGGCCCGCCGGGTCGACGCCGACGCGGGCGAACGGATTGCCGCCCTCCGCGAGGAAATTTAAGGCGTTCGCCGTCTCGTCCTTATAGGAAAGTCCGTAGAGCTCGACGCCTTTCGCCTTGAGCGCTTCGTCGCCGGCGATCGCCATCAGCACGGCATGCTCCTGTCGACAGGGTCCGCACCAGCTGGCGAAGACATTGACGAGGCTGACGTGACCCTTGCGCAAATCTTGCGTCGCAAGGCCCGGAACCCCCGCAAGTCCTTCGAGCCGCGTCGCCGGCAAAGAGCCGCACGAGGAAAACGAGCGCCAGCGCCGCGAACAGCGCCAGCGGCAGGAAGCGCAGCGCCGAACGCGGCGCGACGGCGTCGCTCACGCGCCCTCTCCCTCATCGCGCGCGCCGGCCGCGCCGAAACGCGCGAGCGCCGCGCGCAGGCGGCGATAGTCGATGACAATGCGCAAGGTCACCACGCCGAGCGTGGCGACGGCTGCCCCATAGGCCGCCGCGATATAGAACCAGTGGTCGCTCACTCGGCCGCCTCCATGCTCTCATTGCCGGCGACTTCCCCGGCGCGCACGGCCTGCATCGAAAGCCGCGCGAGGCGGCGCCGCAGGATTTCGTTGCGGATCGCCATCACATGCAGCGTCAGGAACAGCAGCGTCGCAGCAAGCGCCATGACGACGAGCGGCCACAGCATCGAGCCCGAGATCGCAGGGCCGCCGATGCGAAACACCGAGGCCGGCTGATGCAGCGTGTTCCACCAATCGACCGAATATTTGATGATCGGAATGTCGATGGCGCCCACGAGCGTCATGATCGCCGCAATGCGCGCGCCGCGCGGCGTGTCGTCCATCGTCTGCCTGACGGCGATGAGGCCGAGATAAAGCAGAAAAAGAACCAGCATGGAGGTGAGGCGCGCGTCCCACACCCAGAACGTTCCCCACATCGGCTTGCCCCACAGTGATCCTGTGACCAGGCAAATGAAGGTGAAGGCGGCGCCGAGATCGGCGGCGGTCTTCTGGGCCGCGTCGGCCAGCGGATGGCGCCAGACCAGCACCCCGAGCGACGCCGAGGTCATGATCACATAGGCGAAGATCGCGAGCCAGGCGGACGGCACATGGATGTACATGATCCGAACCGTTTCGCCCTGCTGATAATCGGGCGGCGCGGTGACGGCAGCGTAGAGCCCGATCGCGAGCAGAAGCAGCGTGGCGCCTGAGAGCCACGGCAGCGCGCCTTCCGCAAACCGCAGAAAGCGCGTTGGGTTAGCGTAAGTCGTAAGAAAGCTCATCGGCGGTCGGAGGCTCCCGCCGATTGCCTAAGCCCCGCGGCCCGCCGCGTCAATTCGCGGCTTTGGCCGGCGGCTTGGTCGTGTCCTTGGCGACTTCTTTTGTCTGCTCGGAGAGGATTTGCGCCCTCGGCTTGCCGTGCAGAAGTTCGACCGCCGCGTTGAGCTGCTTGTCCTTCGCCTCATCCGGCGGGACATAGGCCTGCGAGCCGGTCTTCTCGTCTTCGCCGTTCTTGAGATGGCCCCTGAGCGACGCTTCGCCCTTCGTGTCGTCCTTGCCCTTGAGCTCGTCCGGCACCTCCTGCAGGATGACCATGTCCGGATCGATGCCCTTGGCCTGAATGGAGCGGCCCGATGGCGTGTAATAGCGCGCCGTCGTCAAGCGCAGCGCGCCGGCGCTGCCGCCAAGCGGAATGATGGTCTGCACCGAGCCCTTGCCGAAGGACCGCGTGCCGATCAGCGTCGCGCGCTTATGGTCCTGCAAAGCGCCGGCGACGATTTCGGACGCCGAAGCCGATCCGCCGTTAATCAGCACGACGACCGGCTTGCCCTTCGACAGGTCGCCGGAGCCGCGCGCGTTGTAGCGCTGGGTTTCATCGGCGTTGCGGCCGCGGGTCGAAACGATTTCGCCCTTGTCGATAAAGGAGTTGACCACCTGGATCGACTGATCCAGCAAGCCGCCCGGATTGTTGCGCAAATCGATGATGTAGCCTTTGAACTTGTCCGCGGGGATATCCTGCTGCGCCTTGGCCATCGCAGTGCGCAGGCCTTCCGCCGTCTCCTCATTGAACTGTGAGATGCGAACATAGGCGATGTCGTCGCCCTGCTTGCGCGAGCGCACCGACTTGATGTGGATCTCGGCGCGGACGAGCTTGACCTCGATCTTATCTTTGTTCTTGCCGCGGAAGATGGTCAGCTTGACCGGCGTGTTGATCGCGCCGCGCATCTTGTCGACGGCCTGATTGAGGGTCATGCCCTGTACCGTCTCGTCGTCGATCGCCCCGATGAGGTCGCCGGACAGTATCCCGGCGCGCGAGGCGGGCGTCTCATCAATCGGCGCGACCACCTTGACCAGCCCGTCTTCCTGCGTGACCTCGATGCCGAGGCCGCCGAACTTGCCTTCGGTCTGGGTCCGCATGTCCTTGAAGGCCTTGGCGTCGAGGTAGCTCGAATGCGGGTCGAGCGAGGTCAGCATGCCATTGATGGCGTTTTCGACAAGCTTCTGCTCGTCGGGCTTCTCGACATAGTCGGCGCGCACCTTGTCGAACACGTCGCCGAAAAGGCTCAGGTTCTTGTAAGTATCGGCGGAAGCCGCCTGAGCCGGAGCGCCGATGACGGCGCGCGCCTGCTGGCCAAGCGTGGCGCATCCTGCTCCAATAGCGATTCCCGTAGCGATGAGGACTGTTTTGCGAATCATCCGCCGACCTTCCGACTGTCTGACTTCGCCCACCATGGGCCCGAGTCGATTGAGGCTCCGTCCTTGCGGAACTCAACATAAAGAATGGGCTGCTTCGCGCCGATTGCGATGGTCGCCGCGGTTTGCGCGGCTCCGTCTCCCATGCTGGCTATCGGCTCACCCGCGAGAACAAATTGTCCCACATTGACATTGGTGCGACTCATGCCGGCCAGGACCACATAATAGCCGCCGCCGGCGTTGATGATCAAGAGTTGTCCATAACTTCGGTAAGGCCCTGAAAAGGCTATCCATCCATCGCAAGGGGCGACAACGACGCCATTTTCCGGCGCGGCGATCGATAGCCCTTTCTCCTTGCCCCCAAACCCGTCCGGCGCCCCGAAGCGGCGAACGATCTGTCCGGAGGCCGGCGCGGGCAGCCGACCTTTGAGATCGACGAAGGCGACCGCCGGGGCAAGCCGGGCCGGGTCCTTGAATGGCGCGGACAGCGCCTTGAGCCTTTCTCGTTCGGAAAGTTTCGCCTGAGCCTTCGCCCGCTCTTCGTCGGCTTTGCGCGCCTCTTCGGCCGCGCGCGCCGCCGCCGCGCTTTCGGCCTCCATCTGCGCGATGAGGTCTTTGAGGGTCGTCGCGCGCTGCGCCAGCGCGCGCGCGCGCTCCGTCTCCGCGTGCAATGCGCTTTGCGACGTCGACAGCGCCTCCTGACGCTCGGCGATCATCGGCGCAAGCCTTTCGCGCTGCGCCTTGAGGCTCGCGCGCTGTTCGCCAAGAAGATTTTGTTCGCGCCGGACACCGTCCCGCACCTGGTCCAAGGCGGTCAAGTCGCGCTGAAGCTGCCGCGCCTCGGCGCGCATTTGCGGAAGCACCGCGCCGAGCGCGAGCGACGCGCGCACGGCTTCGAGAATCTCCTGCGGGCGCGCCATCAGGGCTGGCGGCGGCCTCCGGCCCATTCGCTGCAGGACAGTGAGAATTTCGATGATTGACGCCCGCCGGCTGTCGAGCGACGACGCAATCTTGCGCTCGTTCTCGGTGAGCGTCGCGAGCCGCGCCTCGATCTCGGCCGTGCGCGTTTCCGTCTCCTGCAGCCGCGCCGTCGCGTCGACGAGCGCGCCGTTCAGCCTTTCGCGAGCGGCGGCGTGGTCGACCAGCTGTTCTTCGAGCTGACGGGCGCGTTGCCGGGCGGCGTCCATCGTTTCTTCGACGCCGCGCAATTCCTGCTGCTTTGACGAGACGTCTTTTGTGTCCGGGCCTGGCTGTCCGGCGTGCGTCGAGCATGGGACGGCGATCGCAAAGAGCGCCGCAGCCATCAGCCCGCGTTTCATGGCCTCGTTACGCGCCCTGCCCGAAACGCTCATGTCCATCCACGGCATCGATTTCGCCCGAGCCCGGATATGTCTCTGAAATAGCGTCCACATTGCGGCAAATCCCGGCAATGGTCGCACATGCGCCTTCATCTGTGCGTCGCCGCGCTGGCCGTCGATCGAAACGCGTGTAGCCGTAGATCATGGCGCGTCATCAAGCGCTTCGATTTCCGCAAGGACAGCGGCCAGCAACGGCGGAAGATGCTCATGCACCGTAGCCCAGACGTAGGGTTCAGTCACGTTGTCGTACACTGATGCCGATAGAAATTGCCAACATCCCTGATGGCGCGCCAAGGCAAATGAGAATGCTTCTCGTGTAGAGCATCGGGCAATCGACGGCTCGCTTCCGATATGATTTCGAGCGCGCGCGTCGCGTCGTAAAAATGCAGACGCAACTCGCTAAACGCGTCCAAGGTCAGCCCCGCGACAAAACCCTGCACGAGGAGAATATTGTCGCGGATGTCATACAAACCGAATTTAGCGGAATCAGAAGGCATAAATCGCGTCACGCTCGGCCGACGGCCGGACATGGGGTTTTTGGGCGATGCGATTTGAAACATCGACGCGAACAGGGAACAAGTCCTCGATAACGTGAACGACGCCGATATACTGAAACACGTCCATCGGGAATTCTGGCGCGATCTCGACCGTGATGTCGATGTCGCTGTCGGCGCGGTTGTCGCCGCGGGCGCGTGAATCAAAAAGCGCGGCATGCATCACGCCGCGCGCGCGCAAGATCGCCTCGTTTTCCTTCAGCTTCGCAATGATGTCCTGTTGGTGACGCGCGATCATACAACAAAAAGGCCGCCCCTTCAGGCGGCAATAAGCACCCGAATTTTGTACCTAACTTAGGCACAGAACAAGCTCTTTTATGTCAATGGTTTGGGTTTTGCGCATATATCGTTATTTTTGAACAGCGTCACCATCGCACAAAATGAGCAGAGACCCCTCATGCTGGCCCCGCAAATGCCTCGCCTCTTTCCTCGCTCCAACTGATAAATTTCTGCATTTGAGTTCGCGCGAGGCGCAATTATTATCGGTTTCCGTCGCATAGGCGAATTTTAAATTGCGGATAGCACACGGGGTGGGTTCCGAGTTCATAATCCTCATTCCTCCTAGGCCGTGTGGACGAATTTGCGATTGAGTTTAGCTTGGGGATTCCCCTGCGGAATCAGGTATGATTCATAGGACTCCGACTGAGTCGGAGATCAAAGCCATGTCGACGCGGATGGATGAGGAAGACTGGGCGCATACGCTCGCGGTGTTTCGGGCCTGCCTCCCGCGTCGCGGCCGCAAGGCCGAAGACGATCGCCGCTTCCTCGAAGCGCTTCATTTTTTCACGGTCGAGAACG